>DUDU01000090.1 GCA_005110395.1 Candidatus Melainabacteria bacterium | reverse complement strand
TTGAATTATCTGTCCCCTCTTCAATTCGAAGAGTATCACTATATCTCTAAAAAATTTGTCTCCTAAATCGGATCAACATCACCCTTTATTAATTTGACTGGCTAAATCAATATCTTTTTGCGTTATTCCACCGTCGCTGTGGGTCGAAAGCGTCAAAGTAACTTTATTATATTCAATCAAAATATCAGGGTGATGATCCGCTTTCTCGGCTAACAAAGCTATTTGATGAACAAAATCAATTCCTTCTAAAAATTTCTTGAATTTAAAAGTTTTTCTCAAGTAGTCAAAATTTTGTTTAGAGTCATTCGCTTTGGTTTCATATGACCAGTCTTGAATTTCTTGATCGAGCTGAGCTTGAATTTCTTCTGGCTTTAAAAGCATGAATTTCCTTTCGTGTAAAAAGACAAAGTTAATTACATCTATTAGTTCGACTTCTCATCATGATATCAGCCTCTTCCAATATCTTGACGACTTGATATCCGCCTATACCATCACTCAGTGGTTTAATGCCATCACTAATACATTCCAAGAAATGTTTACATTCTAAATGCAAAGGCTCTTCATCACCATATACAGGCTGCTCATGCAAAACTCGGCCATCAGGCAATATGCTGTAGAGCTCTAGCTTTCTCTCGGAACGAGTATCGTTGAGCACGGCTGTTTTCTTGGAGCCATTAACAGTAAGCAAACATTGTTTTTGCGGATCTATCCAGCTATTGTGAATATGCGCATAAACTTCATTAGGAAACTTAATATCTAAATGCGCCACATCAATTACTTCATCTCCAGATGTGGAAAAGCCATTTGCATCAACTAACTCAACCGTTTCTTGCCCAAGCAAATAACTAATCATGGA
The DNA here is from genome assembly GCA_005110395.1 of Candidatus Melainabacteria bacterium. Classification (GTDB taxonomy): domain Bacteria; phylum Cyanobacteriota; class Vampirovibrionia; order Caenarcaniphilales; family Caenarcanaceae; genus LMEP-10873. The sequence goes on along the minus strand of DUDU01000090.1, from coordinate 18,641 downwards.
TAAATCATGCGGAGCCAAATCCCAAATTACATTGGTATCCATTCGTGACAAACCAAAATTTCTGCGATCGCTGTTCAGAAAGCGAATTTGTCCTAAAACTCCATCTGTGATTAATTCTTTTAATTTATTTACCGCAGGATGATAAAGCAATAAATGCCCAACCATCAAAACAAGCCCCAATTTATTAGCCAAATCAATTAATTCTTGAGCTTCTTCTTCATTTCGAGCAAGCGGCTTTTCAATATAAACATTTTTGCCAGCTAGCAAAGCTTTTTTAGCTAGACTGTGATGCGTAATACTGGGGGTTGATATAACAACTCCATTAACATTGGAATCAGCCAATAAATCTTCAAACGATTCTGTAAGCCTAAGAGTGGGAAATTGTGAAGCTATTCGCTTAACAGTATTTGGGTTAGTATCACAAACAATAGACAAAACTCCTAATTGAAGAAAATTTCTAATTAGGTTACTTCCCCATCTGCCAGCTCCAATTAATCCAATCACCTAAACGATCCTATCTTTTTACTTGAATCAAATATAAAAATCTATTGAAAGATTATATTCAAAATTTTGTTGATTTAAACAAAAAACATGAGCCACTAACAGTTTTTGTTGGTGACTCAATTTGCGCTTTGTTGATTTAGTTGCTTTTATTGTTAGGCAACGCTTTCTTTTAGATTTTTGCCTGGCGAAAAACTCACTACTTTTTTTGCAGGAATTACAATTTCTTCACCAGTTTTTGGATTACGGCCTTTTCTTTCAGCACGCTCTTTAACTTTAAATGAACCAAAATTGGCAATTACTACTTCTTCACCTTTAGAAAGGGTTTTAAGAAAAGCTTCAAGGGTTGCATTTAAGGCTTTTTCAGCATCTTTTTTTGTTAATCCTGAGCCTTCAGCGATAGAATCTATTAATTCAGATTTATTCAAGGTATTCTCTCCAAATGAGGTTAGAGCAAATTAATTCAAATTTTAATTCTAAATCTATCCTAAATCAAAAAGGGCCTGATTTGGGGATTAGATTAGATATAGGAAAGATTAAAACATTTTTAGCGTTAATAGGCAATCCTCAAGACACAATACCTTTCACCGTTCATATTGCTGGGACAAATGGTAAAGGCTCCACACTGGCTTTTCTAGAGGCGCTGCTGAGTCAATTCCCACTAAAAACAGGCAAATATACTAGTCCACATTTAATTTCAATTACTGAGCGTTTTTCAATAAATGGACAAAATATTGCAGAGCAAAGATTAGATCACTTAATTCAAGAGTTTTCCGAAATTGATTTATTCCATGAATTGACTTTCTTTGAGAAATTGACAGCTTGCGCTTTTAAATATTTTGCAGAAGAAAAAGTCGATATTCTTTTGCTAGAAACAGGCCTAGGAGGAAGATTGGATGCCACTAATGTAATTGCAAAGCCTTCAATTTGTCTTATTTCTTCAATAGATATAGATCACACTGAGTTTTTAGGAAATAGCATTGAAGAAATTGCCAGAGAAAAAGCAGGTATTCTGAAAACGCATATTCCTTTTGCAACCACTGCTCATGAGCCAGCTCTATCAGTCATTAGGTTTAGAGCCAAGGAAATAAGCTCTCCTGAAATCCATCTCAATGCAGATATAAAGAACTTGATTACAAATAATGATTCTGGAGATTCTCCCCCCAAATCTCTAGGATTAAAAGGCATTCATCAAGTGGATAATGCAATGTTGGCCGTAACGGCTTTTGATTATTTGCTGGATTCTTTTGTTTCAAATATTTGTCCAGAGCAGTTAATTAAAGATATACAGACTAAAGAAAAGCAAGATTTATATAAACCGATTTTTTCTCCTATCTCTTGGCTGGGGCGTTTTCAAGAAATAGAATACAAAAGCAAGAAAATCATTCTAGATGGTGCTCACAATCAAGAAGGTGCTCAGTCACTCAGAGATAATTTGGATATATATTTCCCCATAGAAAAAAGAATGTGGCTATTTGGCTCACTCAAAACCAAGAACTGGCAAAGCTTTTTGAAAACTTTAATTCGCACAAATGATCAAGTTTTTCCAATATATGCAAGTCAACAAAATTTAAGTGTAAGTCCCTCAGAAATAAATGCTTTTTTGAGTAATGATTTAGGAATTTTGAAAACCTTTAATGTTGATTATCAGAGAGTAGAAAAAGAAGAGTTCATTGATTTTCTCGCTGAGCAGGAATCTGGGCAAAAAGATATTGACCAGGAATTTGATAATAAGTTTGAAGAATTCATAAATTCCATACCAGAAAATTCAATCGGAATAATTACGGGTTCTCTGTATTTAATAGGTCGCGTATTAGAACGAAATCAAAGGAGAGGTGATTAAAATTTCGACTTACGGAAATTTGGTATACGAAACTTGAAACCATATAGGCATAAGGGAAAAAATGGCACCTAAAGATATTTGAAATCAATTACCAGAAGAGAGATTTAAGAGAAAATGAATGTACTAATCAAAAGGTGGCTTAAAGAAAAGAATAGGGCTTAGTAATATTTAAAATTAGTGATTGGAAGATTAATTTGAGAGAGAATTGATTTACCAAGTAAAGAGGTACATAGAAAATGGCAAGAAAATAATGCCAAAAATGCAAATCAACAAAGATTTTCAAAAGGGGATCGCAATCTAAAACCCCGCTTTCAATGCAAGAATTGCAAATCTTGTTTCTCGGACAAGAAGCAAATCAACTACCAGAAGGTTTATTCAGAATATACAACAAACAAATAGACTTATTCAGAGCTTATAACTTATTGAAAATTATCTTGAGGAACGTCTTCTCCCAGAAGTTCTTGAAAAATTTCCATTATCAGAATCTTCTGGTGAATTTTGCTCTGAACTTGCAGGTGTATTAGCTTCAGTACTATTACTTGGTTCGAAGCTTGCTCTATTGTTCAAAAGCTCTTTCTCTTCTTTGACTGCCGCCTGGTTAATAGGTGTTGCAGAATTAGTTTCAGGTATCGTAGAAAATAATTGCTCAAATTCTCCAGGAGAAAAAAGCAGTCTAACTGATAGATAAATGGTCAGAAAAGAAGTTAAAGCCAAAACAATTATGAATGGAGAAATAAAAGTTTTTTTCTCAAACCAATGAGCTTCTAAATGATCTCCCCAAAATATTTTAAATTCTTCTGATTGACCAAGAAAAGAAGTTGCCTGATTATTTTTATTTTCAAGTTTCTTCTCAGCAGCGGTATTTTGAACATAATATTGTTCCTGTTGAGCTTGAGGAGTTGCCGAAGCTCCTACAATTTCTGGTGTGCGCCTTTGGTATTTTTGATTGGGTGCACTCATCGTAATTTGAACTTGATTCAAAATTTGACTTGAAATTCTGGGAAATTAGAAATCATTAATTTTTTGTTTGAAGAATTAATGATTTCCAGTTGATGAAAATAAACAAAATTCAGATGAACTTTATTGACTATTCCGAATATATATGTCTCAAATCAATTATCCAAAACCTGAATGAGAGCCATTTCAGTATTATCACCTAATCGTTTTGTGGTTTTGAGAATTCTAAGATAGCCACCTTGACGACTAATAAGCGGTTGAGAAATTTCCAAAAGCGGTTTAAGTAACTCAGCACTTAATTCTTTTCTGATTAACCTAATATAATGAAGCTTTTTTACTGGCTCTTGCTCTTGAATTGATTTTTTTGCCTTTGTAATAAGCTTTTCAAAGTATGGTCTAATAGCCTTTGCCTTTGAGAGAGTCGTCTGGATTTGCTTGTGTAAAATAATTTCTCTAGCAAGTGATCTGAAAAGAGCATTTCTTTGATCAGTTGGCCTGTTTAAATTGTTGTTCTTTTTTCTTAAATGTCTCATTATTGTTTTCTCCTATCGCACCATCATACCAAAACTAGAAGATCTAAACCCAAAATCGCTGCTTGGCTTTGGAGCAATGGGTGCTGCAAGTCCATGTTGAGCTTTTCTTGGATCATCTGACAAGAAAAAGCCTCTTTCATTTAAAGTTTGAATAACTTCTTCAGCTGATTTTTTACCGAAATTCTTAATACTCATAAGCTCATCAGTTGTCATTTCAATCAAATCTTGAAGCGTATTTTTATTAGCTCTCTTCAAGCAGTTGTAAGCTCTAACGGAAAGATTTAAACTTTCAATGCCAACATTAGAATAATCTTCAACAACTTCTTGTTTAACTTCTTGAGTGATAATAGTTGGAGCAGTCTCACCAGTGAGAGCCAAGAATGGATTAAGCTTACGCATTATTATCTTAGCTGCTTGGCTAATGGCTTTCTCTGGATCAATAGCACCATTCGAAACCATTTCGATAATCAATCTTTCAAACTTATTAGTTGAAGGTTCGCTTGATTCACCGATTCTAATTTGTTCCACCTGATAAGAAAATCTCTTAATTGGCATAAATGATGAGTCAAGTGGAATAACATCAATTGCACGAGTAATTCCCATTTGCTCTTCAGCCAAAACATAGCCTCTTCCCTTAGAAACAGTCATTTCAGCGACAAAATTCATATCTTCGGTAAGAGTTGCGATATGAATTTGTGGATTAATTAATTCAAGACCAGCTGGAAGGATGAGGTCTTTACCCGTAATTACACCTGCACCATTTGAATTAATTTGTACTGTAAAAATATCGTCTAAATCGGTTCTAAAAACTAAGGATTTGATATTGAGAATTACTTCAACAATATCTTCCATCAAACCTTTCAAGACAGAGAATTCATGAGTTACACCGTCAATGCGAAGACTAGTTACCGCGGTTCCTTCTAAATGAGAAAGGCAAACCCTGCGAAAGGTATTGCCAAGTGTTATGCCAAAGCCTCTTTCGAGTGGCTCTACTTCAAAGGAAGATAAAATACTTCCATCTTCTAATTTCTTTGTCTCGGTACATTTAATCGAAATATCCATTTATAAATTCTCCAGGCGATATGTAAGCTAAGTGTGGATGTTCAGTGTGAGCAGTTTAATGAAGCTTTAAAATTAAAACTGAAATCAGATCTAAATCAGGTTTGAGAAGCAATTCTTGATTTTTACTTTAGGATTTTGTCTTGAAGTCGAATTTACCGAAATTCTTAGCAAAATTCTTTACAAAGCAGTCTTTAGCAAATTCTTAAAAAACAAGTTCGAGAAAAACTTCTTTGCCCTTCAGAAAAAATCAAATTTAACTAAATAAATTGTCAAGAAAAAAATTCTACCTCAAAAAAGATTATGTAGGAACAGAATTACAAAAAATTTAGATAAATATCGAAATTTAATTTCTACACAAATTCAAAAATCAATTTAGAGAGGAATTAAACTCTTCTTCTCTTTGGTGCACGACATCCATTGTGAGGAATTGGTGTGACATCCTTAATAGCCTGAATATCAATTCCGACTCCTTGAAGAGATCTAATAGCCGATTCTCTGCCACTACCAGGACCGCTCACATATACAATCACGGATCTCAAACCACAAACAGTATAGGCTTCTTTTCCTGCTTTAGTTGCCGCAGATTGGGCTGCGAACGGAGTGCCTTTTCTGGAACCCTTGAAGCCACAAGCTCCTGCACTCGACCAAGTCAAGACACCACCATTGGGATCTGTAATAGAGACGATTGTGTTATTGAAAGTTGATTGAATAAAGACCAATCCATTTTGGGTTTTTAGTTTGGCCTTTTTCTTTTTTGTTGTTTTTCCTGATGCTACTGCCATGAAATTTAGAATCCTTTGAATTAATTATTGTTTTTATTTGTTTTAGTCAAAAGTGCTGATATTTTATCAAACTGCATTTACTGAAATTTTTATTTAAATTAAAGCTTTTGCAATTGAATCAAAGAATGAATAAAGCTTATGAAGCTCTCTTTCTTCTTTTCTCTCTGCGCTTACCGCCTTTATTCCTGCTCTTTTGGCCTCTAACAGGCAATCCTTCACGATGACGAATTCCTCTGTAGCAACTTATGCTTACTAGACGAGAAATGTGTGAATTAACTTCTCTCTTTAAATCCCCTTCAATCTTGAGATTATCGGCAATATATTTTTGAATTTGATTGACTTGGTCAGCAGTCAAATCTTTGGATTTAGTGTCATAGTGAATGCCCAAAGAATTTAAAATTTCTTGAGAAGTTGGTTTGCCTATACCAAATATATAGGTTAAAGCAATTTCAATTCTTTTGTCTGATGGTACATCGATACCCGCTAGTCTTGTCATTTTCTCTTAGCCCTGCCTTTGTTTATGTCTGGGTTCTTCACAGATTACAAATAGAACTCCTCTGCGCTTGACTAATTTGCACTTTGGACAAATCTTTTTTACTGAACTTCGTCTTTTCATTTCTCTTTAATAAATTGAATTGTTGCGTGGGTTTATGCTTCAGAAGCACGATCAAATGGAAATCAAAATTAATTAAATTTAAAGCTTAACTTCTAAATTCAACTAATTTAGTTTGTATATTCTTTTTGAAGACATATTAGTTTACTAAATCTTGGCGGCAAATGTTTGATAAATTTCTTAATATGTTTTCAAATTAATGCTCAAGCTTGAAATTAACTGGATAGAAAGTCCGATTAAGCTTTTTTTAAATACAAAAAATGAAATCCCAAAACCAAAAAGTTCAGAAAGTCCTTATTATTCACGGGCCAAATCTTAATTTACTAGGCACAAGAGAAATTGACGTTTATGGTTCTGAATCATTAGATCAAGTCAATCAAAAGATTCAAGAAAAAGCCAAAGAATTAAAAATAGAAGTAATTTGCAGGCAAAGCAATCATGAAGGACAAATAATTGATTGGATTCAGAATTCTAAAAATGAAAGTTTTGATAGGTTAATCATTAATCCAGGAGCTTATACTCACACAAGCATAGCGATAAGAGATGCAATTACGGGCATTCAAATTAAGGCTATTGAAATTCATTTGTCTAATATTCACAAAAGAGAAGAATTCCGTCATCACTCATATATTGCTCCAGTTTGCATTGGACAGATATGTGGATTTGGTTCTCATGGATATTTGCTTGCACTGGAAGCAGCTGTTATCTCACAGTAAAAGATTATTCCTTTTTCTTAAAAAAGCTAGCAAAGCCTTCAAGCGCAGACTTTTTATTTTCTTTATCCATAAGCTCTGAATTTATAAGTTCCAGCAAATTGCTTGGTAAGTCAGACTTAGTCGGGATTTTGACATTAATTCTGACATAGTGATTGCCAGATTTTCCGGTATCAAGCTTAATCCCCTTGCTATTGAGGGAAATTGTACTGTTTGACTGAGTGCCTGGTTTTATCTCAATTGGTTCGATTCCATGAACAGTTTCAGCATTTATTTGACCACCAACAATTGCTTGCCATACATTAATATCGATTTCTTCTAAAATATGCAAGCCTTCTCTTTTGAGCTTTTCATGAGGCTTAACCTTGAGCAGCAAATATAAATCTCCCGCCGCACCGCCGTTTTTCCCTTCATTTCCTTTTTGCGACCAAACCAAGCGGCTTCCATCTTCAACGCCTTTGGGAATCTTAATTTCTAAATCTTGATTTTCCTTAATTTGTCCTTTTCCATTACAGGGCTTACATGGCACAGGAATAATTTGTCCACTTCCATGACAGGTGGGACAAGTGCTGACTTGAGTAATTACGCCTAAAAAAGACTGCGAGCTTTTGCGAATTTCGCCGCTTCCATTACAAGTCGGACAGGTTTTAGTTCCAACGCTTAGATCAGCACCGCTTCCACTACAAACCGTGCAATTGATTAGCCTTGGAATCTGAATGGTTTTTTGCGCACCAAAGACGGCTTCCATAAAATCAAGATCCATGACAACTTGCATGTCTGGGCCGCGTTCACGCCCTTTACCTTGCTTGCCACCTCTTCGGCCACGCCCACCAGCAAATGAGCCGCCCCCAAAAAAACCTTCGAAAATATCTTGCAAATCATCAAAGATTTCTTCATTACCAAAACCAGCGCTATATGGAGAAGCTCCACCGCCTTGAGTATAAGCTTGATGTCCAACTCTGTCATAAACTGCGCGCTTTTGCTGATCAGCTAAAGTTGCATATGCCTCTCCAAGCTTTTTGAAAGTTTCTTCATTCCCAGTCTCACGATTATCTGGATGAAATTTACGAGCGAGCTTTTTGTATTTTTGCTTCATCTCATCAGTCGAAGCATTTTGAGTTACTTCTAGCAAGCTGTAATAATTTTCTTCGGACATTTTCGATAATTTATTTTTTGAGGAACTTATTCTGGGTTGTTAGGTGCAATTGCAACTGAGACTTGCGCTGGTTTTAGCACTTTGCCATTGAGCGAATAGCCAGGTCGAAAGACTTCCAGAATACTTCCTTCAGCTTTGTCTGCGGATGGGATTTGCGATAAAGCTTCTTGGAAAACTGGATCGAAAGAACTATCTAAATCTGGATTTATGCAGGTAAAGCCAATTGGTTCAAGTGATTGCATAAAACTAGTCCAAATCATTTTCATTGAACTCAGGACTTGACCCGCATCTGATTTTTCATTGAATGATTTGAGCGCATAATAAAAATGATCGAGCGGAGCTAGTAGAGCAGTCATTGCTGGCTCATAAGCATATAAGCGGAATTGTTCTCTTTCTTGCTGGGTTCGGCGCAAAAGGTTTTGATAATCGGCAATTGATCTTTTGGCCTGATCTTCTAATTGCGCACATTTTCCTTGCAATTCGGCAATGAGGGCTTCATTGTCTTTTTCTCCCTCTGAGTCGGTGAATTGTGGCTCTTCTTGTGATGGATCGCTCAATCTTTTATCCTCTTAAACTAAAAATATTTGATAGGTAATTGGTAAGTATATAACTCAAAAGAAATTTAATAAAAATATTTTACTAGGATTATCGCCTACAGAGATTAATTCAATTGAGCATGATGATTATGAAGCTTGGGATGATGTCTTGGAAAGAATATTTTTTTTGATTGTGGGGTGGAGGGAAGAGATTTTGATTCGGTGATGAAGTATTGGGAAGTGGATGAGGATTTAGAAAAAAGTAGATTGGAGATGCTTGACTCAGTTGAACTTGAGAGGGTTCGGTTGGAGGAATTAGTTGGAGATTTTTAGAACAGTTAATAGAGATTAAATAATAAGCAAATTGAATTGATAAGAAAAATTATAGGAAACGCCAGCCCAGTACCCGAGGAGGCTCTTTTAAGATCATCGAGTCTTGAATGCAATTCTTCTAAACGTTCATCAGATGTGTAACATTCTAGAAAGTCGTTTTTAGTCATATAATCGTTGTTTCCAGATATTTTTTTCAAAATCTTCCTTATTTCATGCTGCATATGAAGAAGAGAAAGAAAAGTTAGAAGGACTGAAGTAAATAATTGTGCTTCTTTGGAAATAGGTTCTGCAAATTCCATTTTTTACTTTTTTAAGGTTTATTTTCTATGTCTCCAATTGTAAGACTTCACATAGTTTTTAAGTCTCCAAATGCCTAACCTTTGTTTCTTTGCTTGTTCTTCAAGCTTTTTATAAGCAGCTTCAGTAGCTGGAGGAAGGAAACGAGCATAGTTCTAAAAGAGGGATTTCCCCGTTAAGTGAAATTAACACTGTGGTATTATCATTATCGATAGGCTGGGTATTCTCGGTCGGTTAAAGGCTCCCTTTTTGGGGGTTTTTGGCTTTTTAGGGAAAGATTTTCAGCCCATGCGGAATTATTTTGGATTGAATGATTTCAAAGGCTCTATCCTCGTAACCTAGTGCATGGCGTGCGATTGGATAGGCACATAAATCAGAAAGTTGTAGTCCTATCTCATTTTCTGTCTTTTTCATACACCAAAGTGTTTTAGAAATCCTTCTCTGAAAGCGTGAAGCTGTTATAAAGTCTGTTCCTAGCTCTTTTAAGTAATTGAATTCAAATTTTAATTCTTTATCTAATTTTGGATTCCTCGATTCTGCGATGAAATCAATATTTTCAATCTTTTGATTTTCGGCAAATAATATAAGTCTTTCCATTGATAGCTTTAAGCTCAAATGATAAGGGTGCTCAGGAGCTGTATACTGAGATTTGATTTTCTCTTTGTGAATCACCGAACTGACAATGCTTATTGGTATCTCTGAAAATAATTTATTTATAGCCTCAAGAAAAGCTATCTTTCTAACTCTGTTATTCAAGGTCGAAAATACACCAAGCGAGCGTCTTATATCTCTCGAATGAAGAATGACATTAGTTGAATTGAAGAACTGAAGCTTAAGTTGATTTACTTTCTCAACTACTAGTGAGTAATTATTTTCTTCAACTAAAACAACACAAAGAACAAAAACTGAAAAGTCTTTTTCAATATGAGTTAAGTCTGGATCACCAGATTCGTCTATAAAAGCTAAATATTTCATTTAGTGATTTTACCAATAGAGCTTATTCTGTATAGCTTTTAAGTTGGATATACATACCAGATTCGCTCATTGGAATTAACTAAGCGAAATCACCCTTTCCAGAAATGACTCAAATAATGACCGAGTTTAAATAAATTAATTTCTCTGAGTTTGCCTCTGGCCTTTATCAATTGACCTAATCGTACAGTTGCAATATTATTCGGGTCTAAATTTTTAAATTTGAAACCAGCTGTGAAACCATTAGTGAAATCATCAAATGAATTTGGACGGACGCATTCAAGCTCAAAAGAAAAAGCTTCAACCTCTTTGGGTTCAAAGGTTAATTGATAAGTTTCGCCTTCATGAATTTTATTTTTCATAGTTTTTGGAAACCACAAGCTGATGCCATTTTTGCTCAATTCACAACCAGCAAACTTCATCTCTCTATGACCTCTAAAGGTAGATTTGAAAGTTAAAGGAATTGAAACAACAAAGCGTTCACCGTCTCTTTCTGAGCTCGACATCTCTTGCTTGGGAATGTCCATTGCATATTCATCAAGGCCATATTTATCAGTTTGCAAAAAGCCTTTGATTTGGCTAGACCATAATTCAAAAAGATTTTTGTTTTGAAAAGCTAATGAAATCACTGTGCCTTCAGGAAGAGGCCTAGGTGGGAGTAGTTTGCGAAATAAACCAATGGGTGGTCTTAGACAAGAAAGCGTCAAGAAATTATGCTTATCAATTTTGATTTCAACTGGTATAAATCCAGCTCGACTATTTGGCAATTCAGCTCTAGCCCAAAACTTAGCCGTGTCGTATTCACCAGCTAAAGGGTGATTGTTGTATTGTTCAGGCAAATTAATTGCGGACTGATAAAGCTCTTCATTAATTGAATTTGGTTCTGAAATTAATTCTGAATTTTCTGGCAATTCTTCTAATTCCATATTCTCATCTAATTCTTCGTCTTCATTCTGCGCGGGGTCAAACTGCATGACTTCTTCTTCGTCCAGAATTTGTTTTTGAGCTTGAGTTTTATCTTGTGTAATCATATTTACAATTTAACCTTAAATCTTCTGATTTGAAAATATGCTTTCAGATTAAATCGCCATAAGAATTCTCGACCTACAAAAACTGAGTGAAAACACATAATGAAAACTTTGATGAAACACTTTAAGGAAACTTTGAGAAAATCTCAACACTTCCAATAAAAGAAGAAAATAAAAAATGAATTTAAATAAACAAGTTTTACTTTGCGTAAACATCGATCATGTAGCTACTCTCAGGCAAGCAAGAGGTGGAATTTACCCGTCAGTTGTAGAAGCAGCCCAATTGACTGAAAGCTCTGGAGCTGATGGAATTACTATTCATTTGAGAGAAGATCGCAGGCATATTCAAGATGCTGATGTATTTCAGCTCAAAGAAATTATCCGAGGCAGATATACCCTTGAAATGGCTGCTAGTCAGGAAATTCTCGAAATTGCAAAAAAAATCAAACCCGATCTCCTGACTATTGTCCCCGAAAAGCGTCAAGAGCTCACTACTGAAGGCGGACTTAATGTAATTGGCAATGCCAGTGAATTAAAAGAATTTCTTCTTGAGGTTAAAAAGGCTAATTTGCAAGCTAGTTTATTCATTGATCCTGATCTCGCCACAATCGAGAAAGCCAGAGAGATTGGTGCGAGCAGAATAGAATTGCATACTGGAAAATATGCCAATTGCCCTATCAATTCTCCTGAAGCAGAAAGTGAATTCCAGAACCTGAAAAAAGCAGCCGAATTCGCTCATTCAATAGGCTTTATTGTGAATGCAGGGCATGGTCTCAATTTGGCTAATTTACCTAAGATTTTGCAGATACCAAATCTTGAAGAATTACATATAGGTCATTCGATCATAGCGAGAGCAGTAATTGTTGGTTTGAATCAGGCAGTTAAAGAAATAAAGGATATTCTCAAATGACAGAAAAGCACCCAAATAAAAAGCCTCAAGTTTCAAAATTTCAAGATTGTATTATTGTCGAAGGTATTGCTTGCTATGCTTTGATCGGAGTTGCTGATAATGAAAGAGCCATTGGGCAAAATCTCAGAATTGATTTAGAGGTTTATGCTGATCTCAGGCAGGCTGGCGAAAGTGATTTACTAAGTGACACGGTGAGTTATGTGGCATTGAGCCAAAAAGTGCAATCAGTAGTTCAAAAAAAAGATTATCATTTGCTTGAACACCTTGCATCATCAATCTGCAAAGAGATTTTCCAGGATTTCTCATCAATTGACGCTGTAGGAATAAGGGTGTGCAAACCGCATATTCCAAGTCGTGATTTTAAGGGAGAAGCCAGCGTCTATATTTTTAGAGAAAGAAATGCCTAGGTGAAAATTTATTCACATTCCAATCTTTCTACTCTCTTATCGCTCAAAAAAGCGGAAGCTTCATCCAGGCTCAAATTATTTTGCACTCTTTGTCCGTATTGATTGATAATGAATCGATCTTCAGAGCCTGCCTTAATAACCGTAAATTTGACTTGACTACGGGTAAAAAGTCAGCTTCCATGCTTGAGCCATTCTCCGTTGAGCATTGTTCTAATGCTTACTTTGTTTGAGCTTGATTCCACCAATAGTTTTTTGAGAAATACGGCTTGGCGGAAGTGAATCTATGTGATTAGAACGCATAAAGCTATGACTGTTTTTCGGAGCAATTGCAAACTTCATGAATCATTTCCATGACTAAATCACTCAGCTCCTCATTAGACAAGCTATCAAAATGTTTCCACAGAAGATCCACATAATCTCTCTGAGCACTCAGTTCTGGATAAGCATCGAATAATCTTTCAGGTGTTCTATATGATCTGTAGCTATTGATGGCTCTAACCAAATCCAAAGACTGACTTAATTCAGTGGTGGTTGCTTCAGGAAGCCCAGATTTTCTAATAGCGTCTTCGCTTGTTCCAAGAAAAAGCATCCATAATTCGCTATTGTAATCAATAACTTGATTGAGATCTTCGAATTGATAGTCTTTCATATTTCTTGCTCTCTGTTTTACACCTCGTTTGTCTATGTTCAAAGTAATCAACAAAGTTTAAAGATTGATTTAGGTGTGAAAAGAAATTTACTTTTTCTGCAAAAACTAGGAGGAAAACCACGTTAAAGTAAAGTCACTCCCAAAAGCCAAAATGAAATTTTTGAAATAAACGTGATTTCAACTAACTCTCAAAAACAATTAGATTTTGTTAAAGAAAAACTCAGATTGAATATAAGCCATGATTCAATCATTGATCTCGCTATTATTTTGGGTTCAGGACTAGAATTCACTTTACCTATGAAATCAAGTCAAATATTGGCTTACTCAGATATTCCTGGATTGCCACAAATTGGCGTTAAGGGACACAAAGGTCATATGGTTTTAGGGGAAATCGAGGGCTCAGCAAAAAAAAGCCTCAAGGTTTTAATCTTTGCTGGGCGTTTTCATTTATATGAGGGTTATAACCCCGAACAAGTGCAATCTCTAATTCAGCTTATTATTGGACTTCAAGCAAAAAATCTTTTGATTACCAATGCTGCTGGTGGAATTGCTGAGAATTTGCAAGTTGGCGATTTGATGATTATTAATGAAATCAAGGATTATCAAAACGATGGCGAATTAAATTCCTCAAGAGGCTTGCTTAATTGCCTCACTAAGCCTACTCTCAAGGTCGATACCAACTTGACAAGCTTCTTGAAAAGCCTTAATTCAAGTGATGAAATTAATTTAAAACAAGGTATTTATGCTGCTGTTTTAGGCCCAAATTTTGAAACGGACGCTGAGATTCAACTTTTCCGCAATCAAGGATGCTCAGCAGTTGGCATGTCAACTTATTTGGAAATGAAATTAGCTTTAGAAAAGAATTTAAATGTCGCTGCTTTGTCGATAATCACCAATTCATGGTGTCAGAAAGGGCAACCATCACACCAAGAAGTTTTAGAAAATTCCAAGCTTGCTCAGAAGAAACTGGATGCTGTTATAAGTAAAATACTTGATGACATCACATAGAAAGCAAAGTCACAACTAAAGGTGGTTTTATTTAATCAAGCCCCAGCTGAGAGTAGCTGAACAGGTCAAGAAAATCACACCAAAAACCCAAGTAATAATATTCAAGGTTCTTTCAACTTTGCTGCTGGTGCTAAACATTTGAGCTGAGCTACCAATACTACCAATTCCTTCTCCCTTAGCTGAGTGAAGCTGAACTAATATTATAGTTATAGCAGCTGAAGCAATTTGTAAAGTTTGAAGAAAATGAATCATAGGAATTAAAAATATCGAGGATAAAGTATGGATTTTTGAGCTTTGAAATTTAATTTTGCATTTTAAAGACTTTTACAGAATTCTAGCAATTCATTATTATTTGGCATGCCTTCTATGATTTTCTGAATTATTCCCTTTTTATCAATTACAAATAAAGTACGTTTAGGCAATTCTGCTCCGACTGATAAGTCGTTGCTCAAAGTCCCTTCTGCATCAGATAAAAGTTTGAGAGAAGCCAATTCATATTTTGCAGAAAAACTTTCATGGCTTTTGATTGAATCTTGGCTAATACCAAAAACCTCAATTCCTTTATTTGTAAAATCTGACCAATCATCACGAAAAGCACACATTTCTTTTGTGCAACCTGGGGTGCTGTCTTTGGGATAAAAAGCTAAAATAAAAACTTTTCCAGCTAGTGAAGATGAATCGATCTTTTCTATTCCAGCCTTGGATGAATAACAATCGAGAATAAAATGAGGAAATGGATTTCCAACTTGAGGTTTTGACATTTTGATAATTTGGAAAGAGTTTATGGTGAAAATATTTGAGTAAGTAAAAGGTTTAATTAATTGAATTAAGCTAATTAAGAATGAGGGATAACATCATATTCGAAGTTTAAGAGAGTTGAGTCTAAATTGCATTATGAAAATTTGAGCTATTGAATCAAAACTTTAAAACCAAAAATCCAATTTACTGGGTAACTACTAATTGATTTTCTGAGTGGTTTTCTGGGGCTATCCACAAAGTTTTATTAAAAATCAATTTTCAATAATCTAATCTTAAAAGAGCTGCATTAATTTGAATTATGTAATCACATCAATACTCTACATTTAAAAGGATTCTGCCTATGTTCAGCTGGTTAAAATTCAAGAAGAAAGCTCCTAGTCAGGCTGACTATACAATAACAAAATCAAATCCACTTTTATTTGAAGGAAAAGATTCTTTTGGAGAAGATGTACGTATTGTCATTGATTTGCGAGCCGGCAAACAACCACCGGAGGGAGAAGAACTAGAGAAGCTTCAATTGAATTCTCGCAGATATGTTTTCCTAAAAACTAATGAAAGAACTGAATATGAAAAAGAAATCAGATCAATCGAAAGCTTTTTCAGAGATGCAGGAGTTTACTTCATCAACTGGGACAGAATTCAATAGATCTGATTTAAATGTAATTTGCTAATTTCGAATTGAACTCGCAATAAAGCTCAGCTTTTAGTTACAAAAAACTTATTACCACTTCCACCATTGAGTAGTTTCTACGGTACCATCAGGACATGCACCACATTTGTCTTTTGGTTCACATTTTGCTTGTGGAGAACACTTGTCGGCTTTTGGAGCACATTTATCTTTGACTGGACAACACATGGTTTTGGCTTCAGACATTGTGCTTAAGCAAAATGAAGCAAGAACGAGTAAAGAGAAAAGAGCAATTTTATTTTTCATAATGAATATAAAGGTTAGTATCAACAATTTGAAATTTAAGTTTACATTCTAAAAGTAGATTCGAATCTTTAAATCCTTGTAAGGTAATTGTTAGATGCGACTAAGAGCCATTGAACGATTGTGTTACTGTTTTTCTTAAAAATCAAGATCTGGATTTCTGTAGTTCCATTGCTTTGCTCACCTGATAAGCTTATAGAGATTTTATTCTCTAAAACCCCTCAATTATCGAAAGTGGGGACTTCGGAACTCATTAAACACATTGCCTCAAACAGCTTACAAAGACATAATTGATTTTGAAACAGGCTTAATTCCTCAATTTAGAGCCAATTTTGATGAATTGAGAAAATACATTCAAACCTGTCAAGATGAAAACAAAACGATTTGGATTTGCAGTTCCTCCGAGAAAGACCTAAGAGAAAAGCTTTCTGATATTTCACTACAAAATATAATCTTTAAGCGACCTGTAGATATTGAAAGAGGATTTCAAATTGGCAATAGTGTTTTACTCACTGACTTTGAGCTCTTTAATAAGAAAGCAGTTATTGGAATTAATAAGCGCAAAGGTTCAAAGCAAGATGAATTTATTCCAATTGACTTAAATTCAATTCGTTATGGTGACTTTTTGGTTCACCTTAAGCATGGAGTCGGCAAATTCACAAAGCTCAGAATTATTGAATTGGATGGTCAAAAGCGCGAATACATTACGCTCGAATATCATAATGGTGACTTGCTCAATGTGCCCGTTGAACAAATGAATTTGTTGACTCTATACAAAGGAGCTGGCGAGGGACAAGCGCCCAAACTTTCCAGACTTGGCGGAATTGATTGGGAAAAAACTAAATCGCAAGTTCGCAAAGCGGTTGAAATAATTGCCGAAGACTTGGTTGAACTTTATGCAAAACGCTCTCTGGAAGGTGGGCATGATTTTGGCCCTGATACGCCATGGCAAACTGAGCTCGAAGATTCATTTCCATATAAAGAAACTCCCGATCAAATTAAGGCAATTACCGAAATCAAGTCTGATATGGAATCTGGGCGGGTTATGGATAGGCTTATTTGCGGTGATGTTGGTTTTGGTAAGACAGAAGTAGTAATTCGTGCCGCTTTCAAAGCCATGATGGCAGGCAAGCAAGTTGCTGTAATGGCTCCAACAACTATTTTGGCTCAGCAGCATTATCGGTCTTTCACTGAGAGATTTGGAAAATTCCCTGTCAAAATCGATTTGCTAACACGTGCCAAAACCACGGCTCAAAAAAAAGAAGCTTTGGATAAATTGCAAAATGGTGAAGTTGATTTGGTAATTGGAACGCATGCTCTGCTAAATAAAGCCATTAAATTCAAAAACATAGGTTTAATCATTGTTGATGAAGAGCAAAAATTTGGCGTAACACACAAAGAAAAACTCAAAAAAGCTCATCCAAACGTTGCAGTAATTACAATCTCGGCTACGCCTATCCCACGTACTATGCATATGGCGCTTAGTGGTATTCGGGAAATGTCGCTCATTAGTACGGCTCCTCCAGGCAGACTACCAATTAAAACACAAGTGTCTGAAATGGATCAGAGACTGATTCGGGCAGCTGTTTTACGCGAAGTAGAAAGAGGCGGACAAGTTTTCTATTTGCATAACCGAGTAGAAAGTATTCAAAATAAAGCGATTGAGCTGATGAAGCTGATTCCTGAAGCATCTTATCGTGTGGCGCATGGACAAATGTCAGAGCAGGAAATCAGCGAAACAATGGAAAGTTTTGTAAATCATGAATTTGATGTTTTGATTGCAACTTCAATTATTGAAAACGGCTTAGATATTCCGAATGCAAATACTTTAGTTGTTGAGCATGCTGAAAGATTAGGCCTTTCACAAATTCATCAATTACGAGGAAGAGTAGGGCGTTCTAATGATCCATCTAAGCCAGGTTATGCATTGCTATTTCATCCGTCGCTAGAAAGCCTGACCGAGCAAGCCAAAGCCAGACTGGAAACAATTTCTAGATACACTAGTTTAGGCTCGGGCTATCAAATTGCGCTCAGAGACATGGAAATTAGAGGAGTTGGCAATTTGCTGGGAGCAGCGCAGCATGGGAAAGTAGTTTCAGTTGGTTTTGAGCTTTATTGTGAAATGCTGAATGAGGCAATTATGAAATTGAAAGAAAAGTTTGATTCAGCATTGGATACTGGCGCCGAAGGTTTACCCGCTCAACCACAAACTAACAAAAACCAAAAAGCTTCAAAAATTCTTTCACTTGAAGAAAAACCAATTATTGATTTCAAAATTAATGCTTATATTCCAATTGACTGGATTGAAGATGATATTCAGCGTGTCAGGGAATATCAGAGATTGTCTGAATGTGAAAGTTTATTGCAAATACAAGGTTTGGCAGACGAATGGGCTGATCGTTTTGGAAAATTGCCCAAGCCCGTTAGTGATTTAATTCGAATTGTGAAATTGCGCATCATGGCGTCCGAAGCGGGAATAGTTGGCTTGATTAGACCAATGGGTGATTTTATTGATCTAGCCAGCAAAATTAGATTACCCGAATGGAATGCAATCAAAGGAAATTTACCGAAATGGCTTACAGATAGATTGGCAGTGAGATTTCCAGAAGGCCATTTGTCCAAAATCATGATTAGGGTTGGAGATTTGGAAA
>DUDU01000089.1 GCA_005110395.1 Candidatus Melainabacteria bacterium | reverse complement strand
TTAAAATGATTTTTGTTTTAAAGATGAAAGCTTGTCAGTGAACCAACCTAGTGAATGCAGGCTCATCTCATGAGAGGCCTAAGATACCGTTCGGTTTCAAGCGACAAGGGAATAAGAAAAGGGATTTATTCTCTCTATGAGGTTCAAATGACCTAAGGGGCTGGACAAATTCACCTTTTCTCTTCATCCTTAATATTCAGTTTACCCTTAACCGAATATCTATTTCTAAGATACTAGGGGTTGGGGGTGAGGGCTTTCAACTCACAAGTAACTTACGTTGATAAAGACGCAGTAATTAATACTACTGGTGATAATAGCAAAGTAATTGTTTGGGCTGATGACACAACCAGGTTTTATGGAAGTGTTTTAAGCTCCTCCTTTCAAGGAGGCGGGGGAGGTAATTCTTTTGTTGAGGTGAGCGGAAAAAACTTTCTTGATTTCAAAGGCAAAGTACAAACTGATACTTTATTGCTTGACCCAACCGATATTTTAATTAAAAATGGAAGCGGTACATCTTCTCCATTATTTACTGGAAGTGTATTTGATACTGATAGCGGGCCAACTGTTATTTATGAGTCTGAGATTGAAGCATTGAATGGAAATACCAATATATTACTTGAGGCAACCAATAATATTACGATTGAAGATTTAACGGGTGGTATTTTGAGTTTAAAAGCGGGAAGTGGAAGTATAACTTTTACTGCTGATAGTGATTCGGATGGGTTTGGAGATTTTCTTTCTAATTCAGGGGATACCATTAAAACTTACGGGAGAGATTTTACGACAACTGCTGCATCCATTAATGTTGGCAATATAAGCACGGCAACGCTAAATGGCAATGATGGAGGAAATATTAACCTCTCAACAAGTGGTTCTATTAAAACGGGTGATTTGAATAGTTCTTCTCAACAATATGTTTCTTTAAATGTGAATGGTGAATTCAATGGTAACGGAAATACTTATACTACTGGAAAAGCTGGCGATATCAATATAACATCACAAAACTCTTCAATTGAGACTGGGAATATATTGGCTCTTTCTGGCTTTGCTGCAGATTATCATAGAGAATTTAGCTTATTAAATCTGAATATTATAAGAGGAGATGGCGGAAATATTAATCTGAATGCAAAAGGAGATATTAGCTCCAATCAAATAAGTTCAGCCTCTGCAGACTACTCTTATCCAACGAGCTTTTATGGATATGAACAATCTAATCTTCGCAACGTTAATTACCCGGTTTATAGCTATTCAGGTGACGGGGGGGATATTTCAATTAATTCAGATGGTAATTTGAGTGCATTTTTAATCACTAGTACTTCAAATTCTGGAAGAATATTTGATGATTCACAAAACAATTTTGAATCAACAAGTGGAAATGCTGGAAATATTGATTTGAATATAAAAGGAAACTTAACTTCACAATACCTAAGCGCAATGTCCGAAGGATATAAAGCTAGTAATGGTGGAAATATTACTGCTACTATTGGTGGGGATATAAACAACTTATACATTATACGCACATGCTCAAACGGCCAGTTCAAATCTGGTAATGGTGGAAATATAGATGTTAGTCTTGGTGGTGATTTACCCTTCTATTATTTCTCTTTGGCTTCTAGCTCGTATTCTGGGGGAACAGCATCCTCACCTCAAGGAGAGAGTGGAAATGCTGGCAATATTAAATTCCATGCAGGCGGCCTGATAGATAATTTATATTGGGTAGAGGCTAACTCAGACTCCAACGGTGGAACTACTGGACACGGCGGCAATGTAGATATTAAAACTGGCGGCACAATTAAAATGCCAAGTGGTGGTTACATATACACTTCAGATTGGAGTAAAACAATAGGAGATGGTACAAGTGGAAGTATTTCCCTGGAATCAGTGAATGGATCTATTGATTTGACCAATGTATGGCAACTTAGTTCAATAGGACAAATTGATCTTAAATCCAAAACAGGAGTATTTTTAGACAATGGAGTGGGTATTTATGTTCAAGCTCCTAGTGATTTAAATATAAACACAGGAGGTGCGTTTAGCATGGGTACTTCTTCTAGTTTAAATACTAATGGGGGCAATGTTAATATTACGGCTGCTTCAATTGATGTTTTAGATATTTACACAAATGCCAATACTGGAGGTAGTACTACTGGAGATATTAGTTTAACTTCAACTGTTGGGGATATTAAGTTC
The DNA here is from genome assembly GCA_005110395.1 of Candidatus Melainabacteria bacterium. Lineage (GTDB taxonomy): Bacteria > Cyanobacteriota > Vampirovibrionia > Caenarcaniphilales > Caenarcanaceae > LMEP-10873. The sequence goes on along the minus strand of DUDU01000089.1, from coordinate 5,910 downwards.
AATAGGCTGCTCAATTTATTAACTGATACAACTAATACTAGTACTGGAGATATTACTATTAATTCTGCTGGTAGCGTAAATGGCAATCGTATTGATCAGCTTATATGGAATACTCAAATTAATCAATCTTCTGGAAACATTGGAGACATAACTATTCAAGCCGTAAAAGACATTGATATTACTACAATTGGAATGGAAAATCGTAGTAATTGGGGCAATCAAGGTTCAAATGGACTTATTAGTTTAAATGCAGGAGGTAGTATACTTGTAAACGAGCTGTGGAACAATATTAGTGGATTTAATCCCAATCAATCTACTGATGGGATTCAAGTGACAGCACAAGGAAATATTGAAGTTGGGTATATCCAAACTCATTCTGATTTGCTCGACACCAATTCACTAAGTGGCAATAAATTAGGTGATGTTACTATTACTTCTACTAATGGTGAAATCAGCAATCCTTACGGTGGATATTATGGATCATATTCTTTTGGCACAAATACATATGATTTAAATAATAGTAGTACTTTAAATTTAACAGCTTCAAGAGGAATTTTCATCTCTAAAGATGCACAAATATTGTACCCCAAAGAAGTAAACATCTCAACGACAGGAGGTAATGCCATTACCCAGATTGAAGGCAAGATCATCGATGCGGGTAATGTGAATATTGATATTGATGGATATAAATCACAACTCAGATTACTGGGCTCAGATATTCAAGCTAATAACATTGATGTCGAGTTAACTGGTGATTTCACAAGTATTTCAATGGGTGGTTCTACATTTGATTTGAAGAATAATTTTACTATTCATACTGACGGACAAGATGGTTATATTCAACTTTATGAGTTCAATAATGTTGATCCATCAATTAAAGTAGGTGGTAATTTAGATTGGACTACTACTCGTGAATATTTTGATTATGGTAGTGTTGATGCAAATCAAATATTTCCAATAATCGATATTCAGCAAGGCAATATCGAGGTAACTGGAAATATCAACATAAAAGCTTCAGGCCATATTGGACACATATACAACAATGGTACTCTAACAGCTGGTGGAGATATAAATATTCAGGCTTTGGGTACTATGTCTAGTTTTCAAAATGCTGGTCCAACTGCAATTTATACTTCCAATGCTAATACTGGCACAATTACGTCAACCAATGGAAATATTAACTTAGCCGCTTCCAGTGACGTTATCCTGAATGGTTCTGTTTCTGGAATTAAGGATATTAAATTATTAGCTGATTATGATGGTGATTATAATTCAGCTTTGATAATTAATGCACCTATTGTTACGGCTGGTACTAATCAAACAGTTACTTTGCAAGGCTCTGAGATTGATATTAATGCAAGTGTTGATTCTGGTACAAATGGTACTATTGTGCTGCAAACTTCGGCTAATAAAAAGTTCAATATTGGTGGGGTTGTTGATAATGCTGACACAGCAGGAGCAAATGGAATATTAGATATTTCTGCTCCTGAAATAAGTAGACTAACCGCCAATCATCTTGAATTTAAAAATACTGGCAATGCAGATATGACTTTATTGGGTAATTTAAATCTACCTATTGATTCAATTAAATTAAATAATGTCGGTAATGTTTTGCTCAGCAATAAAGAAGTTTCTGCGAATGAAGCTGTTCGTATATTAGGCAATTATGTCAGCGGTTTAAGTTTATCCCAGTTTCCTAAAATCACAGCACCTTTAATAGAAATTACTGGCAATCAAGTTGGCTCGTTTCCTGCGCCAATAGGCTTAAAAGCAACAGATACTAATAGTTATGTATTTGATAGTATGAATCAAACAGGTAGAGGTCAAAATTACATTTATTCACTCTGGCCTTTCTTGGTAAATAGTAATGGATTTGATTTATATCCAAGTGGAAAATTAATATTACCTTCTATCACAAATATTGTTAATCCATTCTCAAGCATGATGAATGCTAGTGGTGGACTGACAAACTCCCTACTTAATTACGATAATACAAAAGCACCTGATACAGTATCTAAAAAGTTCTTTAAATTTATATACGAAGTTGATAAAGACAAAGATGGTATATTTTCTACGAATGATGTGGTTTTTGAATACACGTCATCTGAAGAAGCTTCGGCTTTAGATCTTACTGACATTATTCCAGAAATATTAAAGTTTGAAATACCTGAAGGAGGAATATTTGACTCTAAAGTTCAAATAATTGAATTGTATTCAGGATATGAAAGAGAGCTTAAGGGGAAGCTAGAGCTGCATGCAGTTAGTGAGGATACAATCCCCTTAAGAAATTTACATTAATTCAAAAATTCAAATCTAAAGCTTTCATTGACCATGATCCAAAAAAGTGATTAGTTAATCAATGAGTGGAAAGGATAATTGTTATGATAAAGGTGCTCTAAAGGGTTTCTTTGAAAAAATGAAAAAACTGAATTTTTAGCCATGAAAAATCAATTTCAAGAAAGAAGGCTAAGTCAGATATATTCGAATACATAGAAATTCACTTTAATCCGGAAAGGAAACATTTAACTTGAATTATTTATCCCCCTCTTCAATTCGAAGAGTATTACCATATCTCTGAAAAGTATGTCTCCTAATTCGGATCAACGTTAGTAGAAGAGAAGATAAAAAAAAGATTTATTTCAATCAAACTAGAAATCAATTATTGATAATATCTTCTACTTCACCAAGACTTGCTTGCCATAGAGTCGGGTTTTCAATATGCTTTTGAACAGAATATTGATTTTTCTTGAGTTTCATTGTTGTTTGTTTTTTTTGATTAGAAGATTGAGTATTTAAAAAGCTAAGAGGATTTTCTTTAAGTGCATTTCCGAAAGCATTTCGATTGTTTGTCTTTTCTGTCCTTGCTGGTTTCAACATAGTGGTTTGAGCTGATTTGTCAGAGTTTTGAGAAATTATCTGATTGGAATTTACATTAGGTTGATTGATATTGTCATCATAATTTACGGTCATTAATTCATGCAATTGTGCGGTTTGAGCTTTGATAATTTGACTGAATTGATTCTGATTAAAAAGAATGAATACATTGACACATACAATCAAAGTAATTAATACTCGATCAATTCTCAATTGTTTTTGTTTCTTTTGATTAGACCTGATTTGGCGAGCTTTCAGATAATTGTATATTTGGGTGTTTTTCCCACCTGATACTAAATCATCGTCTATATTGCTAATAAATTCTCGCTGGCGTTTAAATTGAAGAATTGAATCATCATCTTGATTTGCAGCAAATAAATTTCGTAATCTTGGATTAGAGCCATTATTTGATGAACTGTAAGTATTCATATTGAAATAAGGTAATTTGAAAATCTTATTATCAATATTCCCCAACGGCATTCCCTATTATCAAAAATTTTTGTTTAAAGGTTTTTATTGAGACCTTCAAGCTGTATTTTTATCTAAAGCAAATCCATTACCGCACCTTTACATCAGCCAAAGAAGTAATTGAATTTTGAAAGCTAAAATAAAAATTAAGTAATTCTTGTTGATTTGATTTTCTTGCTTGAGTAAACAAAGAAAGATTGCAAAGACAAAATCAGCAACTCATTCAATTGAATCTCAAGAATCAAAGCCAAAGACAAGTTTATTTTGTCATTCTTTACTTCAATACCATCTCTAAAATTTTTCTTGAAATAAATTATGTTTTCAAAAAACTACATAGCAATTATTGCTTCATTATGTTTAGGCTTCTTTGTCTTTTCTGGGCTTTTGAGGCCTTTTAACTCAACTGCCAAAATCATTCAGGATGACAAGGTCAAATTGTCTGTCAAATCAGGTAAACCATATGTGCTGGCTAATACAAAACAAACGATTCCAATCAAAATCAGCTTAACCGCTTTGGAATAGATGATCTCAAAGCAGATGATAGAGCACCAGTCAATATTGCGCTTGTACTGGATAAATCTGGCTCTATGGAGGGTGACAAGATCAAACAACTCAGAGAAGCCTCCAGTCTTGCAATTAATTTGCTTAACAAAAAAGATATTGTTTCACTGATTGTCTATGATGATGCCGCAGAGGTTTTGATACCGGCTACAAAATTAACCAATAAATCTACTTTCACTTCTATTATCAACAAGATTGAAGCCGATGGTAGCACCGCTCTCTATGCTGGAGTTCAACAAGGCTCTGAAGAAATACAAAAGTTCTTATCCAAAGAAAAAGTTAATCGCATAATTCTTATATCTGATGGACTTGCAAATGTTGGGCCTAGTTCACTAGGAGAATTGGCTCAATTTGGATCTTCTTTGCGAGAAAAAGGAATTTCGGTTAGTACTATTGGTTTAGGCTTAGATTACAATGAAGATCTCATGAGCAAGCTCGCACAAAAGAGCGATGGAAATCATGCTTTCGTTGAAAATCCCGAAGATTTAGCCAAGATTTTCCAAAAAGAATTTGGCGATATTCTCTCAGTGGCTGCTGGAGGAGTTGAAGTGAAGATTAGCTGCGGAGATGGAGTGCGTCCAGTTAGAGTAATAGGCCGTGAAGCAAATATTCAAGGACAAATAGTCAAAGTTAATCTCAATCAACTATATTCAAATCAAGAAAAATACATTATTCTCGAAGTTGAAGTCCTAGCTGGCGAATCAGGCAAAAGTATAAAAGTCGCCAAAGTAGATGTTAATTACAATAATTTCAAAACAAAAGCCCCCGACAATATTTCTGATTCTTTATCTGTGATTTATACAGACTCTAGAAAAATAGCTGAAGATAAAGAGGACAAAGATGCTATGACAGGCTATGTTGAACAAGTTAGTGCTGAGAATTTGTCTAAAGCCATGAATGCCCGAGATGGTGGCAATATAGAAGAAGCAGAAGATATGCTTAAAGATAATGCTTCTTTCTTGCAAAGCAATTCGGTGAAATATGCGGCACCAGCTTTGCAGAAACTCTCAGAAGAAAATATGCAATATGCTGGTAGTGTTTCAGCTAAGCCTGGTGAATGGAATAAACAGCGTAAGCAAATAACAGAATCTCAAGCCAAAAGCATTCAACAGCGTAAATGGTAATTGTGATCAACCAAGAAAAGTAATTAGTTAATTTAGCTAGAGAGGGTTGTTTCAAAGTGAAAGCCCTCTTTTTTTGTATGGAAATGGGTTTGCTCGAAAGAATAAAGAATTTCCCTAATAGATCATTTAGACTATGACCTTTTGACCGATCTTGATCTGCAGGGTTTCAATGGAAACTTCACTAAAGGATCAAAATCATTATGTACAAAAAATTTATAATTGCTTTTTGTTGTTTATGTCTCATGATAGGCATTAATCCACTGCCACAAAAGGCCAAGGCTAATGCACTTGCTCTAGGCATAATTGGAACTGCGCTTGGTGGAACCGCTCTTGGTTTGGGTCTTTTCACCCGTTATTCGATCTACAAGCGTGATCGATTATATGGCTGGGGGGGCGGACCGGGTTATGGGCAAGGCTATGGAATGGGTGGTTATCCCCCACCTGTTTATGGAATGCAACCAGCGGGATATGGCGGTGGTTATATGCAAGCTGCTATGCCAATGCCTGTTGCTTATTATCAACCTCAACCAATCTATTATGCACCTCAACCTCCAATCGGATGTGGCGGCGGATATGGTTATGCGCCTGCAGCAATCATGGCTCCTCCAGTAGGATGCTGTGCTTCTCAGCAATTTGCTCCTCAGCCAATGGTTCAGGCGATGCCATGTCAGGCAACTTTTGTAGCTCCACCAAGAAGGGTTTTCTCTAATTGTGGTGGTGCAGTTGGTTGTGCTCCTCCAGTGGTTTCACCTTATTTTTAAATTGAAACTAGAAGGAGAGATTTTCAATATTCATATTTTTCTTTGCTTAAACAACATTAGTACAAAACTGATGTTGATCCGATTTAGGAGACAAACTTTTTAGAGATATAGTGATACTCTTC
>DUDU01000088.1 GCA_005110395.1 Candidatus Melainabacteria bacterium | reverse complement strand
TTGTTGCTTAATATCTATTAGCTTTTGTTGCTTTTGCAAATCATAAACTTCCGAGTTTAGTTTTTCTAAAGTTGCATAATCTAAAGTTTCCTTACTCAATTCTGCTTTCAAAGCTTTTTTCTTTTCTTTTACTTGAATCGAAATTTGCTGTTTCTGCTCTTTGTTCTTAAGGGCTATTTCTTGGACCTGCTTGCGTTTTTCTTCAGATAAACCTAAACCTGCCATTTTTCCTTGAGCATTATTAGCAGCAGGTTTAGGTGAAGTAGTTTTTGTTTCCTCAGCAAAGCAGAGATTATTTATTACCAAAGAGGCTACTAATAAAGAACCCAGAAAAAGCTTTTGCATAATGTTTCTCTCCTTAATTCAAGAATGTTGAAATGTACTAAAAGACGTAAATTCATTGCAAAATGCATAAACCCTAAAGGCAGTGAATTAAGGCTATTCACCTTTAACTCTATTGATTTCTGCACCCAGATTAGTCAATTTGCCTGCAAAGTCGCTGTAGCCACGATCTAAATGATATAGACCTCGAACTTCTGTTACTCCTTCGGCCATTAATCCAGCAATAATCAAGCCTGCAGTTGCTCTTAAATCTCCACCCATTACTTGAGCGCCTGTCAGCTTTTCAACACCTTTTACAATTGCCACTCCATGGTTGACTTGAATATCGGCCCCCATTCTCACTAATTCTTCTACATGTGAAAAGCGATCTTCATAAATGGTTTCTTTGACTATTGAAGTGCCTTCTGATTTGGTTAGCAAAGCCATTAATTGAGGCTGTAAATCAGTGGGGAAACCTGGGTACCAAACGGTGCTGATTTCAGTGGATTTTAATTTGATTTTGTTTTGAACTTCAATTGTATTTTCACCAATCTTGATTTCAGAGCCCATTGCTTCTAATTTACTAAGAAGAGAAGTTAAATGCTTTGGCACCACATTTTCTATTAACAATGAGCCTTGTGTAGCCAAACCAGCAATAATAAAAGTACCTGCTTCAATACGATCAGGAAGTGTTGTGTATTCGGTTCCATGTAAATCTTCGAGATGAACTCCTTCAATTTCAATTCTTTGAGTTCCTGCTCCTTGAATTTTGGCTCCGCAAGCATTAAGAAAATTAGCAATATCTTCTATTTCAGGATCTTTAGCTGCATTGTCAATTACAGTTGTACCTTCAGCTAAAATAGCAGCCATCATTAAATTTTCGGTGGCACCATTCGATGGGATATCTAAATAAATTTCTTTGCCAACTAATCCACCTAAAGGCGCTTCAGCTTCTACATATCCGTGGCTAATTTCAATAGTAGCTCCCAAAAGTTTCAACCCTTTTTCATGCAAATCTACACGACGGGTTCCAATTTGACATCCACCTGGCAAAGAGACTTTTGCCATTCCCATACGCGTAATTAGCGGACCCAATATTCCAAATGATGCTCTAAGCTTACTTACTAATTCAAAAGGAGCATATGAACCACTCAGGCTTGCACAATCAACTAATAAAGTTTGTTCTCTAAGATTAAAGTCGCATTTTGCACCAAGAAATTCCAAGATGCGAATCATGTGAAAAACATCTTGCAAAGCAGGAACATCTTTTAATAAAACTGGCGCTGGAACTAAAAGGCAAGCGGCCATTTGTTTGAGAACTGAATTTTTTGCGCCTGAAACTCTAACTTGTCCTCTTAGAGGTTTACATCCACGGACCAAGATTCTTTCTTCTTTTTTATCACTGAGACTGCTGGCGGCAAAGGCTGATAGGTCCATAATTGATGTTTGCATTATAAAGGCTATTTGTAATTAGTTGACGATAGTGTAAGCTCAGTAGAGGCCGAATTACTAAAGGATAAATTTAAGCATAATTTGAAGAAAAAGCTAGATTTAATCAGAAACTAGTTAAAAACTAAGTGAATAAACTTTATTTCTATTCTCAAATTAATTTTGTTTGAAATGAGAAAAGCTTAAAATTCAAAACTTAAATTCCAAAAAACCAGGTGGAAATTACTAGACTACAAATTTCTTATGATTGTTTCCTCAAATTTTCCTAAAGAGCTATTTAATGAATTAATCGGCATTGAAGCCTATCTAGTTGGTGGGGCAATCCGTGATCTTTTGTATTTTCAGATACAAAGCTCCATTGAAGAAGTTAATAATGAAAATATTGTTGATTTTGATTTTGTGATTTTTGACTTCCCTGATTTAGCCAGCTTTACAAAAAGAATAGCTGATAAAACAAATTCGCATTTCGTCGAGCTTGATGAACAAAATAAGATTTACAGATTAATTAATCAATACTGGCAAGCCGATTTTGCCGCTCCTAGAGGCTCAGATATAAATGAAGATTTGAAAGCTAGGGATTTCACTATAAACTCCATGGCTCTTAAGCTTCCACTCATAGATAATTTCCCAAAACAGAATTCACTCAAAGACTTAATAGATCCTTTGAATGGATACAAAGATTTACAAGCTGGATTAATAAGAGCTAACAATGAGGCAAATCTAAAAGATGATCCATTGAGAATTCTTAGGGCTTACCGCATTGCTGCAGGCTTGAATTCGCGGCTTATTTCTCAATCAGATTACAAGCACAATTCGCATCCAAATTTTCAAATAGAATCTCAAACCCGCGAAATTATTCGTGAATTAGCTAATAGCAAAATTTTTGCAGGTACAGCTGGTGAAAGAATTTCTTTTGAATTATGGCTTTTACTCAGTCAATCTAAATCTTTTGAATATTTAAAACAACTCTCCGAAGATGGAGTTTTGGAAATTATTTTTCCTGAATTCGCTGATCTCAAGAAAGTCCCACCTAATGACTTTCACCATTTACCTCTTTTGGAACATACCTTAGAGCTAGTGAGGCAATATGAGGAATATGCAATTCAAGAAGTACCCGATTCATGCCTGCAATTCATCAAAGAAAACAATTTGAGCAATATACCGATGGAAGCAATTATTAAAATGAGTTGCTTGCTTCATGATATTGGAAAACCAGCCACCTGGGAAATCAAGGAAAACAATAAGCATACTTTCTATGGACATGATGCTTTAGGCGGGGAAATGACTGAGAAAATTGGGAAAAGAATGCTGTGGCCAAGAGCTGTAATTAATCTTTTAGTCAAATTGGTTGATTTTCACCTTAGGCCCTTTTGCATTGCTCCAATCGACTCAGAACCAACCGAAAAAGCTGAACGAAGATTTTTCAGGCAATTGGGTGATGATTTCCATCCGCTTATTGCATTGGCATGGGCTGATATGCTCTCCATTAGAGGGCCTCGCGTTGACGAACAAATGATTGCGCTCAACAAAAAGAGGCTTACAGATTTATCTGCGCATTATGAAACTTATTCTGCTCGTGAAAAGAGAGAACCATTTTTGCTAGCTGGAGATTTATTGATTCAGGCTATTCAAAAAGCAAATCTTCAACCAACTAAATTAATCAAAGAATTATTGAATGAAATAAGAGATATACAAATGGCAGGCCAAATCAGCTCAGAGAAAGAAGCTTTTGATTGGTTTGTAAATGAGGCGAATAAAAGAACATTGGGAAATTAATTAGCAAAGTGAATCAATAGCTTCTTTGATCTCACGGACTTTGAATGGCTGACCTTGAACTTTATTTAGCTTTTGCGCATCAATTAAAAATTCATTACGAATCAGAGTTGCTAATTGCCCTGCATTGATCTCAGCTACTAAAACCTTTTTATAAGATCTCAACACTTCTTCAATGTTAGACGGGAATGGATTTAGGTATTTTAAATGAGCATGTGCAACTGATTTACCTTGTTTGCGCGCCTCTTCAGCAGCTGACCTAATAGTTCCATATGTTCCACCCCATCCCAAAATTAGCAAATCGCCAGATGATGGTCCTTCTACTTCGAGCTTGGGAATTATATTTTGAATATTCTTGATTTTCTGAGTTCTGATTGCAGTCATTTTCTCGTGATTCATTGGATCAGAGCTGATATTCCCAGTATTTTCTTGCCCTTCCAATCCGCTCAATCTATGCTCAAAGCCAGCCATTCCTGGAATTGCCCACTGTCTAGAAAGCTTTTTATCTCTTTCATATGGCAAAAATGGCTTATCCTGATGCTCAGCTGGATTTAGCAATTTGGTTTGAATTGGTTTCAAATCTTCTGATACAGGAACCAGCCAAGGCTCTGAACCATTTGCTAAATAAGCATCTGTTAACAAAATCACCGGAGTCATATATTCAAGCGCTATGCGGCAAGCTTCATAGGTGATTTGATAACAATCTGAAGGAGTTGAAGGAGAAAGCACGCAAAGAGGTGATTCACCATGACGGCCATAAACAGCTTGTAACAAATCAGCTTGTTCGGTTTTTGTTGGCATACCAGTTGATGGACCAGCTCTTTGTACATTGACGATCACAAGTGGAAGTTCAGTTTTAATTGCTAAGCCAATTGCTTCAGTTTTCAGATCGATTCCAGGACCAGAAGTAGTTGTAATTGCTAAATCACCACCAAAAGCCGCTCCAATTGAAGAACAAATAGCTGCAATTTCATCCTCGGCTTGAAAAGTAATTACTCCAAATTCTTTGTATTTTGAAAGTTCATGAAGAATATCAGTAGCAGGAGTAATTGGATATGAACCTAGAAATAGAGGCCTACCTGATTTCTCGGAAGCAGCAATAAAGCCCAAAACCACAGCTTGATTTCCTGTAATATTGCGATATGTTCCAGGCTCAATGGGGGCTGATTTAACAACGAAAGTTGGAATTGCTTCTACTGTAATTCCATAGTTATATCCAGCTTGAAGGGCTTTTAGATTGGCTTCCACAACAAGGGGTTTTTTACCAAATTTATCTTGTACCCATTTCTTGGTTGAATCCAGATTGCGAGAATACATGTAGTACATCAAGCCCAATGAAAAAAAGTTGCGGCAGCGATCTTTACTACGACTATCTAGATCAAGATCTTCGAGTGCTAGTCGTGTCAATTTTGTAACTTGAACTTCAATTACTCTAAAACCATTGAGAGAGCCATCTGTAAGAGGATTGGTTTTATATCCAGCCTTTTCTAGCCAATTATCAGAAAAAGCATCTTGATTAACCACAATAGTTGTGCCCTTGCGAAGCGTGGCAATATTAGCTTTCAGCGCAGCAGGGTTCATGGCAACCAATACATCAGGATCATCACCAGCGGTATAAACATTAGTTTCACCAAACTGAATTTGAAATCCTGAAACACCTGGAATAGTACCTTGAGGCGCCCGAATCTCGGCTGGATAATCAGGGAAAGTGGCTAAGCTATTTCCTGCAATTCCAGAAGTCGTAGTGAATTGGCTACCAGTAACCTGCATTCCATCGCCAGAGTCTCCAGCAAAACGAATTACAACTTTATCTACTTCTTGTCCTTGTTTGTCAATAGTTGGTGCGGCTTGATTCATGGTCTTTTATTCAATTTCTACTATTTGGTATTTTTGAAAAGGTGTTTTCTTAAGCTTTATTGATGAGCTTAATTCTTGCAGCTTTTTTATTTTGGGACTTTATTTCTTAAGCTAAAAATATAACAGAGAGCTTTCTTCTCAGAGTTAAAGAAAATATGAACATCTGTTTTTACTCTTTTAGTTTCGTCTTTGAGCTCACGCAAATTTGTGAATACAACTAAAAATCATTTCAAAAATAATAATTTCCAGCCAGTTACGAAAACCAGAAAAAGCTTTTTCCAAAAAGACACAAATGCTCTCTTCTCCAAAACATCATATTGATTCTTTTCAATTTCAGGCAAAATTCCTTCATAAATAGTAAGAGCTACACCAACCGCAAATTTGCCAAGTGGATTTAAAAATTTCAAACCTTTCCAGCTTTCTGCATAAAGATTTTTAGTTCTCTGCATTTGTATATAAAGCAATCGGTAAAATTCTTTAGAATCTTTCCATTTTTCAGGCTGACCAGGATTGCAATTACAACTTTCAAAATCTTTGAGTGGAATATAGATCCGACCTCTTTGCAAATCTTCTCCTACATCTCGCAAAATATTTGTCATTTGAAGAGCGATACCAGCTTTTATTGCATTTTCTTCAACTTCTTTTTGATAATTTTTATCAAAGCCAATAATATAAATGCTCATCAATCCAACTGTTGAGGCAACTTGATAACAATAATTGGATAATTCTGCAAAATCTGCATATCTTTTTTGAGTCAAATCCCGCTTGCAGCCTTCAATCAAATCAAGCGCATACTGAATAGGAATTTGATATGTCTCAATTACTGTTTTAAAATGAGCAAGTATTTTGTGATTAGGCTCATCTGAAAGTAAATCAGCCTTCCAGTCATCAATTTCATTAATTAGCTCTTGGTTTGTTTTGTTTGGTTGACAATCAATCAAATCATCGGTAGAACGGCAAAATGCATAAAGTGACCAAATCGCAATTCGCTTAGCTGAAGGTAAAAATTGCGTTGCAAAATAAAAAGTTTTTGAGTGATAGGAAATGATTTCCCTCAACTCATGCTCATATTCGATATTTGCTAACAATGAAGATTTACTCAAATTCAAAATATCCTCAAGAACTCACTTAGAGAAATTGAATCATAAATTGTTTAATCCAAAATCAATTGTCCAGAATTAAATTTATCGCTTGTTTCATTGAGTGTAAAGTTTCACCAGGTTATGGAGAGTAAAGACTGAAGAAATTGATCTGGTGTCTTGTGAAATAAATCAGTATGTTTATCATACGGAGCCACGGAAAATTAAGGTATT
>DUDU01000087.1 GCA_005110395.1 Candidatus Melainabacteria bacterium | reverse complement strand
AGTATTATTTTTGGTGCTATTCTTGGCATCCATTAATAATATCGCGTATTGGGCCAGTTAAACACTAGAAACAATCCATAGATTACACAACAAATAGATTTGCAAATAATTCATTAGTTGCCAATATCACTATAATTAGAATTTAATCAAGTATTCCTAAGCCGCTATTAATCAATAAATGCCATCAACTTGTATAGCTTGTTCCTCAATAATTTACGTATCCACTACAACAAGGCATTAACAAAAATTATACAAGGTTTTGATTTGGTCTTGCCTGTCTATTGCCTTGAACCGCGTTTGTTTGGTAAAAGGCCATTGGTTGGTGCACCGAAAGTGGGTTGGTTTAGAGTAGGTTTTCATTAGAAAGTATCGCATTTGATTGTTTGACAGAACCTTCCTCTAGAGTGGATACCGAATTTGAAGCAGTGTTATTTCTTCATTCCTGCAAAAATACTTCCAAAGGCGGCAATTCCTGATTTCTTTGTGCCTAATTTTGGCGGAAGGAACATAGCACCATTGTCTATTCCGATTGCAAGCTCGGCTATTGCTTCAGCAAGCATAGAATTTGGTTTGTATTCGACAATTGCTTGACCTTCTTGCATAGCTTGCATACAAGTTGCAAAATCATTTGGCACATAAAAAGAAACTGGATTTTGCAAAGCTTGCTCTAAATCCTTAGTTTTGAACATTCCAGACTGACAGTCATAGCGGTTGATTGTGAGTCTCAATTTTGAATTTTCAATTCCAATGCTTTTCAGTAGCTCAAGATAAACACGTGTATCTCTAATAGAAGTAATATCAACTGTTGAGAGTAATAAAATTTGATCGGATTTGTCGACTGATGCCAAGAAACGCCCATCAAAAGTGTGAGTTGGCATATCAATTACGATATATTCAAACACCGCCGAAAGCAAATCAATTGCCTTGGAAAGAGGCTCAAAATCTATTGGTTGAATTCCTTCTATGGTTGGTTCATAGCCGATAAGTGCCAAATTAGGAGTGGCCCAAGCACAACTACTAAATAAATATGAACTTTCAATACGATTTACTTCTTTAGAAATTTGGTTGATATTAAGTGTAGGTTGAGCATTGAGCAGCATTGCACAGTGATTGGATTGATTAGATAAATCTAAAATCAAGGTTTTTTTCTTGATGGCATCTAATTCTGCTAAACAAAAACCTAAATTTGCCGCTAAAGTACTGACCCCAGTTCCTCCTTTATAGCTGGTCACGGTAATAACTTTGCCACGAATAAAGCCGCCGCCCGTTTTGTTACCTCTAGCCGAGCTTCCAGCAGATAAAGAAAATTTGCTGATAATGCCATTTAATTCGTTTAAATCAAATGGATAAAGAAGAACATCAGCTATTCCTCTTTTAAGGATTTGCAAAATCAGATCTGGATCTTTGGATCTAATAATAGGAACGACTTGAGCAGTTGGATTTGCCGATTTGATAAGGTCAATAATTTTGAAAGATTCTGAATGATCATATTTGAAGTCTCCATCATCATTGTATCCAAACTCAATAAGCATCAATTGATTGCTTGGATCTTTGATGAATAAGCCTGAATCTTTGTATGAGCACGGAATTATGTCGCTAGCCTGCGCACCACAGCTGACAAAGGAAGAAACGAGGTCTTGTTGAATATCAAAATTTCCTAAGATTGCTAATATTTTCATTTATTAAAATCCCACTTCTAGGCGTATGGCTGGTTAAATCCTCTGGATTAAGCTTTTCATCGGATAAGTTCGTGAAAAATCACTTAATTTATTTGTTAATTCTTTGCATTTTTTATGAACAAATTTGATATACCCAGAATCGAAAGCTATACTGCTAAAGCTATATAATGTAAAGCTCATGATACTTAAATTTAATAATTGAGACTCAATAACTTAAGACTCAATTTTCATCAATCTACTTAAAAAATATGTGCGGAATTGTTGGTTATATTGGAAAAGAAGAAGCGCTAGGTTATTTAATTGACTCGCTTAGAGTTTTGGAATATAGAGGCTATGACTCAGCAGGTGTTGCCCTTCTAGATAATCAAAAACGTATTCAAATAAAAAAATCCAAGGGCAAACTTGGCAATTTAATTAATTTGACTGACAATGCAACTGATTTACACGGCTCAGTTGGAATAGGTCATACTAGATGGGCGACGCAGGGAATTCCGAGCGACATAAATGCTCACCCACATTCAAATACTGATACTTCGGTTGTAATTGTTCACAATGGCATTATCAATAATTATCTTGAGCTCAAAGAAGATTTAATCAAAAATTACAAAATTGCATTTACTTCGGAAACCGATAGTGAAATCGTGGCTCATTTAATTGGTGTTTTTCAAAATCAAGGTTTATCGCTCAAAGATTCATTGATTAAAACTATTGAAAGACTCAAAGGTTCATACGCTTTAGCCATAATTTGCAAACAAGAACCCGACAAAATCTTTCTTGCTTGCAATGAAGCTCCGCTTATAATCGGTATTGGCAATAATCAGGATTTGTTTTGCGCAAGTGATAGTTCCGCTTTGCTGCAATACACAAACAAAATCATTAGACTCAAAGATTTGGAATTAGCTGAATTAGGTCGTAATGGTGAATATAAGCTCTATGACTTGCACAGCAAAGAAATTAAGAATCCAGAAATTCAAATTTTGACGGGTGATCCTCTTTTGCTTGATAAGGCTGGCTTTAAGCATTATTTACTCAAAGAAATACATGAGCAACCATCCATAATCCGCAAGCTTCTGAGCAGCCATTTAGATGAAGATTTGAATATTCAATTTCCTGAAGTTGATTCACAAATTCTAAAAGACATTGATCGCATTATTATTCTTGGCTGTGGTACGGCTTATTATGCGGGCATGGTTGGAAAAATCCTTTTAGAAACACTTTCGCATATACCGACTGAAATTGAATTTTCTAGCGAATTGCTAGCCCGGCCTGTACTGGCAAATGAGAAGACTTTGCTTATCGCAATTAGCCAATCGGGAGAAACCGCCGATACGCTCTTAGCCGTCAAATCAGCTATTCAAAAAGGTGCTCGCATTTTAGCCGTGACCAATAGGCCTGAATCTAGCTTGGCAAGTTTGGCAAAAAAATCAACAGTTTTGATTCAAGCGGGCGTTGAGGTTAGCGTGGCTGCTACAAAGAGCTTTACTTCGCAAATGTTTTGTCTTTATCTCTTAGCTATCAAATTGGCCGAATTGCGTTCTGACAAAAAACTCTCAGCGGCTAACAAAGAGGAATTGAATTGGATTAAAGGTGAATTGCGTTATATTCCCCAAATCATGGAGCAAGCCCTTTCCAGAGCGGAAATCTATCGTTCAAAGATATTACCTTTTGCAGGAAGGCATGCTTTTATCTTTTTGGGACGAGGAGTCAATTATCCAATTGCTTTGGAAGGAGCTCTTAAGCTCAAAGAAATAACCTATATGCAAGCAACTGGTTATGCCGCTGGTGAAATGAAACACGGCCCAATTGCCACTATTGATGAGAACATTCCAACACTTTCAATATTGCTTCCTGGTCCAACCTATCACAAAACATTGCACAATTGTATTGAAGCCAAAACCAGAGGGGCTCCCAGCTTAGGAATAGTTGCAGATGGAGATAATGAAGCGATTAGAGAATTGGATGTAATCTTTCCAGTCCCACAAATGCCATCATCTGGAGAAATAAAGGCTTTAGGACATAAACAATTCGAAGATATACTTAGCCCGTTTATATCTGTAATTCCACTTCAATTAATTGCCTATTATTTAGCTGAATATATGGGGAAAGACGTCGATCAGCCTCGCAATTTGGCGAAATCCGTTACTGTTGAATAGAAGATAATAAGTTGAGTTCATGCAAAGTCTAAAATATTTATTTGGCTAATTCTAGTTAAGTAAGAAAATACTTTGGGTAGTGTTAATTTACGTAGTTTCACTAAAAAGTTTTAGGAATTGGACTCAGCAGATAAAGAATCTAAGCCAAATGAAGAAAATGCTGAGTCTCTCTTCCTAAAAGGGAAAGAGAAGTTTGAGCAGAATAGTTTTTTTGAAGCTTTAGATCTATTTTCACAAATAATAAGCCTTGATAGGAACAATGGCGAGGTCTATTTTTATAGGGGTAAATGTCACGGTGAACTCAACAATTTGAAAGAGGCTATTGAAGACTATACTCAAACCATAAAGCTTGATTCAAATCATGCTAAAGCTTATAACAATAGAGGCTATTCAAAAATGCAGCTTTTACAATTGAGTGCTGCATTGGAGGATTTTACAAAAGCTATTGAATTAGATAACAAAGATCCAAAACCTTTTAGCAATAGAGGTTACTGCAAATATATGCTAGGTGATGATAAAGGCGCCTTCACCGATTATCTAGAAGCAATTAAACGAAATCCGATATATGTAATTAATTTGCTCCGTTGCTTAGCACAATCAATATCCATTAATAAATATTTTGCGACTGGATTTGTGATCATTAGTGTCCCATTAAAGATCTAGGATTGAAAGCTGATTTGAAAGATCAGATTCTTTGGTTTT
>DUDU01000086.1 GCA_005110395.1 Candidatus Melainabacteria bacterium | reverse complement strand
AGATCCACTAGGACTAACTGCTGGTTATGAATTAGGAAAAAAATGCGGAGATAATTGTACAACTCAAGATATTAAACAAACAATAATAAGTCTCAAAGAACAAATAAAGAAAAGAAATGAATAATTTAAAGTAGATGAAGCATATTTTTATTATTTCTTTTGTATTCATACTATTCATTTCATTATTATTAGGAAATGCAGCTTTATGTTTCCAGTAATTTAAATGCTAAAAATATTAATTTGAATAGCACCAATCAATCGATTGAGGGGACAAACATAAATGGGAATGCAATTAATCCTCAAAAACAAAGAATTAAAAACTCAACTAATTTTGGAAGAGGCATTTCGGTTAATCCATCTACGGGAGCAGTGAGTGTTCGTGGTAATTTCAAGGATACGATTAACCATGAGCACTGACTGTTCAATAGGAGATACAACAAGAGGCAAATCACTTTATCCCTTGCTAGTCCCCATTACGGTCACTTAAAGATGTAGATATTATATTCACGCTTATGTTCGTATATATTCCAGCCACCACAACCATCAACGGCGCAGAATGTGAATGTTTACATGATGAAATATTTGATTTAGCATTTGATTCTTTGCAAGGTAAAATCAATCTTAATGAATTTTTTGTACTCCAGATCAAACGCAATGAAAAAACGCAACTTATTAACGAACTCCGTGGCAACAGGATTGTTAGCTCTTTCACTAGTTACCGTAACTGCCGCAAATCCGACTTTAAGCAAAAGCGAAGCAAAGACTAACCAATTTTGGTGGCCTGAACAACTTAATCTCTCTCCTCTTCGGGCTCAATCGCCAAAATCAAACCCAATGGGAGACAATTTTGATTATGCAGAAGCGTTTAAAACCCTAGATCTAGAAGCCGTAAAGAAAGATATCAACACCGTTTTGACCACTTCGCAAGATTGGTGGCCTTCAGATTATGGAAATTATGGGCCTTTTTTCGTACGCATGGCATGGCATAGTGCGGGCACCTACAGACAAGGAGATGGACGTGGCGGTGCTGGAGGAGGACAACAGCGCTTCGACCCATTAAACAGTTGGCCTGACAATGGAAATCTCGATAAGGCTCGCAGGTTGTTATGGCCAGTTAAGCAAAAATATGGACAAAAAATTTCATGGGCTGATTTGATGGTTTTGACCGGCAATGTCGCTATGGAAAACATGGGCTTTAAAACCCTTGGCTTTGCAGGTGGACGAACTGATGACTGGGAGCCTGATTTTGTTTATTGGGGCCCTGAAACTAAAATGTTGACTGACGAACGTCACGGTGAGGTTAGAGACCTACAGAATCCTTTAGCCGCCACTCAGATGGGGTTGATCTACGTGAATCCAGAAGGCCCAAATGGTAATCCTGATCCACTTGCAGCCGCGAAAGACATTCGTACAACTTTTGGCCGCATGGCTATGAATGATGAAGAAACAGTTGCTCTGATTGCTGGTGGTCACGCTTTTGGTAAATGCCACGGTGCTCACAATCCGTCTAAGTGCCTTGGGCCTGAACCCGCTGCGGCTGGACTTGAAGAACAAGGCTTAGGCTGGAAAAATAAATGTGGCAAAGGTTATGCCGAAGATACTTTAACTAGCGGACTTGAGGGTGCCTGGACTTCTTCGCCCGCTAAGTGGACAACAATGTATTTGGATAATTTGTTCAAATATGAATGGAAACAAGTAAAGAGTCCGGCAGGAGCTACCCAGTGGATTCCTACTGATGAGTCAGCCGCTAACTTGGTGCCCGATGCTCATGTCGAGGATAAATTTCACGCTCCTTTTATGTTGACCACGGATCTTTCGTTGAAGTTTGATCCGAGTTACCGTGAGATTGCACAACGATTTCAAAAAAATCCTGCCGAGTTTGAAGCTGCCTTTGCAAGAGCTTGGTTTAAGTTAACTCACCGTGACATGGGGCCTCGCACTCGCTATATTGGTGCTGATGTGCCAAACCTAGAGCTAATTTGGCAAGATCCAATTCCGGCAGTTGATCACAAATTAGTTGACTCAAAAGATATTACTAAGCTAAAAAGTAAGATTCTTGCATCTGGCTTAACGGTTCCTGAGCTTATTAGAACAGCCTGGGCTTCTGCCTCTACCTTTAGAGGGACTGATATGCGTGGTGGTGCAAATGGAGCGCGTATTCGCTTAGAGCCTCAGAGAAATTGGGAAGCGAATAATCCCAAAGAGTTAAATAAAGTTCTTGCTCGCTTGGAGAGCATTCAAAAAGAATTCAACAAAGAACTAACTGGCGGAAAGAAAGTATCTTTTGCCGATACGATTGTGCTGGCTGGAAATGCTGCCATTGAGAAAGCCGCCAAGGATGGAGGATACAAAAACGTAGAGCTTCCTTTTACAGCAGGACGAATGGATACATCACAAGAGAAAACAGATGTGGCTTCTTTTGCTTCGCTTGAACCAACCGCAGACGGATTCCGCAACTATTTTGCAAGTAATAACTACCGCCCAGCCGCTGATATGCTTGTGGACAAAGCGAATTTGTTAAACCTTACTGTGCCTGAAATGACTGTTTTGGTTGGTGGAATGCGTGTGCTTAATGCCAATTCTGATGAGTCACAATATGGTGTTTTCACAAGTAAGCCTGGAGTTTTGAGTAATGATTTCTTTGTGAATCTACTTGATATGTCAACTGAGTGGAGGAAATCACCTGCGACTGAAGGCTTATATGAAGGCTACGATCGCAAAACAGGAAAGCTGAAATGGACAGCAACACCAGTTGATCTAATTTTCGGTTCTAACTCGGAATTAAGAGCAGTAGCAGAAGTTTATGCATTTGACGATTCTAAGGAAAAGTTTGTGACTGACTTTGTTAATGCTTGGACTAAAGTAATGAACCTTGATCGGTTTGACTTGAGAGACAAGATTTAGCAGGTGGTTTTAAACAAACAAGAGGGTAGATAAGCTAATGAGTCGATTCTAAATACTTTTTTGAAACGTTAAAATCAGCGAAATTTATGTCTTGGGTCTTAGTATCTATCTTAGGCGCTGAAATAATTAACCAGCGCTTCTAACGGAAGAGCATAGTTTATATTTTTGCGTCAATAGATTAGAATGCTTTATAGTTGTCCGCCTCACAAAGAATCTTCAAAATGACTTCTGAATTAATCAAACAATTATTCCTGTCATTTAATAATAAGGATGAGGATCTGTTCTTGCAGATTGCTAAAGAGTATATCGAAAAAGAAAAGAGAAAGAAAAATAGTGTTTTTGCAAAAGAGTTAGAGGAAAGTTTATTTAACAAAAGGCAACCTAATACAAAGGAACGTCGATTTAAAAATGAATTGCCTATTCCTCGAGATTCAGAAAAAGGGTTTCCTTTACTTGAGATTCACAATTTTGACAGTTATTCTTTGGATGACTTAGTAGTTAATGAAGAAGTTAAATCCCAATTAGAGCAGATAATCACAGAATTTAAAGACTCTGACATTTTAGCAACATATAATCTGAAGTATAAGAAAAAAATACTACTTTGTGGGCGCCCTGGTACTGGCAAAACTTATTCAGCTCAAGTAATAAGTTCTATTATTCACCTACCATTAATTTATATTCGTTTTGATTCCATTATCTCTTCTTATCTTGGTGAAACAGCAACTAACTTAAGAAAGGTTTTTGATTATATTGAACAAGGTATGTCAATTATTTTATTTGATGAATTCGATATTATTGGCAAAAACCGAGATGATAACCATGAACATGGCGAAATAAAAAGAGTAGTTAATAACTTTCTTCAAATGCTTGATAACTATAAAGGCAATAGTATTATTCTTGCAGCTACTAATCACCAATACATGCTTGATCCTGCTATTTGGAGACGTTTTGATGATGTCATTTACTATGATCTTCCAAACCTCAAAACAAGAGAGCTTATTTTTTTCAACTATTTACGCTCAATTAAAAAAGACGACAATCTCGATTTAAAATTAGCCTCAAAACAAACAGATGGATTATCACCATCTGATATAAAAATGATAGTAGAAGAAGCTATAAAACTTTCTATTATCAATTCTCAAAACAGCTTATCTATGAACAATCTCGATGAGGCTATAAACAAATTTCTTCGCCGTGAAAAAGTAAAAAACAATCAAATGAAAAGGTAAAAGTTAAATGAACAAATATGAACATTTGAGCTTACCTGTTTATCGTGGAAATATTGAAAGATCTAAGAATAGTGGCGGTAGCAACCCTAAGATACCAGAAGGTAGAAATAAAACTGAATTCTCTCAGAAGGCTGTTCAAAATGCAGAACAATTAGAATCTGACCATGATCCGAAAAAGGGGACAAATTGAACGCAGAACAAGTCAATAGTAAAAAGGAGTTCAATTAATGTCCAAATACGAAAAAGAATTCAAAGAAGAAGCAGTTAGATTATGCAAGGTAAAAGACGCTAATAAAGCGGAAATAGCAAGGAAA
>DUDU01000085.1 GCA_005110395.1 Candidatus Melainabacteria bacterium | reverse complement strand
GAATTAATCAGACAGGGCTATCTTCTGGAAAGAGCAAGCATTGTTGATGCAACTTTAATTAAAGCTCCTTCAAGTACAAAGAATAAAACTCATTCAAGAAGCTATTTACTTAGGAAAAAGGTGTTAAACAAGTTTCATTGCTCGAAGCAAAAGAAATAATATCTGATGTTAGTCAAAAGACTCGTTTTGCAAATTTACTTTTAGAAGACTTGAGATACCTTCTTGGGAGAGTAGCAAATACAGAAAATAATTCATCCGCTCAAACACTACAATTGGCAGCGGAGGTATCAGGTGCAGCCTTAAGATCTAGCCCCCGTGATACACAGGCTCAGCTTGCTATGGCCAAAGCGAAAATCAAGCAAAGCCCAGACTTTAACAAATTAAGTGAAGCAAACCGTCTTCTAAACCAGGTAATTGAAAGTAAAAAGATTCAAGGAAAAGATTTAGCAGAAATTTATTTACTGAGAGCTTATACCGCTCTTATGGTAGAAAACAATCCACAAAACAATCCACAAAACAATCCACAAAAAACATCAAAAAACAACCCCACAAAAGCAAATAGCAAACAAAAGACCTGGCACCCAGTTTCTACTCTAATAAACTTAGTGGAGAAACAAAAAGAAATATCAGGCAAAGACTCAGTTCAGAAATATTTAGATAAAGCAATAGAAATTAATCCAGACTTGATTCATGAAATCAAAGCGGAAATCACAAGTTTAAAAAATATCCCCGAACCAAGATTAAATCAATTAATTCACTTGGAAAATTTGATGCTTTTATTGATACACCATGAACCAACAAACATAAAGCTCTATGTTGACCTAACTGAACTATATGACTCAATTAACAGCAAAGGAAATGAAGGCCATGCAAATACATCTAAAAGAGCAATGTTAGCTCTTCTAGAAAATAGTGAATAAACAACAGCTCAATCTGATGAGCAAATTAAGGAAATTGTCAATTCTTGTGCAGATTATTATTTAAAGCTGAAGAGACTTTCTCCTCTCTTAGAAATCTTTAGTAAGAATACAGAAAAGTATGTAGATTTATACAAGCAAGATCATACTGAAAGAGAGACGGTTTATTTGCTGCTGTCCATGGCTTCTATCGAAAAAGATTCTCAGGTAAAAGAGTTCTATATTGAATATGCCAAAAATATTAAACCAAATATTTATGAAGAATTAACTAATGAAGCAGAAAAGACAGAAAAAAAACTAACTAATAGAGAATACCCTAATTTAGTATTTCAACTTTGGGCTCTGGAAACAGACTCAGAGAAACGAAAAGAACTTTATGTAGACCTGATCTTATTAACCAAAATGAGTAGGGATAGGCAGGCTCTTCTAGTGGAAATGGCTAAAGAATATGGCGAGGAAAATATTGTAGATATACTATCAACTGGATTCAAAAAGACTAGCTTAAGACCCAATTTTTATCTTACTTCTGAAGAATTTGAAGATTTCCTTGAATTCCTAAAAAAAAATCTCTAAGAGTTCTGATACTGTGGCACAGAAAAGTATGGGTATGTGCGAGCAAATGATGAAAGGAAAAAATTCGCCTGAGCGTGTAAGAGAATGTTGGCTCAATATTATTGACATTCTTAAAAATAGCAATTTATCAAATAAAGATAGTCAAATTAATTATTACAAATCCAAAATCATTCAGGCTCAAAAAGAAAAGTCAGAGAATCACATTCGTTATGGTAGAGAGAGAATCACTGAGGCACAATACATTATTAATAGACTTAAGATTAAAACTTACAAACAACTACTAGAAAGTAATTTATCAGAAGAAGAGAAATATCCAATCGAAAGTGAATCGAGAAAAGCAGTAAGCTATTACGAAAGTGGGATTTTTCATTATGATCTTGCCATTAAGGAATTCTCCTCACACTTTCCAGAAGAGCACAAAAACGAGATCGACTCTTTAAGAAAGTCTATAAGAGAGCATCAACTCTCACTAAAAGCGATTGAAGACCCAAAGAACAAATAAGTATTTAAGCAAAAAAATATCTTTAGACGATAATCTTGGATAACTTTAAGGTCTTTAGTTTTTCCACCTCCTTCAATGAAGTCTAAATCAGTAGAGAAATACTTTGTATCAAACAATCTATATCTAAAACAGAAGAATCCTAAAAGATATTAAACTTTCACTTCTTGTTGTTTTAATTCCTGAACCACAATTGAAAGCACTGGCTTAGACATTCCAAACCGCTCTCTTAGTCTCTTGTTTAAGACATCATGCGTAACATGTCTCACAATGCCAATATCAGTATGTCCATTTTGAAGTGCTCTGGCAACTGCAAATTCAATATCAGAAATAATAGTTTCTTCGATTTCTGCCCATCCAGCTTTCATTGTAAATCCACTACCAAAGGCTTTGAGTACTGGTCTGGCTACCAATTTGGATTTTGTGAAATCAACAACCAGGGCCGCAACCAAAGTACCATCAGAAGACAAGCTACGTCTTTCATCCAATGATTGTTTATCTAATGAACCGTCTAAGGAATTACTAAAGAAAACGGGCTGTGTTGGGATTTTGCCCACTATTTCGGCTCTGCCACGAGATTTATCTAAATCAATTACATTTCCATTATCAACAATTACAACATTTTTTGGATTAACTCCACAGATTCCAAGCATTTCGGCGTGAAGTATAAGCTGTCTGTTTTCCCCTTGAGAAGGCAAGAAATAAGTTGGCCTGGTTAAGTTGTACATGAATTTCAATTCTTCTTTGGATGCGAAGCCACCGACATGTACGCCTGAATCTTTACCGCCAACTACATTTACACCTTGAACAAATAATTGATCTATCGCATTAGCAAGCAATCTGGTAGTTCCCAGTGGTGGATTTGCAGAAACAACAATTGTGTCGCCTTCAGTTAATTCAATTTGTGAATGGCGTTTATAAGCTAAATCTAAGAAAGGTTTCATGATATTACCTTCCAAATCACCAACTATACAAACAATTTCATTTGCTTTTAGTTTGCCTTTAGTCAATTCCGAAGGTTGAATTACTAAGCTTTCCGCAAAATTTAAATATCCACATTTTTGAGCAGCTTTGACCCAATTCTGAATTGATTCTCCAATAAAGCAAACTTTCTTTTTATGCTTTTGTGCAAGGTCAGTCAAAATCTTGATACGGTGAATGAAATTGCAACCAGTTAAAACAATTAAGCGTCCTTGAGCCTGAGAATAAAGATTGTCTATGCCTTTTATTACCGCTGATTCTGACTGAGTATATCCGCCAGTTTCAACATTGATTGAATTGGCAATCAACAAATCTACACCTAAAGCAGCAACTTGTTTTGCGATTTCGGCAATCTCTGTGCGGCATGAATAAATCGGAGGACTATGGTCAATTTTGGATGAGCCATTATAAAAAATTCTCATGCCAGGAGTTTCTATAAGCAAAGAAAAAGAATCAACCGTACTAAAAGCCGCGGAGAAAGCGGTAATTTTGAATTTGTGACCAATAGAATATTTCTTAGTATTTTCTAATTTATTGATTTTAAGATCAGCTGGAAAGCTCTCTTTGTGAAGTTCAATCAAAATTCCGGGCAAAAAGACTTCTTTGATTTCAAGCTCTTTAATAAAATTGAGTAAATCTCCAGCGCTTTCTTCGTGAGAGCCACTTGTGATTAAAGCTGTTATTTTTTGTTTGTTTTCTTTTAAGTAATCAATATTTGGCAGAACTCGGTCAATGCCACCCTTCATTCCATGTGGAACATAACCCATTCCACAGTCGACAACTACAATCTCATCGTCTTGCTCAAAATACCAGCAATAACGGCCTAATTCACCCTGTCCGCTGATTGGGATTACGCGCGTGACTCCTGGTCTAAGTGGCGGTGGTGGTTGATTTTCCGTTTTGATTGGAGAAGATAAAGTTGTATTTCTGACTGGTTGATCTGGATTTTCAGTTTGTCCATAACTTTTGTTTCCAGAGGAATAAGGAGATTGATAAGAACGACCTCCATCACGACCACCATCTCTTCCTCCGTCTCTACCGCCATCTCGGCCTCTATCTCCGTATCCGCCGCCTGATGAACGACCTTGGGAATTGCTGTAATTGTTGCCTCTATATGAAGGAGTACGATTTTCTCTTGAGTTTTCCATTTAAATTTATTACCGAATCAGAACAATAACTAAAGTATTTTAAAAATTTTTATTTGAATTTACAGAATGCTGATAATTTTACACTTAAGTTCTAACTGTTTGTTTTTGCTCTTTGTTTGTACTCTTTCTTCTGGCTGCTTGTTGTCTCTTAATTCATTGATTCAAATCTTGTTTTCAGGAAGTATTATCAAGGTTCTAGTGAGAAATCAAATCTATAAATTTCATGTTCACAAATTTAATATGGGTTCTTGGCGATCAATTAAACAAAGAGAGCAATTTACTTCAAGGCCTAAACAAAGCATCTGATGCAGTTTTAATGATCGAATCTCTTTGTTTTGCTAGAGAACATAAACATCACAAGAAAAAGCTTATATTTCAATTCAGTGCTATGCGGCATTTTGCACAGGAATTAGAGAGTATTGGAATCACAGTCTTATATATTGATTTGGAATCAGAGCTGAGTAAACTTAATTTTTCTGACATATTGAAGGAGATTCTTGAGCAGCAGAAAACTATTTCTAGCCTCTCAATGATGGAAGCGGCTGATTATGATTGCAGAGTTTTACAAAAAGAGCTTCAGCTTCAGCTTCAACTAAATAAAATCAAAATCGAAATTGTGCCAAATGATTTGTTTATTTCAACTCAGGAAGATATAGATAATCAATTTAAGGGAAAGAAAAATTTCCTGATGGAGACTTATTATCGCTATCTAAGAAAAAAACACAATGTGTTGATGGAGCCCAATGGAAAGCCTACTCAAGGACAATGGAATTTTGATAAAGAAAACCGCAAGCCATTAAAAAATTCCAATCTTTCACTTTTTCAACATATACCTGATTATAAGCCAGACAAAATCACTTTAAAAGTAATTGAATTGGTTGAAAAACTCTTTCCGGACCATTATGGCAAAGCGGATGGGTTTAAATATGCAATCAATAGAGCGCAGGCATTAGAACACCTCGATATATTCTTAGATAAAGCTCTTATTCACTTTGGTGATTTTCAGGATGCCATGAGCGAAAATCAGCCATATTTGTTTCATGGGCTAATTTCCTATTTGATCAATTTTGGTTTACTTCATCCAATGGAAGTTATCAAAAAAGCCGAAGAAGAATTTCAGAAAACCCATATTCCAATTAATTCAGTAGAAGGCTTTATTCGGCAAATACTTGGTTGGCGTGAATATATTTATGTCATTTACTCCCTTGAAATGCATGAGAAGAACGGTGAATATCGTAAGAAAAACTATTTTGATTTCCAAAAATCATTGCCTGAATTCTTCTGGACTGGCAAAACCAAAATGAATTGTCTAAAAAATTGTATTGGTCAAACCATTGATTTGGCTTATGCACATCACATACAAAGATTAATGGTAATCGGAAATTTTTGTTTGTTGGCTGGCATAAACCCTCAAGAAGTATCTGAATGGTATTTAATTGTTTATATTGATGCGCTCGAATGGGTTGAATTACCGAATACACTTGGAATGAGCCAATACGGAGATGGTGGAATAGTCGGAACTAAACCATATGTGAGTTCTGGCAAATATATTCAGCGCATGAGTGATTATTGCAAAAATTGTGATTATGCAATTGATGAATCTCTGACTGAATCAGCTTGTCCATTCAATTATTTGTATTGGAATTTTCTAATAAGTCACCGTGAAAAATTCAAAAGCAATCCACGGATTGGAATAGCTATGAAAAACGCTTCTAATAAATCAGACGAAGAAATTCAGAAAATTAAAGAATTATCCATTAAGTTCTTGAAATCACTCAAATAAAGATTTAACACCAATGTCTTTTCCCTTTGGTTGTTGTGACCTTTCAGTAGCCGTTCTCAAAGACAGTCCAATAAAAAAAGTCTCTTAAATCTCGGATTGTAGCCGCATAGCCATCAAATTTCCTAAAATGGCCAGGCAATATTTTCGCCAACAAGGAATACTAGTTGAAATCATTGAACTAAACGGTTTGATTGAGATTGCTGCTTTGACTGGCTTATCAGAAGCCATTGTAGGCTTTTGGTAGCGACTGGAATAACCTTGGGGGAGAGCGAATTGATTGCTTTAGAAACCATTTCCCAGCACTCAGCACGCTTAATAGGAAAACCGCGTTATTTGGCAGCTAAACCACGATTGGATGATTGAATTGTTGGCATTTTTGTCTAAAAAAACAGTAGGTTTTATTAATTATTTATTCTAGTAGTTCCAGAGGGCATTACAGCAAAGGTTAAAGCTCTATATGAAGTTTTAAATTCATCATATGAAAGGGTTATTCTACTGTTCGTATTATGTGGGTTAGAGACTGTAACAGTTTTATTTACTTTATCAACTGAAGAGATCGAATAAGCATGGTTTCCTAAAACTTGATGATGTGATGGACCGCTTTCGCTACTTGCCATTGCAAGCATATTTGGGTTATCGGCAATTTGATCTAAATGACTTTCAAAATCAGTTTGATTTTCTATTCTTGTTTGAGCCCAACCAAACAAGTGTTCAAAAACTTTTCTGGGTTCACCATCAACTTTGTTTCTTCCTTCTACATGAAGAACACTCTTTCCAGGCTGTAGATTTTCAATAATTCTTATATATCGAGCATAGGCTCTCTCTAAAACTTGCCATCCAAAATCGCCTGATACCCTTCTATGCGGATCAATATCGCTTGCTTGAATATTTATTATTTCTTCATCTGCAAAGGCAACGTTAAATCCACCATTGCCATCATCAGAGATCATATTCATAATAAGTTTCTCTCCATTGCTGGTTCTTCTTATAGCATCAAGAGAAGCATGATAATAACAGTTTCCAATTTGACCTTGTGCAAATTTACCGTTTTTTATTGAATTGGGAAATAACTGCTCTTCAAGAGGGATTCCATTCTGTTTGTGAAAAGGGCCATTGGGATTTTGTTGTTGGATTTTTTCTAAATCAATTTTTTGCCCGAGCACTTCCAATGATTCACCTGGACCATAGATTCTTTGCTTCGATGCATTAGAACTTATAACTTCTACATATTGGAGTTTAATGGTACCTGGGTCAAAGAAGGGGGTCAAAACGTATGTACTGCCATCGTTAGCAGTTATGTGCATACTATATCCTTCCACCATTAATCTTAGTCTTTGGTCGGCGTGGTTTATGTTATGAACTCTTATCTGAGACCGAAACACATTAATATCAGACGTAAAGTCAGCACTGGCAGCCCCCTGGGGAACAGTTACCCTTCCGTTGTAATTTATACCGCCTTGAGGTGGAGCTAGATTTTTATTTGCAACAGCCTGATCGTAATCAGCTTTAGAAATGGATTCAAGCTCTAAGCCATTTTTCACTCCTAAATCTTTAACTGTAAAATAGTTACCGTTAATCTCTATAACTGGTTGAGTATTCAAACGCAGATTGACTGAACCATTTACTGGATTGCCGTCGACAGCAATATTATTTCCGCTAATTTGCCATTGTCCCGCAAAATTTCTCTTTATTGATGCTGCATTTCCTTCAATTGAGACCTCATAATCAAAAGTGGATTTTGAAGTAAATTGAATATCTTTACCTTCAACCGTTTGAGCAGAAACTTTTAATCTTGAAGGCTGATTATTTTGAAATGGCCTTCTTTGAGCGTTAGCTGCCTTCTCAGCAGACACTTCATTGTAACGAGCTTCTGCAATCTCAATAAGTTGCACTCCCTTATTCAGGCCAAGACCTTTGAGTTCAAAGAAGTGACCATTTAGATTTATGACATCCCCGTTTTGAAGCTTAACTCCATTTGCAGATTTGCCATTTACAGAGACCTGATTATTTGTTGCCTTGAGCTCCCATTGACCGAAGTGATTCCTTTCTAAATTAAGACTGCTATTAACTGATCCATCGGGGTTCTTGATTGAAAGATTGTAGTCAAATTCACTAACTCTTTGTAAGTCGATATCCAATCCACTGTTAGTTTTTGTAGGAGCATTGACTCTGTTGTTCCCACCCTGAGGAGATGACTGCTGGTTATTTTGGGCTTTTGGTTGTTTCTGATTTGTGATAGCCTGATATTCAACTAAACCAATCTCCGCTAACTTAACTCCTTTGTTAGGCCCTTGACCTTCAAACTTAAAGTAATGGTCGTTTAATCGGATTGCATCTCCGTTGCTTACCTTTAGGACTTGTCCATTGCTAACTGATTGTCCATTTATCTCAATATTGTAATCACTAATATTCTTAATTTCCCACTGTCCAGTCAGATTTCTAGAGAGATTAAGTTCGCCGATTACAGCATTTGCTTTATTAGGATCTGTCAGTTGAACTTTATAATCAAAATTGTTTTTGGGATTATTTGGTTGAATATTAATATCTAAGCCATCGGATGTTTTAGGATTGACTGACTGGACCTTCGGAGCTTGAGGAGTTTGAGGTGACGGCCTATTGTTTAAATTGTTTTGTCTTTCTTTGGCTCTTTCGTATTTGCCTATGAGTTCAACTAAACCCTGCGCTTGATCGACAGGGATTTGTCTTACTTGCCCATTTGTAGTTAGTACACCGCTACCATCAGCATTAACTTTGATTTCTCTGGTTTCACCATTTGCCGTATAACTAATTGATTTACTTCCATCTGTTCCTATAGTAAAGGACTGGAGTGCTTCCGGATTAATGTCATCCCAACCTTTATTTAGCCAAAAATCCTTAGCTTTCTGATAAGTACCGTTATTATCTAAGCTTAATTTGCCTTCAACATTCTTGCCATGCGTCTCCCAGGTATTATTGATTTTTTTGCGATGATTAACTCCAGCTTGTTCGAACTTAGAGTAATTAGTATTGGAAGGGTTAATTCCTTTAACAACATGACCACCAGAGGCAGAACCAATATCACCAGCTACTCCCGTTAGCCAATCATTTAGTCCTTCAACAGTAAATCCATAATTTGCAGTTGAGCTAATACTCTGTGTTGTCGCACCTATTCCGACATCACCCTTCCATGTTTCGCCTAGCTTGGTTCTGCCGCCTAAGTACCCAGCTAGAGTTCCAGTTCCAATATTTATACCGCGTTGCCACAATTGTTTATTCGGGCTATTTCCTGATACCGCATCCAACAATTCACTTCCTGAGCTAGTGGTGAAAGATGATACTGTTGTGCCAACATTTGTCGCGTCTTTAAAGAGTTTGACATTGCCTATCTTTGCGCTATTAGCAAGATTCTCCGTCCATTTGAGCCCAGACAGGATTTTGCCAGCTCCAATATTTCCTCCAACTAATTGTCCCGTTTGATTACCAATGGCATAGTTATTAGAAATTGTTTGCCAAGAATAAGCTCCTGTTCCGAAGGTTGATTGATATTGGGCGGCCGTTTCCTTATTCAACAAAGTGGAAGAATTTGCAATTAATCCTGTACCTACGGCTGCTGTTCCTCCAGTTAAACCACTACCAAGAGTTGTAGTAAGTAAAGCTCCACCACTAGTAGCTACCGCAGAAACTCCCAGTCCTGTTAGATATGCCGTAGTTGCGGCAAAAATGGCAGGCCCTGTAACAATGGCCGTAGCAGTCGCCGCTGCGATTCCAGCAGTAACAACTACTGCTTTAGCTCCCACTTCCGCATTGGCTGATATTCTCTGCCAAGCTTTCCCCTGCTCCCTCATATAAGCAGCATATCTGTCTTGTAAAGCATCAAATTTTGCTCTTGACGGATTTGCTTTTAAATCAGATACTTGGGCTTTTAATTCTGTAAGTTGTTTGATTCGTTCTTCATAAACACTTGCTTTTTCTCCACTTGTCCATTGAGCAGCCATATCAAAAGGATTAATGGAGAATTGTTTCCCACCATCCAATCCTCCAAATATGCTCTTCATATTCTTGATATTGTTTTCATTCTCAGCAACAGATTCACTAATATGTTGTTCAAACAACTCAACTTGTTTTTGTTTTAATTCTTTGAGACTTCCATCTGAATTCGTCTTGGCTTGCGTCTTTATGCCAGGCAGTTTAAATCTCTCGGCTCTAGATGGATCTTCCTTATAAAACTGATCAACAGCCGCTTCTGCATCTTTAATGCTAGAGGCACTTGACAAAGCGGTTTTTAGTTTGTCCATTGCCCTAAGATCGCCATCCAGAACATTAAACCAACCCGCTGTAAAGTTTTCATTCTTTTGCAGAGTTTTCCAGCGGTCAACTTCTCTGAGCATATAACCTTGATAATACTCAAATGTCAGAGCGTCAACCTTTACGTTGAGTTGTTGTTGGTTTGATGGAGGAGTCGTAGCTAGCTCCTGTTCAAATTGGCCTAATTTATCCTTGAATGTTTTTCCGTCTTTGCCTGTAACCGATAAATCCCAAGTGTTTCTTAGTTGATCAACAAAGGTCTTCGTTGGATTAGTTGGATTAGTTTTATTGGTTGTCTCGTTTTTCTCTGTTGGAGTTACTTCTTTAGTTTTATTGGTTTCCTTGTTTTTCTCGATTGGAATTACTGGATTAGTTTGATTGGTTTCCTTGTTTTCCTTCGTTGGAATTACTGGATTAGTTTGATTGTTTTCCTTGTTTTCCTTCGTTGGATTTACTTGAAGGTTTGGGTTTGGAGCAATTTCAACTGCTTTTTTTGTAGTGGATGGAATATCAGCTGGAGTTTTAACTTCTTTAATTG
>DUDU01000084.1 GCA_005110395.1 Candidatus Melainabacteria bacterium | reverse complement strand
TTGATGGTCAACCAAATAGCACTCGTCCAATGGAAGGTGAAGGCAATAATATTGTCCCAAAATCAAAGAGAGTTTATATCAGTAGAGGAGATGGACAGCCAATCAATGTAACCAAACATGCGCCAGCAGCAGTTACCACAATCAATTTTGAGTCAGATAGATATGGAAATATTCCAAAGAAAGTTACCAATAAAGGCGGTGGAGATTTCGATAATGAATAAAGATCAAATAATTCCATTTCTAATAGCGGCTCTAAACTAAATTCTTCGATCTAAGCAAACAAAGATTCTTCCCCCAAACAAAATCCTCCCGCCAGCATATTGGTTGTGGAGGATTTTGTTTTAGAACAGGATTATTCAGAATTAATGGGATTTTGACAGGATAAGAGAAAATCTTGTTTATCCTTTCAATCCTTGTAAACCTTGTTTAATCCTCATAATCTTGTTCTGTTCCAAACAGGTTAGGAGTCAAAGATTAAGAAAATTAGTATGAGATAATCTAAATTTCCCAAAAAATATAGTCTAAAAATAATTAGCAAAAAATTTCAATGAAAAGCACAAAAATTCCCAAAACAAATGTGAGTATGAATTTCAGCTTCATAGCTTTTGTTCTACTCTGTCTCTTGAATTTCTCTCTCATTCCATCAATGCAGTCTAAAGCAGCCATTGATGAGAATCCCGAAGCAGTTTCAGCGCTTGCTAAATGCCTCAAATCACAAGGCGCCACTATGTATGGAACCAGAGGATGCGGTCATTGCGAAAGACAAAAAGAAGCCTTTGGATCATCATTCCGTGATGTTCGTTATATTGATTGCCGAGGGAGCGGAGATAATAGCCGTGAATGCGCTAAAGCCAAAGTTGGTAAATTTCCTCAGTGGAATTTCGAAAATGGAAGAACTCTCGTAAGAGAACAAACCTTAGATACTATTGCCAAAGCATCTGGATGCGATGTTTACGTTGCAAAAGCAATTGGCGGTGCTGACAAAAATACTTTGCAAGCAGCTTTAAATCAAACTAATTCTGATATTTCTTACAATTCAAAACCATCTAACAATAATTCCAATTCGGTAAGCCAATCAGTTTCTTATACTGGTAATTCTTCATATGGAAGTCCTGAAGCTCTCGCCAAATGTTTGAAGGACGAAGGCGTTAAGTTTTATGGTTCACCAAAATGCGGACATTGTAATAGACAAAAAGAAATGTTTGAAGGTGCTTTTGAGCAATATATGACTTCAAACTTTCACAATTGCAAAGGTTCAGGAGCCGAGCAAGCTGAGTGTAGCAAATACAGCACATTCCCTTTCCCAACATGGAGAAATCCAAATACAGGCAAACAATTAAATGGCCCTGAAAGACGATTAGATGTAATCGCTCAAACTTTTGATTGCACACTGGAAGCCCAAGCTAGAAAGCGTGGCTCAACAAAGTTTGCTCAAAACACAAATCAGTCTTCTAATCAAAATAATTCCTATCAATCAAACAATAATCAACAAGCAGGTAGCTTTGATATTGCGGTAAACAATCAATCTTCCATATCGACCGAAGAACAATCGATTAGCAATGAAGCTTCCGTTGATGTTTCTGCTAATACTCAAGAACAACAGAGTAATATTGCATTTGATTCAACCTCTTCTAATTCTGAAGATAAAGTAGCTAATGAGCCCGTCTCAAAACCGCAAGTAGAAGACTTTCAGTCTAGCTCCAATCAAATTCAGTCAAATCAGGCTGAATACAATAATGCAAGTAATGATCAATCAGCAGTTTCACAAAATACTTCATATATTGCTGGTAGCGAAAGATATTTGCTTGACCAAAAACAAAATAAATTGGCTAAATGCATAGCTGATAAAAATATAATTTTGTATGGCATAACTAATGAATCAATTGGTAAGCCTATTCAATATAAGGCTACTCAAACTCAACTTGAAGAATTGGGTGTTGCTGCTCAAAAGATTAAAGTTGTAGATTGTTCATTGAATCAAGCTGATTGCTCAGGTATTTTGGTTTATCCAACTTGGATACTTGATGACAAAAAAGAATTGGCTGGAGTCTATGAATTGAGTAACCTTGCACAAATTCTTAATTGCGATATTGAAAATTAAATCGTCAAGACTGTCACCAAATCAGGCGATTCATTATAAAATTCTCAATGTAAAGTGTTTTTTATTAATTTTTTACATTTTGCTTTGAAAAAAGTGTGATGTTTGAAAATTGATAAAAGCCCTGAACACCCTTCAATACGGAGATCTCAAATTAGAATGAAAAAGTTTGCTAGCTTAGCTTTGGCTCTCTCATTCGCAGCCATCTGCGTAAGCGGAGAATCAGAAGCTCGTCTTTTCGAAGACAAGTGTAATCCAACTCCCAAATGTGGTGAGTGCTACGATTGTGCCCCAAACAAACCAATGAAACTTGTAGAGCTTGAGCCTTGTGCATACAAAGACAAGCCTTACAATTACTACACTTGGAAAAAAGTTGGAGAAAAAGAAGTACGCTCTGATGTGTACAACTGGGCAGAATCTCCAGCAACCCCACTTGGTGGCAGCTAAGATTTTAAATTTATTTTATAGAATATAAATTTAGTTTCAGCTGAAAACGATTATTTAATATATAGAAGAAGAGTCGATTTTGAAGAGGTGATCGGCTCTTTTTCTTTGGAAATTTTTCGGTAGATTGACGAATAAACTTTTCTTAAAAATAGAATAGTTGCAGAAATACAAGTTGCAAGAAATTTGTTGTAGAATGTTAATCCGAGTTTAATTTAGCTAATTTGACTGTTTTTATTATTGTGTTGAATTAGCCCAATAAAGAGTTAGAAATCAGTGCCGCAAGCTTATTCACAAGGTAGTAACTATCAAATAAATAGCATCGTTTGTGATCGATGTTGCCAGTTTTATGCGCCTGAGAAAAGTTCTGAATACAATTTGTATTTTGTAATAGTCTCAAACAGAACTATTAAACCTAATTTTGATGACAACAAGAATTGTCGAATGTGTAGCTTCTAAATTTGTTTTTTAAAGCTTGAGGGCGGAAAAGCAAATCTAGTTTTCTTTTTATAAAAATATTTTCTTTGTTCATTGGAACTGCTTACATCGGCAATTTTTCGTTCAATACACATCTTCATAATGACTACCGCTGCAATTTCTCCAGCAGATATTAAACTCTTATCGATTCTCAGGCAAGATAAACAAATTAGCCTTGTGAATGGTTTGACTAATGCTTTGCAGTCAGTAAAAGAATGGCCGACGCCAATGAGGGAATTGATTGCAAAAACCCCATCATCTTTAAAATGGATTGTATTGGGAAGTGCTTGGAGTGAAGCAATATATCAAATCATGCAAGAAATCACTCTGCAATTGATACCTAAATTGATTACTGGTTTCTTTAAAATCTCTCAAGGAACTCTTGAAGAAAACAAGCAAGATCTAGGACAGTTTTTTGCTAATTTATCGACTCATCCTGAACAGTTTTGGTCAGATCTACAGAAAATAGGTTCTAAAACAGCTATTATCGCAGCGGACGATATGGCAATTGAAGCTCCTGAATATGCTGCTCTGTATATCGGCCCTACTGCAACTGGCATTATCAGTGCAAAGTTTTTAGTTGATTATTTATTAAAAAGCCTCAAAATTCCTCATTTTGAATTACTAGGAAAAAGAATTTATGAACTTGAGAAATCAATGGGCAAGGAAATTGAGGTTGGAACTCTTAATCCCAAAAAAGTTTTTATAAATCAAGAATTAATTCGTAATGTTTCATTTGCTAAATCAATGAATTTTCTTGGCGTAGTTGGTACCGTTATTTTCAGCGAAATTATTGCGGCCGCAATCAGGCCTCTATTCACAAATTGGCTTTTTAAAACCAGTAATTTCTATGACATTTCTGGGCTACAAACAGATGATACTGAAAAGAATGATGGCACACCCGCTCTCAAACAAGCTAAAAAGAATATATTGGATTCATTGATTGGCATAGTAACTTCCCTGGGAACGGCTTTTGGATTATCTTGGATTTTTACCAAACTTGGATTGCATAAAGGCAAGTTCTTTACTGAATTTGCTAAGCGTTTTGACTTTAATGACAAATTTGGCTTATCTCGTATATTGGCTGCTGTTAGCTTAATTCCCTCATCTGCCTTTGGTTACAATACAGTTGCAAGAAAGCTATTAGAAGCCAAAGATAATTTATTTAGAATGTTTGTCATCTCTTGGTTTTGTATTCTTGGTTTCAAACCTGGCGTTGGTAATATACTTGGAGGCTCAGTTGGTCTAGCAAATGGAATTAATGTTGTCAGCAATCCTTTTAAGACTTGGTATGACGGTGTTGTTGGAAAGAATGCGGGGCTGAGAGATCCTCTAGATATTAATTTTATTGATTTGTATAAAAATAAGTCTGGAGAATATGAAGGCAAGGTTGCAGAGATGGTTGCTCATAAATTTCCATCCCTTGAGAAGCAAAAAAGTTTATTGAAAACCATTGATTTTGCCAAGAATAAAGCACCTCTTTATTTTGTAGCATTGCCATTTGGATTATTTGTTGCTTACTTTATTAATTTTCAGAGAACTGTTGATGGCTATAAATCAGAAAAGGATTTGAAACATGGGAAGAGAACAGAATCAACACACTATTCAGGCATTAGAGGATGGTTAGAAGATATAGTGGATAAAGCTGCTAGGTATTTTTATGGAATTCAACAAAAGAACTTTGTCTCAAATTCTGTCTCAAATTCATCAACTACTCAATTCAACAGTTCATCTTCATTAAAGAATTTACTTTCTTCACCCTCACTTTCACTAGCAAACATGCCCAGCTAATGAGCAATATCGTCTTTAACTAATATATCCGCAAATCTAATCCAGATACTCAGTTATTTGTAGAGTTTCATTTTAACTTTTTCTTCGGCTGGTAAATCGTTTTCAGAAGCGTAAAACCAATTGCAAAGTGTTTTGTATTCGACTCCTAGTTTTCTAGCTATTTCAGCTTTGTTTGAGTCTTTTGTTTTACACAATCTAATTGCTTCTTAAATTCTTTTTCGTATTTGGGGCATAAGTTGAACTCCTTTTTACTATTGACTTGTTCTGCGTTCAATTTGTCCCCTTTTTCGGATCATGGTCATTTAACTCCTTCTGAGCCTCTGTCAATGGCTTGTTTTTGTATCCTTTCTCGTGAATCTGGCTTTC
>DUDU01000083.1 GCA_005110395.1 Candidatus Melainabacteria bacterium | reverse complement strand
ATTTCAACATCTTAAATCCTAGACCATTCAGAGCCAAATGCCAACAGTGCCTTCTTAGGTTTTTCCCTTCCAGTCAACTTTCTCGACTTTATAGAAGTGCCCACAAGGTTGTTGCCTTCCGATAGGCCATCGATGCCATATACTTCATGGGCTACTCCTAATGCTTTATCAGAGGATGTCATTAAAGACTTTGGGAAACATTAAACAGTACTTTTAGCTGTGATGGGTATGCAATTTTGGTTTCTAGAGAATTCATTGATAATAAAGTAGAAAAGAGATTTACCTCATCTATTCAATGAACTGACATTGATCCGAGGGGATAAATTGAACGCGGAACAAGTTAATAGTAAAAAGGAGTTCAATTTATTTCCCCCAATTAATTGAGTTTTTGATCAGCAAAATCCATCATAAATATGAAAAAGAATAAATTTTGACCGATCTATAGAGATTTCTCTCATCTCATACTGCAAGAAAGGGAATTAAATCGGTATTCCCCCAAAGTCACTGAATTCTTCTTGTGACTTATCCCTGATTTTGCGAGAGATTTACCTAAGATGTCATCAATTAGCGGATTCCCCCAGATGCCAGATCCCAGAATGCAGGATTATAGAGCCTCAGAATATGGCAATCAAATGCCGGGTTACAGACAAGCCGATTTCCAGCCTCAATCACCTCAGCCAATGACAAGAGGCCCAATTGGGCAAAACAATAAAGTCCTTGACAGTCAAGTTTTCCCTGGTCAAGGCCTCAGTCAAGAAGCTGTAAGCGGAAATCAAGATTCTAAATCAAGAGGGCTTTTCAGCCGTATAAGAAATTCTTCGCCTAAACTATCACCTGCCAGAAATAATTCTCCCGAGCAAGTGCAAGCTTCAAAAGGACAATCCAGGGGGCTTTTAGGTGGAGTAGGAAGTTATTTTAAAGGAGTAGCATCCGCTATTTTTGGAAGATCACGTAATGCTGGCCCACAAGCCTCACCAACTATTGCAAATAATCAAGGGCCATCCACTTATTTGCCTCCCGAACAAGTAATTGGTGATGAAAGCGTGCCCTTAGCTGACGAAGAATTGAGCAATTGGCCAACTCAATTAGCCAGCACCGCTCAACCAGCGGCAAGCTATAATCGAGGATATTCAACAAATGCTGGTTTGGGTGGATATTCTTCAGGAGCTTATCCATCAAATGCTAATGCACGTGGACAATTTAATGATGTATTAAGTTCAATGAATGATAGTCTAAGCCAAAAGAATACTGCATTCGATCAAATAAGAACTTCCAACAATAAGACTTATCCTCTAGGTTTTGGAGCTCCTGAACAATCAACTGAAGATGGATTTGGAATATTTTAAATTCTTGAATATTTATTGGATTTTCTTTCTTAGTTTTCCTTTCCAGAACAAAAATCTAATAAGTTACAAATTCTGAAAAATTCATTGATAAACAAGCTTTGAGTTTACTCAGTGCTTTTAATTCAATTTGCCTGACCCTTTCCATACTGACATCTAATCGCTTGGACAGCTCTGTAAGGCTTAAGCTCAAGTGCTCTGTATTCAAGCCGTATCTTAGTTTGAGTATGGTGGATTCACGCTCTGAGAGGTGTTTGTTGATTGCATTGTCTAAAACTTCATGTGTTATTGATTGATCAGCTTGATCTTCAGGCAATATACTTAATTCATCACAAATAGTATCTAGCAAAGAATTGTCACTATCTTCTTCGTTTTGAGGCATGTCAAGCGAATAAAGCTGCTCAAATTGTTCTTGTAATTTTTGGACTTTTTTTATTCGCTCTCCAGACACTTCCAGAGCTGAACTCAATTCCTCAGTGCTTATATCTCTTCCCAAAACTTTGGACATAAATTCTTCTGCTTTATTAATTTTCCAAAGCAATTCACTGACTGATGCCGGCAGTCTAATAATTTGTGTTTTTTCTTGAATGCTAGACAAAATTGCCTGTCTAATCCACCAAGTAGCATAAGTTGAAAATCTATAACCCAGATTTGGATCGAATTTTTCAACGGCTTTCATCAAGCCTAAATTACCTTCTTGAATTAATTCAGCCAATTCAAGACGTGAGTGAGAATATTTTTTTGCAATACTGACAACTAATCTGAGATTACTAGTAATTAATTGATTTTTAGCTTCTATAGCCTTTGTGAGTAAATCTTTTTCAGAATCTAATTGTCTAGATTTCCTTTCAGATACTTTTTGAGAACTCTTGCTCTGAAGCTTTTCTTCTGCGGTATTAGACTCAGAAATATTATTCTTATACTGATTGTAGGTCTTTGCTAATTCAATTTCGTCTGCAAGCTTGAGAAGAGGATATTTGTAAAGGTTTTGTAAATATTTCTTGAGCAAATCCTGATTATTAGTCAAAGGATTTAATTGGTCGACGTTATCAATATCCTTATTGTCCATTGAAGACTTCAAGTCTTGTTTGAAACTTCTGGATGAATAATCATGATTAGAAAGCTCATCTTTATTTCTTAGATGAGTTCCTGAATGAGAGTTCTGATTTAATAAAATGTTTGAGGTTTTCAAAATAAGTATTTCCTACTCTTAACTCTTGCTAAACTTGTTCGCTTGTGTCATAGCAAACTTATTTTTCGAATAATAAAATTCACTTCCATATCAATTTGCCCTCCAACTAAGCTTAATTAATTAGGGCAATCGCCAAATGAAATTCACCCTCTTAAAAACTTGTCCTATCACTGGAGCCAGAGCTGGAATATTAGAAACAGCTCATGGAATAATTGAAACACCTGTTTTTATGCCAGTCGCCACTAAAGGCTCTGTTAGGGGAGTTCCCTGGGAAACGATTGAAAATCTTGGTGCTGAAATAGTGCTTGGCAATACTTATCATTTGCATATTAGACCTGGCGAGAAATTCATTGAAAGCGTCGGTGGTTTGCAAAAATGGAGCGGCTGGCAAGGCCCATATCTTACCGACTCTGGTGGCTATCAGGTGTTTAGTTTTGCGAGACGAGGTAAAGCTAAAATCACCGACAAGGGTGTAACTTTCAAAGATGATTTAGCTGGTAACACTCATCATATAGGGCCGACTGAGTCTATGAATATTCAAAAATCTTTGGGTGCTGATATTGTCATGGCTTTCGATCATTGCCCATCAGGAGACGCCACCAGAGAAGATGTAGATCTCGCCGTTGAAAGAACTTTTGATTGGGCCAAACAATGTATGGAAGTTGAGCTTAAATCTCATCAAAATCTCTTTCTGATCGTTCAAGGAGGAAGATATGAAGATTTGAGAGAAAGAAGCCTTGAACAGCTGATTAGTCTGGACTCACCCGGTTATGCTTTGGGCGGAGTGAGCGTGGGGGAAACACGTGAAGAAGTCGACAAAGTTGTAAAGGCGCATGCCAAATTCTTGCCTAAGCACAAACCACGTTATTTGATGGGAGTTGGAACTCCAAGAGATTTGACAGTTGGTATTAGTTCTGGAATAGATATGTTTGATTGCGTTTTGCCGACCAGGCTTTCAAGACACGGAAGCTTTTATGGTGAAACAAATAAAGTTGTCAGCGTTACACAAAAAAGTTTTACCGAAAACTCTGAGCAACCCCTAGTTCCAGGCTGTGAGTGCACAACTTGCAAAAGATTTAGTCGGGCTTATTTAAAGCATTTATTTCTTCGTTCAGAGTTGACGGTTTATCATTACTTGAGCGTGCATAATTTTCACACACTCATTCAGCTAACTAAGCGGATGCGCAAAGCTATTCTTGAAGACAGATTCCCGCAATTCTGCGTTGAAGCCAATTTGGTGTTTTAGAAGATTTTAAAATATCTTTTCACAATCCTTTGTAGGAGAAGAAAGTGAGAAATAGTTCTAAGAAACTGTGATAATCTTGACTTTAACTTGTCTTTTTTTACTAGATTTTTTGACCAAAACTTGAGTAATTAATTTCAATTAGATTTTTGGTTAAACAACTGGTTGAATCTTTAGGGCACTTCTATTAAGTCTCTTCAAACCCCCACCCCCCTGAGAGGGGGGTAATTCTCTCTTTGAGAGCCCCTTTTCAGGGGTCGGCGAAAGCTTGGGGGTGAAAAAGCTTAGTTTTTAGAAGCTCCCTTTATTATTGTCAAAGCCTTTTATATTTTTCAAATGAGTAAGCCTAATATTTTAATTACTGGATGCAGCAAAGGTTTTGGGCTTTTATTTGCCGAGAAATTGGCCTCCGAAGGATATAACGTTTACGCAACCGTTAGAAACTTAGCAGAAGCACCTGATTTGGTTTCTCTGAGTGCAAAATATGCCAATCTTGAAGCTTTGGAATTAGATGTTTTGAATTCGGTTCATATCAAAAGAGCGGCTAAGCTAATTGACGGAAAAGATGGCAAGCTCTCGGTTTTGATTAATAATGCGGGCTATGGTTTGCTTGGTCGAATCGAGGATTTAGAAGCTGATAAAATTCAACATCAATTTGCAACTAATGTTTTTGCACCAATTGCCATCACGCAAGAATTTCTCCCCTTGCTCAAAAAAAGTCACGAAGGTGGTCTAATAATTAATATTAGTTCTATTGCCAGCTATCTTGGGCTTCCCTCTTTCGGAGCCTATTCTGCAACCAAAGCAGCACTCAACAATATAAGCATGGCGCTGGCTGCTGAAAATGCAGAATATGGTGTTTCGGTTGCTGTCATTCAACCTGGTCCTTATAAAACTAAATTTCGTGAATCAACTCGAGAATCTGGCGATAGCAATTATTTAGCAGCTAAAACAAAAAACAATATATCTAGTACGGCCGAAGAACCATATGAAGTAGCCTGCCTGGTCAGTGATTTGATAAAGAGAAAATTAGAAAATAAATTACCAAGCTTCTCTGAAATTCCAATTGGAGCAAATTCAAATTTATTAAGGCTTGCTAGTCGTTGGTTGTCTCAATCTATGCTTGCAGGCTTTATGGTCAAAAGATTTGCAAAGTAAGTGTCTTTAGTAAACAATTTTGACTTTAACCTCAGAGAATCAGTTTAACAAGTAACATTCGAAAATTAATTCTCTTTAACTTTTTCACATAGTGAAACTGCTACTCAATGTAAATTGAAATAAAAGTTCATCTGCTGGGCGTCAAAGAGTTGAAATTTAAAATAAAGAAATCTAAAGAAACTTTCAAAAAAAACTGTACTTTCCAGGGAATTGCTGTAAGCTTATTGGCTTGAAAAAATCATATTTCAATTTTATGCCTTTTTTGTAATAAAACTCAATCTACGTCTACAAGGGAAATTCCGCCGATGATATTCTCAACTCAAGGAAATCATTTTATTGTCGAATTAAGTGGCTGTAATTCTAAACATTTAACCAATTTAGCCTTTGTAGAAAATACTTTAGTTGAGGGCGTCAAAAAAGCCAAAGCGACTTTAATTTCGCAAAATTTTTATCAATTCAGTCCTCAAGGCGTAAGTGGAATTCTACTTCTTGCCGAATCTCATTGCTCTATTCATACTTGGCCCGAAGAAGGTTATGCCGCAATAGATATTTATACCTGTGGTGACCATACTATGCCTGAAGAAGCTTGCAAATACATCGCTGAAAAATTACAAGCTCAAAAGGTGTTTTTCACAAATATTATTAGAGGTCGCTTTAATGAAAGCAAAAACTCTCATGAACATGTTCTCACCAGAGATTCTCTAGATTACATGAAATTAAATACAGCTCAAAAAATTGAAACAAGCCACAAGCAAATAAATAAACAACCTGTTTTAGTCGGCAGTTAAGCTAAAAGCAATCTCTACACATTCAGACTCTCCATCCCCCGAATCCTTGAAGGGTACTTCAAAATTCTGTTGCAAAATCAATCCTTTGCAAAGAGATGTAGGAGTTTCACAATTCAATCACTGTAAGCGTAAAACCACCAGTCCAGCTTCCATTAGTGGTTACATCAATTGATGATTCTCGAAAGTCGACAATCAGCGCAAATCTTCCGTAGCCATTAGCATTTCTATGAGCTGAAGTTAAAACCATGCCTGACAAAGATAAATCTTGCTTTGTAATCGCTGCGGCCCCTCCACCAGGAACTCCACCCAAAAGTCTTAAATCAAGCTGAGGTGATGAGCCTGTTCCACCAGCTAAAATCAAAGTATTTATATCAGTGGAGACTTTTATATTGGCGGTTGGATTATTAGAAAAAATTGCACCCTTAATCAATAAATCTTGAGTTGGAGTATCTGCTAGATTACCCATTTGTAAAAGTATTAATGCTGCATCAGCAGATTGAGATAAATCCAAATCAAATTTCGATTTTAAATCCCCCTCATTTGCAATCAAAGATCCCTGACTTTCGCTAACAATGAAAGTTGTACCTCCTGGAAAATTTGCAGTTGGATTATTGAAAACAGCCGTATTAATTGCTCCATTCGCATCATAAATAGCGACATTTGTAATATTAGGTATCTTAACTTCCAAATTAATAGTGGCAGAAGACAAGCTACCA
The DNA here is from genome assembly GCA_005110395.1 of Candidatus Melainabacteria bacterium. Taxonomy (GTDB): domain Bacteria; phylum Cyanobacteriota; class Vampirovibrionia; order Caenarcaniphilales; family Caenarcanaceae; genus LMEP-10873. The sequence continues at coordinate 3,694 of DUDU01000083.1, read as the reverse complement.
GAACCACTTGAAATTGCAGCCGTTGCCGAAGGATTTGTCCCGCTGTAGCTCTGTACTCCCCCCGCATTGGCTTTGTGTTGACAAAATAAGCAAAACAACAAAATAAAGCAAAAGATAAAAATCCTTGCCCTTTTTATTGATTTGAGAGTTTTGCCTAATAAATTCATACTTTATTTTGTTCAATGAAATTTAAGTTTCAATTAAAGCCCCGTCAGAGTCAGAGTTAAGTTCCCAGTCCAATTGCCTTTGGTGGTGAAATCTATTGTGCTTTCACGGTAATCACCCACTATTACGAATCGTGCATATCCAAGAGAATTGCGCCTAGCTGTTGTTATTTGCAAGCCAGTAGCTGATGGATTTGTAGTGGAATTTTTGGCACCCGCAGCTCCACCGGGCACCCCTCCTAAAGCGCTAAAGTCAATTCTTGGAGCAGTGCCAGTTCCACCCGTTAGCGTAATTTGACTTGTATTTGTTCTGAGCCTAAGAGTGGGACTAGATGAGGCATTTGTAAACACAGCTCCTTTTATCAAAATGTCATTGCTTGGTACATTAGTTGTTTGAGTCATTTTAGTCAGAATTGTATTTGCATCTGTTGATGAGGTTGTACCATCCAAATCAAATTTGGAATTTACATTGCTTTCATTTGCTAGTAATACTCCCCCACTCTCGGCCGTAGTGAAAGTCGATCCTCCAGGAAAGCTAGCTGATGGATCCGTGAAAAGACCTTCATTGCTCTGTCCATTGACATCGTAAACACCCAAAGCCATAACATTGGGCACGCTGTAAGTAAGGGTTACAGTTACAGTTCCACCTGCCTGACTAGGAAATGATTGAAAGGGACAAATCAAAACCATAGCCAATGAAAGTAAGAGCGCCTTCAGCTTCAAATTAAAACGCAAAAAATCTCTAAGAGGGAAAGCTTTGATCAAATCAGCCTTCCCTCTTAGAGATTTTTTAAATTTTTGCTTTTATGATTATTCATTATTCTTTCAACCAAATTTATTAATACCTTTCAGGCTTTCTATAAGTTTACAATTCAGAATTCAAATCCTAGCTTTACCATATAGCTTTTGTTTACAAATCAATACTTGGCAAATACTTAAGACCCTAGACCTAGTCATGAACTAAAGAATAGATAGATCCTCCAATCAAGAAGCCTTGCGCAGTTTGGAATAACTGACAAAACTTCTGATTCGGAAGCTCAATCTAAAACTCAATTAAATACCAGTCAATGTAATCGTAAATGAACCAGTCCAATTGCCTATTGTATTGGTTCTAACCGTTAATTCTCTCAAATCTCCAACTATTGCAAATCTGGAATATCCACCAGCTGTTCTACGTGCACTAGTTAGAGAAATTGGGGTTGTCAATGGTACAGTCGATGTGTTAATCGCACCACCTGGTATACCTCCAATCGCCCTAAGATCATAAATAGGCGCAGTTCCAGTTCCACCAGTCATAGTTATTGTATTTGTGCTAGTTGCTAAACTAAGTGATGTGGCCGCAGCAGCATTTGTGAAGGTTGCACCTTTGATTGTGATGTCTTGGCTAACAGCATTTGCAGTTGCATTTATCGCATTCCTGATTGTGGTTGCATCTGTTGTTGAAGCTGTTCCATCTAAATCAAACTTGGAATTTAAATTTGATTCATTTGACAATAAAACATTACTGCTTTCTGCGGCAGTAAATGTAGTAGTTGTAAATGCTGTTGCAGGGCTTGAGAACAAAGTATTAGCATTAGCTCCAGCCGTACTATAAACACCTAAACCAATAAAGTTAGGTACTTTGAAGTCCAGGTTAATAGTTGCAATCGCTGAACTACCTGCGCCAGATGAAATAGCTGCATTGGTTGAAGATGCTGTCCCCGTATAACTAGCAACACCACCTGCGAAGGCTTGCTGAAATGGCAATAAGATTAAGACTGCAATAGTGGCTAGTAATACTTTAAATACATTAATCATTCGTAAGAACATTCCTTATCCTTTCTTTAAATAGATAATATTCACAATCTATGGAACATCTATTTATTCCTCTTCTACCATATTCACTCCCTCCCCTTTAATAGGGGGATTGAATTGGCAAAATCGCAATTTATAGAGGTAACATTTGAATATCTTCTACCTAAATTCCAGTTAGGGTTATAGTGAATGAACCAGTCCAGTTGCCTTTTGTCGCTGGAGTTACTGATGTTTCACTTAAATCACCAACTATTGCAAATCTAGAATATCCACCTGCTGTTCTGCGAGCACTTGTTAGAGATAATGGTGTTGTGTTTGGAGTAGTTGAAGTGTTGATTGCAGTAGCTCCAGCACCAGGAATACCACCAATTGATCTTAGAGCATAAATAGGTGCGGATCCAGTTCCACCAGTCATGGTTACACTCGCAACGCTAGTTGCTAAACTAAGTGGTGTAGCGGCAGCTGCATTAGTAAAGGTTGCTCCTTTGATTATGATGTCTTGGCTAGCAGCATTTGCAGTTGCATTTATCGCATTCATGATTGTGGTTGCATCTGTTGTTGAAGTTGTTCCATCTAAATCAAATTTGGAATTCAAATTGGTTTCATTTGCAGTCAAAATACTAACGCTTTCGGCAGCGGTAAATGTAGTGGTTGTAAATGCAGTTCCAGGGCTTGAGAACAAAGCATTAGCATTAGCTCCAGCTGTGTCATAAACGCCTAAACCTATAAAGTTTGGTACTCTAAAATCTAGGTTAATAGTTGCAACAGCTGAACTACCAGCACCAGATGAAATGGCAGCATTGGTTGAAGATACAGTGCCTGTATAGCTGGCAACACCACCTGCAAAAGCTGAAGAAATACCGAGCAAGCTTAGTGCTACTGCTCCAAAAATTGCTTGAACATTTTTCTGAAATTTCATATTCTCTCCTCTGTTTATTCGTAATTCTTAAGACTTAATTTTTAGGATTTATCAATCCTTTATATATCTACGGAAATACAATTCCTCAAAAAGAGTATTGGCATTCATTAGACTAGGTAAATGCCTCGAACTAGTGGGAATGTATGAGAGAAAAATCGGGATTACCTGTGGCTTTAATTACTGTTTCCCATTGAATTGAACGAGGAAAAGGTTAGGATCCAGGGAAAAAACATAATTTCCTGGTGACAATCCCTGAGAATAAGAAGCTGTATCAATAAAGCCTTCAATTACAAAAGTTGCTTCATTAAATTGATTAAAGTCTGGATGAATAAATTTGCCAGAGAGAGCTTTGTCACCACTTCGCCCACGTATTCTAAGAGTTACAATTTCACCTTGTTCGTTTACAGCACCAATTGATTCTTTGGTTAATCTAACCTGACAAGCATCAGCCGCTTTTGCTGAATTCACAGCAAGAATACTGGAGAATCTAACTTGAGCGTTTAAACCATCAGAATTGCCACTAACTAATTCGCTTGGGCTAATTTGATAATCCAATTTGCTATCTGCAAAATTAATTTTGATTTGATAGGAGAAAGCTTTATCTGATGTGTTCAACGTATCAGGCTGAGGAATAGTCTCTGGGCGGCTCATCGGAATATCTGATGGTGCAAGAATCTCGGGGGAATCCGCATAAGCAGAAAAGATTGAAGAAATCATTATCAAAATAAATATTGCTTTTTTGAAGCAGTTCAAAATGGAATTCGCTATTGGTTTTAACATTGGGCTTAAATACTTGAATATAATTTGAACAGGTTTA
>DUDU01000082.1 GCA_005110395.1 Candidatus Melainabacteria bacterium | reverse complement strand
ATTCAGATATTTTGAAGATAAGAATTCAAGCTCGCTAATAACGGATATTCCGATTAAATCAGCGGATGGGGTATTTGCTAAAAAATTCTTTTTTCCGGATAAGAAATTGATAATGGTGCAAGTATCTAATATATATTTTCTACCAGTCATTTCTTGAATTCCTTTGATATTCAACGGCTTCTTTATCTTCCCATTTTATGGAGCCAAAGAAACCCAAAAGTTTATCTTCACAAGTATCTTCAAGCTCAACAGATACTTTTATTCGCTTTCCTTTGTACTCACTTAAATCAAGTATGTTATTTTCGGAATTACTCAAATCCAAATGAAATTCTTTTGCTATTCCCATTATTTTAATCCTCTTTATTAATTACATTATACCCGTAATTCAAAATGGGTATCTACAAGGCGACCACAAAAAGGCCAGGCAAGAGAAGGCTTTAGAGATGTAGAATATTTACCAATTATTAATTCCTTATTTACGAAATATAGTGATTCCTTTCCTTGATCTAAAAGCAATCAATTCAAGGCACAAAACAGAAATCCAAGAAGCAATCTCAGGCGTAATTGATTCTGGTTGGTATATATTAGGCGAAGCCGTCAAACAGTTTGAAGAAGCTTTTGTAACTTACTGTGGAACAAAGCATTGTATTGGTGTTGCCAACGGATTAGATGCGTTGATCTTGATTCTAAGAGCTTATGGTTACGGGCCTGGCGATGAAATCATAGTTCCAGCTAATACTTACATAGCTTCCATCCTTGCAATCTCGGCAGTTGGTGCGACACCAGTTTTAGTTGAGCCGGATTTAAAAACTTATTTAATTAATACCGCAAGCATTGAAGAAAAAATCACAAAAAATACTAAAGCCATTCTGCTCGTTCATTTGTACGGCCAAGCCTGCCCAATGGATGAAATTAACAACATAGCAAATAAGTACAACCTAAAAATAATAGAAGATTCAGCTCAGGCGCACGGAGCAATATACAAAGATACAAGAGTTGGCAACTTAGGAGATGCTAGCGCTTTCAGCTTTTATCCAGGCAAAAATTTGGGCGCATTGGGTGATGGTGGAGCCGTTACAACTAATGATGATAAGTTGGCTGAGACTTTGCGGGCTTTGCGCAATTACGGTTCTCACAAAAAATATGAAAATTTGTACAAGGGAATGAATAGTAGATTGGATGAACTTCAGGCTCCAATATTAAGCGTTAAACTCAAATACCTTGATGTCGACAATCAAAAACGACGTGAGATCTCACAAACTTACCGAAAAGAAATAAATAATCCTCAAATTATTTTACCTTCAGTATATGGAAGCGAAGAATCTCATGTTTGGCATTTATTTGTAGTTAGAACCATTAAAAGGGAAAAGCTTCAAAAGTATCTGTTAGACAATGGAGTACAAACAGTCATCCACTATCCGATTCCGCCTCATAAGCAGCAGGCTTACAGAGAATGGAATCATTTAGAATTTCCTATTACTGAGCAAATACACGAAGAAGTTTTGAGTTTACCCATTAGCCCTGTGATGAGTGGTGATGAAATTCATAAAGTAATAGAAGTCATTAACAAATTTGATTGAGTTCTTCGGTGAACTTTATTTGGAGTTTTTTCCATGCATGTATGTATCGTATTCATCAACTAAATCAGAGGGAGAACCAACTCCTTGAAGCTTAGAATTTTGAATCCAAATTATTTTTGAGCAATGTTCTTTAGCTTGCTCCAGAGAATGAGTTACAAGTACTACCGTGGTTTTACCTGATTTCTTGATTTCTTCAAATTTACATAAACATTTTTCTTGAAAAGCAATATCTCCTACCGCAAGAATTTCATCAATTAATAATATTTCGGGTTGAGTCTGAATTGCAATTGAAAAGCCCAATCTCGCAATCATACCAGCAGAGTATGTTCTCACAGGCTCATCTATCTTACTTTCTAGCTCTGAAAAAGCAATTATCTCATCTACTTTTGATGAAAGATAATAATTCGACATGCCAAATAAGCTGCCATTTAAAAATATATTTTCTCTACCTGTAAAATCCCCATGAAAACCTGATCCAAGTTCAAGCATAGTAGTGATTTTTCCATCAATCATTACTGAACCATTAGTAGGTGATGAAATACCTGCAATTATTTTTAATGCAGTACTTTTGCCAGAACCATTTTGCCCGATTATGCCTACCGTCTCACCTTTGAAAATCTCAAAAGAAATATTATCCAAACTTTTAATAGGTAATATCGGCTTTATATCTGATCCTGCATTCACAAAAAGTAATCGTAAATTCAATGCCTTTAGATTTTTGTGATAAATCTTTGTGACAGAATCAAACTTTATTGCAATTTCTTGAGAATTCATAAATTAGCTTAAATCGTAGACTATAAAACGCAAGCGGTGAAATACCCAGTGACAAAATAAATACCAAACAATATTAAAGACAAAACAGTATATTAATAAAATCCAGTCTGGGTGAACTCCTAGGTGAATGACATCTCTATATAAAGATATTAAGTTTGCAATTGGTTGACTATTTAATACCCAGGCATATTTTTTTGATATCGCTTCTACTGAATAAACGATTGGTGTTACAAAAAACATTAAACTTATCAGTGTAGGAATTATTGGGCTTAAATCTTTGATGAGTGCTCCAAGTGAGGTCAGCAATAGACTTGTGCTGTATAAGAACAAACATTGTAAGGCTAATATAATTGGTACCCAAAAAATATGCAGGGTAAAAGGTGCCTTAGTGATGAGCATCATTAATACTACTAAACCAAAAGAAATTAGAAAATTTATTGCACCTGAGACTATTACGGAAATAATTAAGATTTCTTGTGGGAAATATACTTTCTTCAAAATACTACTGCTATCACTCATTAGGCTTGTGGCTCTTGTAACCACTTGCACAAAGAAAAACCAACAAATCATTCCACTGAAAAGAAATACTAAATAATTTGGAATTTGAATATTCGTTATTCTGGAAAAGACAAAGAAATAAACAATTAAACTCAGAAGTGGGTTGAAAAAGCTCCAGATTATTCCAAGAAAAGAACCTTTGTAGCGTATTTCCAATTCACGCTTTGTCCAGTTTAATAAAAAACTACGATAAGCCCAAATTTCTTTGTAAATTTTTACTAGGTCAAATCGTGTTTGAGGTGACCTATAAACTATTTGCGACATGACTGAATTTATAACTCAATTTAAAGACCAATTATTTTAGCGTTGAAATCTTAATCTAAGACTTTAATCTAAGCCTCCAGAATTTAGAATCACTTGTGAAATCTCAGCTTTAATTTAAGGGCACCTCTATTATAGTCTCTTTAAACCCCCAACCCCCTGAGAGGGGGCTTTTAGTTCTCTCTTTGAGAGCCCCTTTTCAGGGGTTGGCGAAAGCCGGGGGGTGAAAAAGCTTAGTTCTTAGAAGCTCCCTTAAGCTAAGAAATTAATTCACAATAACAAGCGAATTTTCGATTTTGGCTAAATCAATGCCATAAGGTTTTTCTTGCAAAGCTCTTTTCACAAAATCCAATTGACTCTCAATATTCCCTACTGGTTTAATTTCTTCAACAAAACAGTCAGGTGATTCATTTGGGTCTCTTAAACAAGCTTCTGCATAATACTCAGCCAATTTTTCAATACGAATATTATTTCTAATATCTGCTGAACCTTTTAATGTGATTGATTGTCCACTTTTAATTAAAGAAGCAAAAACTGGAAGCAATCGATCTTCGTTTTCAAGTGAGCCATATGGATTGGGAATGACAATTTTTGTGCAAGGTAAACCAATTTGCTGACACCAAAAAACCAGCATGTCCCAAACCATTTTTTTTGCTACGCCATAAGGAGAAATGCCGAATTTGCTATATTCTCCGCCCGGTTCAAATGCACTTCCGCTGTGAATAAAAAGCTTGCAATCATTGTCCTTAAGTTGTCGAATAAGTAATTGAATATGTCTCAAATTTGTCTCTAAATGCTTGAGAAAGTCAAAATCGGGAGAGCGATAATTCTCGATATAACCGCCATGATTTATGAAAATATGTGGTTGAATCTTGTCAACTTGTTCAATAAGCTCTTCTGATGAAATATCACAGTTATCAATGAATTCTGTAACTGATTGAGAATTTGAAAGACTTGCATCTTCAATAAGCCTTAAACGCTGAGCTTTTATTCCCTGATAATTTTCTTTGTTTAAACGCAAAGGCATATAAACTGACAAACCATTTTTAATTAGAGCTTCAGCAATATAAGCTCCAGAAAAGCTAGTCGCTCCAGTTAGCAAACATTTTATTTTCTGTTTTTGCATATTAATGATTGTAAATTTAAAACCTTTTCAATTTTGCGAGGTAACTATATTTGTTAGACTTTATGATGATGCTCATTGTATTGGACTTTTTATTATGTTTCACGAAATCAATTCAACAATATTAGTAACTGGCGGAGCTGGCTTTATTGGCTCAAATTTAATTAGACTTTTGCTTTTAGAAACTCAAGCAACCATCATTAACATAGATAAATTGACTTATGCTGGCAATTTAGATTCACTAAAAGATATAGCTGAAAACCCAGAATATAAAAATCGTTACAAGTTTGAAAGAGTTGATATTTGCAATCAATTAGAAATTAAACAAATTTTTGAGAAATACAGACCTCAAGCTATTCTCAATCTTGCGGCTGAATCACATGTCGATCGCTCAATTGATTCTCCAGCCAGCTTTATTGAAACAAATATTTTAGGAGTTTTTAATCTTTTAGAACAAACTCGATTTTTTTTCAACAACTCACTAAATGATTCCGAAAAAGCCAAGTTTCGTTTTTTGCATGTTTCAACTGATGAGGTTTTTGGTAGTTTAGGTGAAAATGGTTATTTTGATGAAAATACTTCATATAAGCCCAATTCGCCTTATTCTGCTTCGAAAGCTGCATCTGATCATTTGGTTAGGGCTTGGCATCACACATATGGTATTCCAACACTTATAACCAATTGCTCCAATAATTATGGTCCTTATCAATTTCCAGAAAAGCTTATTCCTCTCAATCTCTTTAATGCG
>DUDU01000081.1 GCA_005110395.1 Candidatus Melainabacteria bacterium | reverse complement strand
TAGAAAATTGATACATGAGAGATACAATTCAGGCTTTTCAATAACATCTTGATTGAGTGATTGTTTTGTTACTTTGTTTTGGTTTGAATTTGAATTTGTTTTACTGTCTTGCTCTCCCTTCTTAGATGGATTGGAAGCATAAATGGGAGATTTGTTTTTCTTAAGGAATGATTGATAATAAAAGGTAGTTTGAATGACTAGGCTACCCAATACTTGTAATGGGGTACCAGGATGATCTACGTGATACGGAATCTGAGAATTCAGAATCATAAGAGAGTTCAACAGGTATGCATATTCAGGATCGAAATTGTGTCCATAATAATAAGGACCCGTCTTTTCTTTAAGATAAAGAGAGCTGAAAAATACAACAATTGGTATTAAAGAAAGAAGTAATAATGTTTTTGCTTTGATCTGCATTCTAATTATCAATTTAAGCAAATGCTTTTTCTTTTGATTCTTCTACAACAATTTCCTTCTTTGAATCTTTCAATTTAAGTAAATGTTCTTTTTCTTGTTTTTCACTTTCTTTAATTATTTCGTCTTTGCTACGCATACCAGCAACCTTACTAAATCCATCACGACCAAGACACACTCCAATCGCTCTTTCACTCGCTTGTATCATTGGTTTGCGCAAGCTTACTACTACAAATTGCGCAAGTGTAGATTGCTTCTTGACCATCTTTGCTAAGCGTTCCGCATTCAATCCATCTAAGAACATATCAACTTCATCAAAAGCATAAAATGGAGCTGGGTTATGCCATTGCAAAGCAAAAATAAATGATAAGGCTGTCAGAGATTTTTCTCCGCCGCTCATGGATTCAAGCCTTTGCATTTTTTTGTTTCTGGGTCTGGCTTGAATAACTAGCCCACCTTTAAATGGATCTTCTTTGTTCTCAAGTGTCAGCTCTCCATGACCAAAAGAGAGTTCTGCAAAAATCTCTTGAAAATGTTTATTTACATCATTAAATGCTTCAAAGAAAGATCTTTGTTTATGCTCGGTGTAATTATTAATTCGGCTTTCTATTTCAGATTGCTCATTTGATAAGTCTTCGCATTTAGTTTTAACTTCTTGCAATCTTTCCAAAACCTCAGTGTACTCATCAATGGCCTTCATATTAATTGGCTCCATCGAAGTCATTTTTCTTTCAATCTTTTCTAATTCATCTCTAACTTGCTGTTCTGACATTTTTTTGTCAAATTCGTTTACAGCATTTTGTTCATTAAGTTGCTGATTAGGATCTTGCTGTTCGCCTTGTATTTCTGCGCTCAATTCTTCTTGTTTTAAATTGTGCAATCTTTCTTCAATATCAATGAGCTTTATCTTCGCATCAGCAATCTCATTACTTATGGCTTTTATATTTTCACTGATTTCAGTTTTTCGCTTAGTCAAGTCAATCAATAGAACAGATAAATCATCTTTTACTTTCTGTAATGAATCGATCTGGGCTTGCATTTGCAGAAAAATATTCTCTAATTCTCTCAATGAATTACGATTTGCAAGCAGACTCTTTTCCTTTTCACCCAATTCCTCACGCAATTGAATAATTTGAGATTCGGCTTGAATTATTTCATCATGACCTCGATTCAATGTACCTTTTACAACTTCAATATTTTTAATAAATTCGGCTTTTTCTGTTTCCAAGTTACGGCAGGCAACCTCTAATTTTTTGCGCTCAAATTCTAATTCTTGTGATTCATTGATTAGATTTTCTAGTCCTGCATCTCTTACACGAGCTCCTTCAGCAGCTAAACTATCACTTAATTTTGAAATCAAACGATCTAATTTGATAATTTCTGAATCATTTCCTTTAAGTTGATTTTCAATTTGATCTCTTTCAGCTGCCGCTTCTGTAAGTCTTTTACGATTAATTTCGACTTGCGATTTAAGGTTTATAAGTCCAGCATTATTTATTTCCTCTTGTGCTTTTATGCCAGCCCATTCACCTTTCATCTCATCAAGTTCAACTTCAGTAGATCTAATCTCAGTTTTCAATTCTTGAATTGAGGCTTGCATTGATTGAATACGTTTTTGCAATCCTTCAATTTGCTTTGTTAATTGCGCCGCTTTATTTCCTTCTTCTACCCCAAAATGAATACCACTTTCTCTGGGGCTGCTACCACCTGTCATAGCTCCACTTTTTTCGAGCAAATCTCCTTGCAGACTTACCATACGGTATGAGCCCAAATATTTACGTCCTGATTGTAAATCCTTGACCACAAGAGTTGAACCAAAAGCGTATCCAAAAGCCGCTAGGTAAACCGAATCACATTTTACGAGATTAATCGCCCAATCAATAATTCCGCTAGATGGTGATTTGGCATCGGCTGGTAATCTTTCGATATAGGGTTCCTTCAACTTATTTAAAGGTAAAAAAGTAGCTCGTCCAGCATTTTGTCTTCTGAGAATTTCAATTAATTCAGAGCCAACACGATCATCTTCTACAATAATTGACTTGAGACGAGCTCCAGCGGCTACTTCAAGCGCTAGAGAATATTGAGCTGAAACATTAGCCAACTGAGCCATCACACCATGCACTCCTGGAACATTAGCTCTGAGAACTGTCTCAATTGCTCTTCCCCAATTTTGTTCTTCGCTAACTTGCCTTTTCATCTCTAGCTTGGATAATTCATGCTGATATTCATAGGCTTGAGCAGTTCGATCCTTCATTTCCTGCTCGGTGTCTCTTAATTCATCCTTTAGTCTATTCAAATGTCTATTGACCGAACCAATTTTTTCAGACATATTTTGAGCCTGACTGTTTTGCGCGCCAGAAGCTGAGCTTTTTAATTGATTTAAACCTTTTTCTAATTCTCCTCTTAGACTGAATATTTCTTTTTCCAACCTTGCTAAATTTTGCTCACAAAGGGCTTTTTCAGTTATGTGGCTAGCTTTGCTGTTTTGGAGCGAATTTATTTCTTCTTGCAGCTCAAAAACTCGGCTGGTTGAGAAATTATCATTTTGACTTTTCTCAATAATCTTGGATTGAACTGATTCATATTGCCTTTGAATTTTTTCTAATTCGTCTTTTTGGGCTTTTTCTTTTCCTTCAATGCTTTTGATTTGCTTATCTAGCTCATTGATTTTTTTCTCGCCTAATTTACTTTCTTTACCAATGCGTTCAATTTGAGCTTTGTAGTCAACGGTTTGCTTGTTTAAAAACTCTATACCAGATTCATCTTTAGTAACTCGCTCTCTCCATAAATCCAATTCACTTTGAATTTTGAGACGTTCAACTTTATTTAAATAATCTAACTGGGTTTGAGCTTCTAAACTTTTGGCTTCAACTTCTAAAAACTTCTCGCTGACTTCTGATAAAACTGCAATCAAATCCGCTTTTTTCTGAATCTTATCGGTTGTATCCGCTTGAATTTTTAATACTCTTTGTTCAAGCTCTCTAATTCTGACTTGCCTAAATAAGCGCTCAAGGTAATTTCTTCTTTTTCTGAGCTCAGCATATTTAACAGCTTGATCTTTTTCTTTTTTGAGTGATTCTAAGCGATCGCTAAATTCACTAAGAAGAATAGTTTGTCTTTCTAGACTTTCTCTAGCTTGTGCAATTTCCTGTTTGGCTTCATCTATTTTGCGGTCAAAATCCGCAACTCCAGCCAATTCATCAATAATACGTCTTCTTTCAAGCGGAGACATCGAAATAATACGAGTGACATCTCCTTGCATAACCACATTGTAAGCGTTCGGAGAAATATTTCGAAGTGCTAATTGATCGTGGATTTCTGCAAGCGTAGCTGGTTTTGAATTTAAGAAATAAGAAGATTCATATTGCCCATTTAGTTTGAGGCGAATACGTCTACTTACTTTGAGCTGCGCTTCCCTGACATCATCATAAAGTGTAACTGTGACTTGTGTTTCACGCTTACCAGAAAGATTATTCATCAAATCAGTCAATCTTTCGGCACGCATGGTTTTATTGGTGGAAAGACCAAGCGCAAAAAGTAAACTGTCAATAATATTAGACTTGCCAGAACCATTAGGCCCTGAGACCGTTGTAAAACCAGGAAAAAGCGGTATGAAATTCCGTTCGCCAAAGGATTTAAAATTATCTAATTCTATTGATTCTATATACACTCTAGCTTTGACCAGTCTGTAACGGCTATTTGAGCTTTTTCGCTTTTGACTTTAATTTTTAATTTAGAATTGTAGAGCCTTATTAAATTGACGCTTCAATTGTTAGCTTATAGCAAATCTTTCTAAGTCTGCTAGAAATGATTAATACTGTCAAGTAATCGTTATGGCATAATTTTCAATACATAGTATTCTCAATACATAGTATTTTCTATTTGTATTTCTATTTTATTGAATATACAGATCAATTAAAAGTTTTTACTGGGCCAAATTATTCTTCTCCTGATTATTTTTTTCACAGTGAATACTTTAAATTAGAAAATTGTGAATTTATGCCTGTTTTAGAAGCAATAAAATCTATCAAACTTCCAACAAAGCCTCAGGTACTCAATTTCGGAGCAACCGCAGTTCTCTTATTGCCAACCGCTCAACTAATAAATACTGGAGCAGATTTTCTCTTATTAGGACAATCTAATTTGGACAAAAAACCACATAAATACAAAAATAAAAATGAAGAACCCTTGTTGTTTGATCTGAAGGGTTTTCTCAAAGAGGTTTTAACTTTATTCCCCTTATTCTTTATTGCTAGACGAATGAGCGCATTCTTTAAAGCTGGCTTTGAATCAAAAAACTGGAACTTGAAAAATGCATTTACTCCTTATACTTGGGGAGAGCTCAAAGTTGATTCTTCACTTGCTTTACTCAATGGAGCGATTGGTTCTTTGGGACATTTAGCTCAAACTCTTAACCCTCAACCTTCCCCCTTAACTCGTTCACTTATTGCCCTAAGCGAGTTGGGAGCGAAAATGGCAGGAACTGCAGTAGCCGTAAATTGGTTAAGTTCTAAACCAGAATTGCTTGGAGATACCATTGCAATTATTGAAGCTGAAGCTTGTCCATGTTGCGGAGTTGATAAAAGATTTTGCTTTACGCTATGGCAGAATTTGACGGCAGTTGCATCACAGTTCTGGGAATTTCTTCAGCATCAATTATCAAAATTATTCGGCAAACATGATTAGATTCTATGCTTTAAGAGAGATATGAATTCTGTTGATTATTAGATCTAATAGCTCTTAAACGAATTAATGGCTGATAAGATTAAGCAATACACTCAAGCGAGTTAGTATAAGAGCTTGTTAAAAAAAGAAAAATTCAAGATGAAGTTTCTTAGCTCCTCCTGTCAAGGAGGCGGGGGAGGTAATCACATGAAGCTAGCAGCGGATTTAGAATGCACTAATGTCACAGCTAGGTTAGGTATATTTGTAATTCAATTTGAAATCATCTAATTTGTTTTCATCTCTTGTTTTTCACCAACTTGATGTTGATATACATTTTTCATACAGCCTCTAAACATAATTTCATATAAAATTGATGGACTTCATTAGATGAAAAATTGAATAAAACATAGACATAATCTTTTCAATAGTTGAAACCCACACATAAAATTTCAATACAATAAAGTCAGAAACATTTCAAATTCAAAAACATGCTCGATCTTAAAGTCATTCGTCAAAACCCAGAAGAAATAAAAACAAAGCTCGCCAAAAGGAATAATACTTTTGCTGCTTCCATTTATGAAATAGTTGAGATTGATAAACAAAAAAGAGAAATACAACAAAAAGCTGATGAACTGAAATCACGGCGTAATACGCTCAGTAAGTCGGTTAAATCACAAGAAGAAGCCGAGACAATCAAGCTTGAAGTGAAAGCAATTAATGAAGAAATCAATTCGCTAGATGCATTATCTACCTCTTTGGATCAAAAATTAGAAGATATTACTTTATATATTCCTAATATTCCGCTCGATGATATTCCCGTTGGCAAGGATGAAACTGAAAACAAAGTTATTAAGCATTACCCCCTAACCCCCTTGAAAGTGGGAGCAGGAAAAATCACTGCAAAATCTCACTGGGAAATTGGCGAGGCATTAGGAATTATTGATTTTGAAAATAGTTCTCGTCTTTCTGGAACTCGCTTTAGTACTTTTATTGGTCAGGGCGCAAAATTACAAAGAGCACTGATTCAGTTTATGCTGGATGAAGCCTCGGCTAATGGATACACTGAAATAGCCCCACCCGCGATTATTAACGGAGAAATTCTCAGAGGTACCGGACAATTACCAAAATTTGCAGAAGATCTTTATCATCTAGAAAACACCGATCAATATCTAATTCCTACGGCCGAAGTTCCTCTCACAGGCTTTTATGCAGCCAAACCTTTAAACCACGATGAATTACCCAAAAGACTCTGCGCTTATACTCCTTGCTTTAGAAGTGAGGCTGGAGCGGCTGGACGTGATACTCGTGGATTAATTCGCCAGCATCAATTTGACAAAATCGAATTAGTTCATTTATGCAAACCAGAAGAAAGCGAAGCCGAACATGAAAGGTTAGTCAGTCAGGCTGAAAGCATTTTGGAGAAATTAGAACTTCCATATCGACGAGTTTTACTTTGTACTGGTGACATGGGCTTTTCTGCTGCAAAATGCTATGACCTTGAAGTTTGGTTTCCTTCGCAAGGAGCTTATCGTGAAATCAGCAGTTGTTCAAATTGTACTGATTTCCAAGCTCGCAGGCTGGGTCTTAAATTCAAGCGAGATGCAAAATCAAAACCTGAATTGCTGCATACGCTCAATGGTTCTAGCTTAGCGGTTGGTCGTACTTGGGCCGCTGTTGTGGAGAATTATCAGTTTGCAGATAAGCTTGGATTCAGGATTCCTGAAGCATTAAAGAAATATTTGAGTTTTGATGAAGTTGTTTGAAATAAATTAATTAAAAAAATGCCTAATAATTCAACTTCCAATTTGGCTGATAACTTAACTGTTGCTCTAATTCAGCAAACCTGCTCGGCAGACAAAAAAGAAAATATTGCCAAAACAATTGAACTTATTCGCCAAGCCCAGTTACAAGGAGCTGAGCTTATAGTTTTGCAAGAACTTCATTCAACACTTTATTTTTGCCAAACCGAAGATGTTACAAAATTTGACTTAGCTGAAACTATTCCTGGTAACTCAGCTGAAATATTTGCGGGTATAGCCAAGGAATTAAAAATAGTTTTAGTTACTTCATTGTTTGAGAAAAGGGCACCAGGACTGTATCACAACACTTCAGTAGTTTTTGAGAAAGATGGCTTAATTGCTGGCACCTACCGAAAAATGCATATTCCAGATGATCCTGGATTTTACGAAAAATTTTATTTCACCCCTGGAGATCAAAGCAGTCTAAATAATCCTTTTGCTCAGGGGTTTGAGCCAATACAAACTTCCGTTGGCAAGCTTGGTGTTTTGATATGCTGGGATCAGTGGTTCCCTGAGGCAGCTCGCCTAATGGCCTTGAGAGGTGCGGAAATCCTTATTTATCCAACGGCAATTGGTTGGAATCCTGAGGACTCACCAGAAGAAAAAGCTAGGCAAAAAGAAGCTTGGATTATCTCGCAAAGAGCGCATGCAATTGCCAATGGTTTGCCTGTTTTGAGTATTAACCGAGTTGGGCACGAAGTGGATGAAAGCGGTATTTCTAAAGGAATTGATTTTTGGGGAAATAGTTTTGCGGCTGGTTCACAAGGTGAGATCCTCGCTCAAGCCTCGGAAAACAAAGAAGAAATTTTGATAGTGAATATTGACAAAAAGAGAACAGAAGAGGTTAGAAGAATATGGCCATTTTTTCGAGATCGAAGAATAGACCAATACGATGGTTTGCTCAATCGCTGGAGTGAATGAATCATTATTCCTATTTTTTACAAAAATTCAAAATCTAAATTCATTGAAATTTTTATATTTGTTATATTTGAATTTATTAAAGGCTTTTTCCAAACTAAAAGTAAGACTAAAATATAGCCTAATCAACTTCTGCCACAATTGACCTAAAAATCATTTATGTTTAAAACATCTAATCCCGCTCTATCAGAGACAGTTTTCACTCATTCACTAAAAGAACGAGTTGGTGGAGAGGCTATGACCATTAATGGAACTGTCAATAAAACAGCCATTCTTTTGATTTTGGTTTTGATTCCAGCCGCCTGGGTTTGGTCAAGCTTTTTTGGAGCTGATGGCAAAATTGTTCCTCAAGGTCAAGGAATAGCTCTGATTGCTTCAGTAGCTGGAGGCATAATTGGTTTTATTTTTGCGATGATTACGATTTTCAAAAAAACTTGGGCACCAGTGACAGCTCCAATTTATGCATTGGCTGAGGGTTTAGTCTTAGGAGGAATTTCGGCAACTTTTGAGCTTAGATATCCAGGTATAGTCGTTCAAGCAATTGGGCTTACTTTTGGTACTCTCTTTGCGCTTTTGATGGCATATAGATCCAATCTCATCAAAGCAACTGAAAATTTCAAACTTGGTCTATTTGCAGCAACAGGCGGAATTGCAATTATTTATTTGGTTACTTTTGTACTTAGCTTTTTCGGAATCAGAATTCCATTTATTCATGAAAGCGGCCTAATCGGAATTGGTTTTAGTTTATTTGTAGTGGTGGTTGCCGCTCTCAATTTGGTTTTGGATTTTGATTTTATTGAGCAGGGTTCTTATGCCGGCGCCCCAAAGTATATGGAATGGTATGGTGCTTTTGGATTGATTGTTACACTTATTTGGTTATACCTTGAATTTCTCCGCCTTCTTTCCAAGCTTAGAGATAGGAGATAGTTTTGTTTGTTAAAATGCTTTTTTCCAATTTTCAAGAGAGTTATAAAGAGTACGATATGCATTCTCTGAAGAATTTAAATCATTTCGAGCATTATTAAGAATATTGTTGTGTTGAACAGCACCATTATTAAATGCCTGAAAAATTCTTGTTATCAGTGCAGAATTATTATCGTTTTCAAGACTAATTAAAAAATTGGCTATTATAAAATTCAAGATACTGTCTTTAGGATTTGAAAATTTAATTGAAAGTTTTGTAAAAAAGCTCGTAATTAAGCTCTCATTATTACTATTAATTCCATTCTTTCCAAATTCTTCATAAATACTTTCATTATTCAATAAGAGAAAAACCATAAAGAATAGTACATAAACCCATGTTATTCTGATTGTTTTCTGATTTGACCCTTCTTTTAAATATCTTCGTACTATATAAAAAGAGTAATTTAAATCTCTTAAACTAGGCTGAAAAACATTTATCAAAATACACAAATATTTATTTAACTGTTCTTTATAGCTACCCTCAATAGGAATGCCGTTTGTAAAAGTTTTAGAAATAAGACGATCAATAAATTTCAACAAACCAGCTTCATCTATTGATGGCAATTTTGCTTCTTGAGTAATAAATCTTCTGTAATAACCATCAAAATCTAAACCCTCTCCATAAATAGTTTTCATCGATGAGGCAAGTTGTTCTTTGTGAACTGCAATGACAAAAACAATTCCCTGAACACCAAAGAAATGCTTTATTCTTTCCAAAAATTTCACACTATAATCTGGCTTTGCACGGTCAAGTTCATCAACAAAAACAAAAAATGGTTTTTTCTCACAACTTTCAACTAATGTCTTTAATGCATCTTTTGTAGAAGATAGTGAGCTTTTCAACAACTCAAAATCATTGAATAGATTATGTCCAGAACTAATCATTTCTTTTTCATTTACTTTACTTAATGACTCCTCAAAATCCAATCCAGTAACATGACGAGCAATTTGATTTACTGATAAGCAAAAAACACCCATTGACTTCTCTAGATTTTTAACAACATCAAGAGAAATTTCCTTACTTTCACGAGCACGCTTAATAAGCGCATGCATAATTGGAATCAAGGGCTCATCAATATAATCAGTTTCCCAAGCATTTATGAATGCTGTTGTATAACTTGGTTTGTTGTCTTCTGAATTCAACAAATCCATCCACATTGTAATAAAGTCTGATTTCCCTGTTCCGACAGGTGAATTCAAACTCAAAACATAAGACTCTTCATGAAACACATAATCAGCTTCTATTGCTTTAGTTAAATTTTCTGCAAAAGATTTTCGACTTAATTGATCATGATTATCAAAAGTTCTTGCTTGAGTATTCATTCTCAAAATCTAATTCAAACTAATTTTGCTTTGACCTTTGGGAAGCTTGATTTCAGCAAATTTGTATTTTCCGAGAGAAGCAATACTTGGAGATTTATAAATCCAGAAAACTCCTAATAAATCTTCTGAGGTTTCTTCTTCCACGCTTGATTTTGGCAATGTAACTGTCAATTGATTTTCTTTATTGAATACATTTACTTCGCCCAACTTTTGAGAGATTTGCCAGCTTGAATCAGGCGAAGCAATTACACTTACTCCTGAAGTTTTAGGATTTTTTGATTTAGCAAATCTGTAATCATCAAAAATTCTCTGTATATCTTTGGGCAGATTATAGCCATTAAGCAAAGCTTCAGCCTTAAAATTCAACCCTCTGTTCACCTGCTCTGAGTGAGGGAATCCAAAAAGCAAAGCTGGTCCTTCAGGTCTCACAATTGGACAAAAAACATTAGGACTAAAACTATATCCCTGTGAGCTTAATAACGAGGTTAGCTTTTGTTCAGGCGAAACAACTTCATTGGCATTTGCATCTGCTCCAGGCATTTTGGTTGGATCCTCAAGTGTATCAACTCCACCAGCCAGACTCAGTGAACTTACATCATCCTGAGAAATCATTGATTGATCCATTACATTCTTGATATTGTCATGCAGTTGAGTCCAGATTTGGTCTTTGAGTATTGCATCAGGAATCAAATCACTAAATCTAACAAATTTCTTTTTAGTTAAATCATAAGTTCCAAAACGTCTAAGCGCGATTGGATGAGCCCCGCCATAGAACTCACCTGAAAGATCAGAAACACATAAATATCTAGGCGTTAGAGCCTCAATAAAAATCTTATTGGTTACATTCCAATTGCATGACATAGATTCATCATTTTTGTCCTTGCAGAGAGAGCTCAGAGTATCAATGGCAGCTTCTTTATCTTGTTGAGTTGGAGCAAATTGTATCAGTGGTTCTTTTGAGCCAACTTTATACATTTCATCCCATTCCCAGACTATTTCCCAATTTTTTTGACTTACTTTATCTTTTTTAGTTTTAACTTGAAAGAAATTAGGTTTTCCATCTTTCTCAAACCAGCCGGTCTGAGGACTTTTCCAAATTGAAATTTGCTTATTATATTTGTTGTTGCCGATAAGCAGAGTTCCTTTGCTCGTCATGAGCTGAACTCCAATTATGCTATTTAAGCTATTGTTCAGAAAATAATATCCAAGAGCCCCTCCAGCAATCAGAAGAAACGCTAATGCAAAAATCCAAACCTTAGAGCTTTTCTTAGGTTGAGCTTGAAGCGGACTTTCATCTTCGTTTATGTTAATGGTTTGATTCAAGAGTTTAATAACGAGAATCTGGGAATAATTTGTGTAACTTGTCTAGAGGGATTTAAGCCTTAATGCCACTCATGAGGCTTAATTTAAATTCTTAGAGTATCACGAAGCTTGCTTATCTTTCTAGCTTATCGTTCTAGGATTGAACGCTCGGTTTCAAGATTACGATTAATCGCCTTTTCATCAGTGAATTTTTCTCCATAGCGAGCTTTGAGCTTTTCAATATTGCGTTCTTGAATTTCTTCAAAACTAACTCCTAGGGTATCAGCCATTATTGCTAAATACCAAAAAAGATCGCCCATTTCTTCTTTGAGATTTACTTCATCCAAGGGCTTTCCATAAAACAAATGTTTTTTCAAGGCGTCAAGTGATTCACCAGCTTCAGTCGTTAAACCCATAAGTGCATGAAGTAGCCTGATATTTTTTTCATCAAAACGATCTTTGACAACTGCATAATTCTTAGATTCAGTCACAATCGCATTCTTGATATATTCTTGATTTTTCATTTTGCTCAGATTTTCACCTAAAATTTTTTCGCTTAGCCTAAGTAGTTTATTAGGATTAAGTTTACTGAAAAAGCTTTCAAAACTCGAAAAATCAGATACTCTAGTAAATATTCAGTTGATTAATTAAATTTTCCTAGTTTGAATTGCCTATCCAGAAAGCTCCGAACAGGCGAGGAATAGAGCGGCAGAAAGACTTTTACATAAATGTTTCACTTTTTTCGTAAGATAAAATAATGAATTGCGCACAACCATTTCCTGCTCAGTCATTTGCTCAGTTCTACCACGAGTGCACAAAATATTCGCCTGAGGGTTTGAGAAAAAATCCTCATTACATTGACTTTGACAAACAACCAATTCCCTTCAAAGACTATGAGGGATATCCACAAATTGATTTATCTCAATATTTGCCTTTAAGTACAAATCCTTTTTCAGATAAGACTTTAAAGAAATCCAATGAGTGTTCTGAATTAGAAAAACCTTTGGCGGAATTGTCTAGAATTCTGTATTTTACAAATGGAGTTACGGCCATTGTTCCATATCCTCCTCGTCCGCTTCTCATGAGAGCTGCACCATCTGCTGGCGGTTTATATCCTAATGAAATTTATCTGGTTACAAAGAATTTTCCTGATTCATCAGCTTCTGAATTAAAAAGTGGATTATTTAACTTTCAAGTAAAAACTCACTCTTTATCAGTTATTGGTCAAGGCGAAAATTATTGGAATCAAATTTCTGAAGCCTGCTTTAATCATTCATCTATTGCTGAAAAAGCTGATCTAGCGATTATTATTACTGGCGTTTTTGATAGAAGTTCTTGGAGATACAAAGACCGCGCTTATCGCAGGATTCTATTGGATGCTGGACATGTTTGGGGTAATTTAGCCATGGTGTCTCATCTCTTTGGCAAAAAAGCTTATCCAATTGCGGCTTTTAATGATGATTTGTTGAATGAGACTTTGGGTTTGGATTCAGGCGAAAAGAGTCTATTAGTAATTCCCTTAGTTTCTCAAAAAAAAGCCGAAGAAATTAGTTTGGTCAAAGAACCACTTTTGCATAGTTCTCCTGTAAAGAAGCAAACAGACTGGCAATATATTCCCGAAGGACTTCTGCTAAATAAACTTCATGAATTATCTAGCTTGCATAATTCATCAAATGAAGGAGCTTGCAAATTATTTGACTCTTCACTCAAAGAATATGCTGGTGAAAATCAAGATGCAAAAGTAGAAAATTTTATTGCTTCAGAACAGATTCAATCGAAAAAGCCTATTCAATGGGAAAAATGCTCATTAATGACTTCAATTCTAAAGCGAAGATCTGCCCGTCATTTCGACCCTGGAATGTTTTTGACCAAAGATCAATTGGCAAACTTACTGGAATTTACCTTTATTGCTGAAAACAAGTTATCAGAAAAATCACCTTCTACAGAGCAAATATCTGCTACTGATGATGTGTGCCAAGATTTACAAATTTGCGATCAGCTTGCAAAGGAATCTCCAAAAGAGGAAACACAAAATAACAACTTGGTAAAACAAGATTTATTGGATAAAAATCCATTATTTATTTCTCCAAATTTATTTAAGTATTCTTTGATAGTCAACAATGTCGAAGGATTAGATGCTGGCTCCTATAATTATCATCCTGAACAGAGAATTGTTAGGCAAACTCGCTTTAAAGAAGTTTATGATGAAATACATCAAGCTTGCCTGAATCAAGATATGGCTCGAGATGCGGCTGCAATATTTGTAGTAACCTGCAACTTGCCAAAAGCTATTGGTATTTACGGAGAAAGGGCCTATAGACATATTCATCTTGATGCAGGACATATAGCCGAAAGACTTTGTTTAGCTTGCACAAAAACAGGCATTGGAGCTAGTCCAATTGGTGGCTATTTTGACGATTTAGTCAATTCTGTTTTAGGGATAAATGCTACAGATGAAATTATTGTGCATATTGTCACGATTGGACATTCTATAGATAATGTTTGACAAGAGATATTCAAGCTCAGTTGACAGTCAAATTAAGTTTTAGTCTTTATGCAAGCTCTATTGTTCACTTAGTCTATTGTTCTCGATCCTAAGCTCCTCTAAGGATCTACTTTTCTTACTCAAAGTAGAACTCAAGATCCCGAAACAAGTTCAGGATCAAAAAAGGTCAATTTTATAAAGTTTACCTTTACTCTAACTACTCTTCAATGATTGGTTAAGAGGTTGTGAAAATAGATTTAATAAACTTCCGTGTGGGCACTTTCCAAACCCTCAATATAGCTAATTGCAATTGTAGCGGCAAGTGAACCATCAGCCGCAGCCGTTACAGCTTGCCTGAGAGGAGTAACCCGAACATCCCCACCCGCAAATACCCCCGGAATATTGGTTTCTAATTTTTCATTTGTAATAATTCGATTACCTTCATCTAAGTCAATTTGTCCTTTAAAAAGCCCAACATTTGGCTCTAAACCAACATAAATGAAAACACCATCACAAGCAATTTCTCCTGCTTCTCCAGTTTTGAGATTTTTGGTAATAACCTTGGTAACACCCATCACATCACCTTCAATTGATTCAATTGCCGTATCCCAAACAAAGCTCATTTTAGGATTATTTAAAGCTCTTTGTTGAATGATTTTTTCGGCTCTTAATGAATCTCTGCGATGAACAAGAATAACCTTACTTGCAAAACGCGTAACAAAATTGCCCTCTTCCACTGCAGCGTTTCCACCACCAACTACAACAACTACTTTGTTTTTGAAAAAGGCTCCATCGCAAACAGCACAATAACTAACGCCTTTACCAGCATATTCTTTTTCGCCTGGCACCCCTAATTTTCTGTGCTCGGAGCCAGTAGAGATGACTATGGCTTTTGCTTTTAGATCACCTTGATCTGTTTTGATCAATTTTGGATTGGCTTTGAGATCAATAGAATAGATAGTTGTTAAATCTTTGAATTCAGCGCCAAATCTCTTGGCATGATTCAGCATTGACTCAGCTATTTGAGGACCAGTCACATGATCAAAACCAGGATAATTTTCAACTTCTTCGGTATTGTTCAGCTCTCCGCCAGGTAATCCTTGTTCAATTACAAGAGTCGATATATTGCCTCTTGCTCCATACAATGCCGCTGATAATCCTGCTGGACCACCACCAATAATAGCCAAGTCATATTCTTTTACAGTTTGACTATTCTCTTTTTGTACTTCTTTTTCTATTTGAACTGAACTCATAATCTATGCCATTACCTTTCAACAATTTCTTCTTTTTTCAATGAGTTAAAACGATGTAAGACAATCTCCTGATCCTCAATAAAACCTAATTGAAGTTTTAAAAAGCCTAGTTGATTTAAACAATAGTTTTTGCTTTTTCAAGTTTAACGCCAAATATAAAGCTTGGATTAGCCAAATAAAATCAAGAAATTGCAATTCTAGAAATTCTATCTTGAGAGCATTCATTGAAAGCCCCCTTCAGGGGTTGGGGGGATTAAGCCAATGAAAGATCAAACAAATAGAGTTCAATTAACCTTAAATATTCAACTCCAAGGTGTGTTCAAGATTTCAACTAATTGACTTAACCAACCTTCTTTATGTCGTTGAATTATTTGACTTTGAACATTAGGATAAACTTCAAGCTGCTCAAATTCAGGGAGAGGCTTATAGGCAATTTCAGCTAATACATCTTCTTCGCCCATTTTCACTTCGCCTTTTGCTACATCTACCAAAACAAAGAAATTAATAATATGCCTTGAGCCATTAGGAGCTATTGACTCTGAGAGAAAAACAATACGCTTAAATTCTCCATCCAAATTAGTTTCTTCTTTTAGCTCACGCAAAGCGCATTCTTCAATTGTTTCACCGTATTCTAAATGTCCACCAGGCAAAACCCAATATTCACGAGTGGGCTTTTTATGCTTTGCTAAGAGAATTTCTCCTTCAGCATTAATAATTATTAGCGACACTCTTACCGTTGGAGTATTTTGATAATCACTTGTCATATAAAATTCAAACTAAATCTACTTTTATTTGGAATATTAATTTTAGACTCCTTAATTTTAGCTTCTAGAGATCAATTATTTTTGAGATGGATTACTCTGAGAATATCCTTTGTCTTGAATTTTGTTTTTGAGCAATTGCAAACGTGTTTTTGGGTAAGGATGAGTTGCGAAAAAATAGGTAAATTGATCATTGTTATCAGCATCACTCATTTGGCTCATGAATTCTACAGCTCCGTCAACATTACCATATGCTTTTTGCAGTAAATCAAGCGCATAATAATCAGCCTTCAATTCTTGCTTCTGTGAAAATTTCATATGAGTCACTGATAACAATTCTGAAATAAATTGGCTTATCTGACTATCTGAGCCGAAGAGAACAACAGAAGCTAAAACAAAAACTAAACCTCTGCCAGCTGCCCTTAAATGATCATGACCTGCATAATGTCCTAATTCATGGGCTAAGACAAAGGCAATTTCATTTTCACTTTTTGATTGATTGAAGAGTTGGGAATACACGACAATATGTCCACCAGGATAGGCGAATGCATTAACCGTTTTTTCATCAATCACTTGAACTGTAAATTTCAAATCTTTTCTGGCGAAATGGGGCTCAAATTTCTGAAGGATTTTTTGTATTTTCAATTCTTCCTGTTGAATTTCAAGTGATTGTTTTTGGTGAACAATACTGGCTTTATAAAGATTGCCAAGTGAGTTTTCAAATTTTGCTGGAATATAACCGGCGACGATATCAACAAGAATGCCAAGCAAAATATAAATGAACAGGATCAAACCAAATAAGCCAGCAAGTAAAACAAAGAAATCCTTTACGGGAGAAATCGAAGAAACATTGACATTGCCTTCTAACTCTTTGGGAGTATATTCAATCATTGTCTAATCTACTTTTTCAAACTAATCGCTGTTCCATAAGCCAAAACCTCAACCGTTAAAACACCTTTACCACTACTGCCACCTTCTTTGCCAATTGAAGAGGTTTCTAATTTCAAATTTATGATCATGTCAGAATTTGGTGCTTTTTCTTTCATACGCAAAATAGCTTCGCGTCTTGCTCTGTCTAGTAATGATTCATAGGAATTTAGCGCTCCACCAAAAAAGTTTTTTAAACTGGCAACAAAATGTTTGAAATAATCAACAGAAATTACTACGCTTCCATCAACCAGTTCAGCTCTTTCAATTTGTTGGATACTCTCAGCATCTTTAAATAAACTTTTGAATTCCATTGTTAAAGCAGGCAAATTCAAAAAGCGTTTTTCTCTTTCAATAATTGATTTGTAATGTTCAGCTTCAACCTTTGTACCAGTAAAGTAAGCAACTATTACAAGCACAATTGGAAGAAATATTTGAATTAAATCACCGTAGTCCATAATAAAAAAATTTAGCCAACTAATACAGCGGTACCATAAGCGTATAATTCAGCGGCTCCAGCTGCTACTGATGAAGTGGAGAATCTGATATTTATAATCGCATTTGCACCGAATTGTGCAGCTTGATCAGCCATACGATTAACAGCTTCTCCACGAGCTTCTTCTAACAATTCAGTATAACCTTTTAATTCACCACCAACTACATTTTTCAGGCCAGCAAAAAAATCCCCAACAAAATGTTTAGCTCTTACTGTGCTCCCAGAGACAAGTCCAAAATGTTGCTTAATTTCTTTTCCAGGAACACAATCAATATTTGTTAAAAGCATATTTTTTTATTCATCGACTAACGCTTATTATAGCTAGATCCATTGTCTTTTTTACAAAACAATTTTTTTTGATTCTATTTGAGAATTTTTCTTTCGTCTCAGATAGCTTAAAATTTACTTCTGTGGTTTTTATATTCATTCTTCCTAAATTAATTTAAAGGTGCAATTTTGCCTTCATCATCAAATTTAAATAATTCAACTGTTTTCTTCGAAGGGAAATTCATTCCTTTTGATCAAGCCAAAATCAGCATAATGACGCATGCCTTTCTTTATGGCACTTCGGTATTTGAAGGAATTAGAGCCTATTGGAATGAAAAAGAAGAGCAATTGTATATTTTCCGTGCTCTTGAACATTTTCAGCGCCTTCATTTGAGCGCCAAGATTTTACGAATGGAAATCAAATATTCTCCCGAAGAATTAGTTTTGATGACTAAACAGCTGCTGAAGCACAATAAGCCAAGAGAAGACATGTATATTAGGCCAATTGTTTATAAAGCTGGCATGCGAATTGGACCAGCTCTTTTAAATAATCCTGATGAATTTTGTTTATTCTCTGTCCCCATGGGTGATTATATCGATACCAATAAAGGCGTTTCAGTTACAGTTTCTAATTGGCGAAGAGTAGAAGATAATGCAATTCCAGCACGTGCAAAGATAGCTGGTAGCTATGTAAACACTGCTCTTGCTAAGACTGATGCACTTTTAAGTAATTTTGCGGATGCGATTGTGCTAGATGAAGATGGACATGTAGCAGAAGGAAGCGCCATGAATTTATTTATAGTCCGCAATGGAAAGCTAATCACAAATCATGTAACTGATAATATTTTGGAAGGAATTACACGCTCAACCATTATTGATATTGCTGAAAAAGAATTGGGATTGAAGGTTCAAGAGCGCTCAATTGACAGAACCGAACTTTATATTGCAGATGAAATGTTTTTCTGCGGAACAGGAGCTCAGATTAGCCCAATTACATCAGTTGACTATCACAGCATCGGTTCTGGTGAAGTAGGAGAAATCACAAAAAAACTTCAGAATATTTACTTTGCGGTTGTAAAAAATCAAATTCCTAAATATTCCGAATGGAGCGTACCCGTTTTTTAATTAATCAAATAAAGAAATTCATTTCAACTAAAAAGTATGATGACTTTGAAGGATTTGATGACTTTTCTTTTTCAAAGGTCAGCAATAATAAGGAAAAAGGGGTAAGTAATTTTTATTCAGAAATGACTTACAAAAAAAGACATACGAAATTTACAAATTCTATTTAAAATCAGAATTCAAAAGTTGTTACAATAACCACAAGTTAAAGAGAAATACGAATATGGAATCTCAATTGGAGTCTCAATTAGAACTAGAGCAACAAGCTCATATCACCAATCCAATCAGCGAGTTGGAAGCTGAACTAGATGCAAGCTCTATTGTTGAGCCAATTGCAACTCAAACGAGTGAATATCATTCAAATGAGTTAGAGCATGATGGAAACCTTGAGCCAGACGTAAGAGTTGGATTCGCAATTTATCTTTTAGTTTTAAATGAAGGCAAAATGACTGAGCACGGAGCCCTATTGCCAAATGGTTTGAATATGCCTCAAATAGCCAAGCAATCAGAAGTATCTGTAAATTATGCAATCAAAGCTGCTGGCAATTTACGTAAACAAGGATTTATAAGAAATAGAAGAGAAGATGGCAGATTATTAGTAAAAATGGTTGAGATCGAAGAGTGGCTTACTGAAAACGGCGCTGTTTTAGATTAATTTTTTATGTAAGCATTGATAATTTGTGTTTATGGTCATACAATTAAGGAAGAGTTAATAAAGTCTTAAATCTGTATTTTAATTTCATGGTTACTCCAGTAGCTAATAGACTAATTCAAATTCCTCAATCCACTCAGTTAAATAATTATCCTGGAGTTTCTCAGGGAGATAATAGGTTGTGTTTAAAACCAAGGGGACTTCTTATCCAACTGGCAATTCTCAACCTGAAGAAAAATCTTGGTGGAATCAATTTTTTACTTTCTTAGGAATAACTGCTCTTGCTACCGCTTTAATTGGTGGTGGACGTTCTTTATCTAATTCAAAACCAAAAGGATTAGGTGAAAAATATATTGCTAATTCCCATTTAGCTGAAGGAAGTAATCCTATATTCTTTTTACCAGGAACTGCAACAAATTTCGAAGAAGCAAAAGCTCAAGCAGATTTAATAGGAAAAGTTACTAATCAGAAAATTCACTTATTACATTCTGGTTCCCATAGAGAAGCTAGGGGGGGGGCTTGGTTCTATCTTTGATTATATTCAATCAGGAATTAGCATGTTCCACCTGAAAACTG
>DUDU01000080.1 GCA_005110395.1 Candidatus Melainabacteria bacterium | reverse complement strand
ATATTGGTATGATAAACATACTGATTTATTTCACAAGACACCAGATCAATTTCTTGAGTCTTTACTCTCCATAACCTGGTGAAACTTTACACTTATGGAAACCCCGAGTGGCCTATTCTAGGAGAGCACATTGTTATTCCTAATCTAAATCATCATTTGAATCCTCGTGATTTCTTGAAAAGTACGTATTGGAGTCGGGCAAAAATCTCATATTTTATTTCAATTGTTTTCATCCTTTTGTTTTCTGCTTTCAAGTGCTTAAATTGGCAAATTGTTTTTTTCTATTCTTTTCCTCTCAAGCTAATGAGTTTCATGCAATTACGCACAGAACTCAAAGAGAAAACGGCATTTTTATAACCTCTATGCAAAAAATTGGTTTTTTACAATCAAAAAAACAACATGGGCTTCATCATACTTTTCCTCATGATCAGAATTTTTGCGTTATTACTTCTTTTATGAATTTAGCTTTAAAAAGAATTCATTTTTGGAGAATTTTAGAAAAATCTTTTTCATTTATTGGTATTAA
Source organism: Candidatus Melainabacteria bacterium (assembly GCA_005110395.1). GTDB lineage: Bacteria > Cyanobacteriota > Vampirovibrionia > Caenarcaniphilales > Caenarcanaceae > LMEP-10873. Next base: position 8,867 of record DUDU01000080.1, on the reverse strand, counting down.
TCCATTAAGGGGAAGTCGTATTAGAAAATATGTTTAATTTCGTTTTTTTGTCTAATTGACAGAGTTGTCTGGAGTTGTGACTTAATCAATCATTCATTATTCGCTCATTAGTGAATTTTTTCTAAATTTTTTCATGAATAATTTCCTTAACAGGTTCAGGTACAGCCTCAAGATAAGCGCATAGTTTATTGATTGCATTTAAATAGGCTTTGGCTGAGGCAACTAAAATATCAGTATCAGCGGCATAACCTGTATAAATTTTGTTTTGATACTTTACACGAATGGTTACCTCTCCCTGAGCATCAATTCCTTCCGTAACTGAATGAACTGAAAATTCAATTAATTCATTTTGAATATCAACTAATTCTTTGATTGCCTGATATATTGCATCAACTGGACCCGTACCAAGCGAAGAAGTTCTTAGTAAAACATCTCTTTTAAGGTTTTTGATCTCAACTGAAGCCGTTGGCAAGCCTGAACCACAAGCAATTTGCAAATGTTCAAGCGTATAGAATACTTCAGTGCTGGCTTCTCTTTGTTTCTCATCAACTATTGAAATCAAATCTTTGTCTGAGACTTGTTTTCTTTTATCTGCTAAATCTTTGAAGCGAATATAGGCAGCATCAAGCTCTAAAGCATCAAGTGCATAACCCAATTCCGCTAAACGGCTTTTGAGCGCATGTTTGCCTGAGCGAGGACCAAGCGGCAATCTATTAGTTTTGTAACCAACTTCGCTTGGATCAATTATTTCATAAGTGTTTTTGTGTTTGAGGACCCCATCTTGATGAATACCAGACTCATGCGCAAAAGCATTAGCTCCAACAATAGCTTTGTTCTTTTGCACAGGAAAACCAGTTAGATTACTCACCAAATGGCTAGTTCTAGCAATCTCTGTTGTGTTGATTTCCGTAAAAAGTCCAAATGTTTTTTGACGAGTTTTTAAAATCATGACAATTTCTTCAAGCGCACAATTGCCAGCTCTTTCACCAAGTCCATTGATGGTACATTCAATCTGACGAGCTCCATTTAAGACAGCCGCAAATGAGTTAGAAACTGCCAAACCCAAATCATTGTGACAATGGACAGAAATAATAGCCTTATCAATATTCGGAACATTTTCTTTAATTGACTTGATCAGACCACCAAATTCATATGGTGTAATATAACCAACTGTGTCAGGAATATTAATAGTTGTTGCACCTGCTTCAATTGCAGCTTGAATCAATTCAAACAGAAAAATAGGATCAGCTCTGCCAGCATCTTCGGGTGAAAATTCAACATCATCAGTAAAAGATCTAGCTAGCCTGACAGCTTTTATAGCTTTTTCTATGCACTGAGAGCGGGTTAGTTTGAGTTTGTGCTCTAAATGAATATCAGACGAACCAATAAAAGTATGTATTCTCCGCTTTAAAGCTGGCATTAGAGATTCTGCAGCCTTCTCAATATCGGCTTCACTGGCTCTAGCTAAACCACAAATAATAGGCCCATGAACTTCCGTGGCTATTTGTTTGACTGCATTAAAATCACCTTGGCTGGAATATGGAAAACCAGCTTCTATAACATCAACTCCGAGTCTTGAAAGTGCATGAGCAATTTGAAGCTTTTCACTTTCATTGAGGCTAGCTCCAGGAGATTGTTCACCATCACGTAAGGTAGTATCAAAAATCAAGACTCGATTTGGATCCATATATTTCTCCTTATTTATAGCTTTATTTATAGATTGATATCTTTTCCTAAAACTTATGAGCCATTGTAAAAAGGATATCAAAGAAGCTCATACCTTAGAAAATTGAATTTAAGAAATCAAATCATACAAATATATCTTTTCCTAATATAAATCTTTAGTATTAGCTCTTCGATAAGACAAAGGGACAGTCAATAAAGTTCAGTCAAAAGTTCACTCTTTTAGATCTATTCAAAGTCTTTCATTAGAAGCTTGAATACTATAGATAAATCTATCCTAACATAGAAGCTTTTAGCCTTAATATTTCAAATGATTATGATTTTATAAACAGGGTTTAATATCCTCATAAGGAGAGAAAACTACAATGTTCGTAGAGAGAGTAACAGCTTAATTGATTTATTGATTTATTGATTTATTTTACTTATTTATTGCTGCATTAAGCCTTGCAGTACTTGAATTTTGGTTTGCTTTGTGCTTTTTATAAGAATTTTTTACTAAACTCTCACAAATTTTATGACATGTCATTCAACCGTAATGCCGCAACAGGGTAATCAAATTAATATTGCAGCTTCATCAGTTGGAAAGCAAACTCTTTTTGTTCAAACAACAAATATCAGTTCAACTAATACTGTGACGATTGCAACTTCTACTTCTTCCCCAAATTCAGCTCAAACTCAGCAAGGACAAGATCGTTTTGCAATCAATCAAGGTTTGCCAATATCTCAATTACAAAGATTTGGTTTAAATCCTCATGGTATAGAAATAAATATTATTAATGGTAAAGAAGAGCCAGAACTTCCCAGGCCAACATTGGATCAACTGAGAGAAATGGCCTCGGGAGTTTTTAAAGGTCAAATACAAGGATATCTATCAATTACGGATCAAGTAATTCGCGATGAAAATACCTTTGCTGCTAATAGAAATAATTGGAATAAATTGATTATTCCTAATCTTGGGTTAAAAGATAAAACCATAAATGGAGCAGTACAATCGCTTTCCCCAGCTCAATTGATGGAAGTTCGACTTAAAGCATTAATTCATCCTAATAAGCTTAGTACTGTTTTCGATACTATACCAAATAAACACTTTGAGTCAGTAAATAAAAAAAATGCTCATGGTGTTCTTGAAGATTGGGAAGATACTCGATTTCCTAAACCTCAAAATACTCAAGTTTTATATGGTGATTTAGAAAATACTTTTAGAAATTTTTCTTCTTTAAATTACTCGACTAAAGAAGTATTAAAGCAAATCAATTTACTGGAAGAAAGTAATTGGACAAAAAGATTTGGTGAATTTTCCTTATTTGGTTATCCAAAAAACAAGAATAAAATACCTCCTATTGAGCAATATGTTTATATCTCTGTCTCACCAGCCGAGAAAGAAAAATTGATTGAGTTAAGAAATCAAATACTTGATAATCAAAAAAAATCTCAGAAAGCTCACGATCAAGTATGGAATCTTGGGGAAATACTCAGAAGTACAAAAACTGTTAGAGATATTATTCAAAACCCTCTTTATATCAAAGAAAAATTATTCGACCCAGCAAAATTGGCTTTGAGAATGCATCCAGAGTATGCTCCTCAAATACTTGCTGGAATGAAAAACAAGATAATGGAAATCTTAGTTGATGCAACTGATTTACAAACAGAAACGTTTAAAGGCCTTGATAATCAGTTGGATATTAATGGAATGAAAAATGCTGACAAAGCTTTGATTAGAAATATTGTTTCGCAAGTTGCTGATAAAGTTTTGATGAGTTTGGAAATTAGTAATGGAAGATTAATAACCGAAGAGTATGGAAATGTGTCTTCTGGTATTCAATCTCCACTTGGCGGCATATTCATTGATGATCATCCGCCTAAAGACAAAAAAGCAAAAGATTTATCTAAGATGAAAGAGGCTAAGAACGATCTTTATGCATTATTCAAAAATATATCTGACTCAAAAGGTAAACTCACTTTTGCATCACTTGTTCCGGTCATGGCTAAATTTCAAGAAGGAAGCGGAGAACTGATCAAGAATAATAATGTTTTGAATGAATCGGCTTCGTTAAACAATAAAGACTATGACAAAAATGTTAGTTCCATTAATTATGCAATGCCTTTAGAAGCTAATAAAAAAGAAATTACTCGAATGGCAATGGAACATCCAGTAGTAGAAATTACTCGTTACACCAAAATGGCATTTGATCAGGTTTTTAGAGATCAGGAAAAATTTGGAGCTTTAACAAATCAATTAGGTTTTATACCTTTTGAAATGAATATAGAAAAACAAATGCAATTAGAAGTTATTTTGAACACTAATCATTTTAGAAATATATTTAAAGTCGATAAATATGACAAATATGAGAATCAGTCAATTGCTTGGTCGCCAGCTTTGCTCAGCCGAATTATGTTTTTGTATTATCAGTTCCAAAAAGGAAGTAATCATGCAAAAAATAAAGAAGAAGTTCTGAGTCAAATTAATTTGTGAATAAACAGTAAAAAAGCTCAACAGGATATTTAGTTAAGAGTTTATAAATAAATGGAATAAATAAATGGAATAATCAAATAAAGTCACATTTGTTACAAGGTTTTTTACTCTATGAATATTACTTTTTTATACATGAACGATAAGATCTTAAATATCCTTGAAGATCATAGAGGTACTATAAATATCATAATCGACAAATTAAAATTACCTAGTGACAAAATAGCAATTCTTGAAGCTTTATCAGAAGAGCAAAATCTTAAAGATTCAACATTTCCTAATACTACTGACTATCATTCATACAAAGAATGGCTAAATTTATTTTCAACTAAAAATATTGTTCAAATTACAGAAGAATTATTGTCTGATTCATCACATAAAGTTTTAAATGAAGAATTATTTAATCCATTTAGAGAGTTATTAAAGAAACTAAAAAGTGAACCACGCTTTAAAGAACCATTTTATGACCTTGATAGCGCTGGAGATTTTAAAGACACTGAATTTAAATCCGAAATTCAAATCATTTTTCGGACGGAAAGCAGGTTTAAAGAATTTTTAAACTTTGAAAATATATTTGTATCTGTTTCTATCCTTCTAATTCTAATTGCAAGCGTACCTAATCGTTCAAGAACAGAGAAATACATAAAACGATCATTGGATGAACTCAGAAAGGAATGGGAATCTGAAGAAATATACATTGAAATTTATTTAATTGTTTTACTATCAATTGCTCGTCTTGTACCACTTAAAGCTTTTGATAATAACGATAATTCAAGAATCAAAGATTTAAGCAAATGTCTACAGAATTATTTCAACTAAACTTCCTGCTTTTCATCTGAATGATTTTCAGAATGATTCTCTATTTGGGATTGTGCACTTGTTTCATCATTCTGCTCTGATTTTAGTGCTACCTTGATTTTCTCAACTATTTGAGATTTAGCAGTTTCGGCTCCCAGCTTGATTGCATTCATGATTGCGAAATCATTAGAAATTCCGTGGGCAATAACAACAACCCCATTTACTCCCAACAAAACTGCCCCGCCATATTTTGCATAATTTAATCTTTCATTTTTGATTTTTCTGAAAGCAGGTTTGCAAATCATGGCTCCCATTTTGAGATCTAAACTACTGGTTAATTCCTGATGCATCATTTGAAAGCACATTTTGATTGCACCCTCTAAGGTTTTCAGAAAGACATTACCAACAAAACCGTCTGCAACTAAAACATCACAATAATTTTCTGAAAGTGTTCTACCCTCAACATTTCCAACAAAGTTTATAGTTTGTAGATTCTGTAATGCTTCAAAACCTAGTTTAGTGGCGGCATTACCTTTGCCAGCTTCTTCTCCGATATTCAACATTCCTACTCTAGGTGAATCAATTCCAAGCGTGCCAATTGCAAATAAACTTCCCATCATGGCGTGTTGAGCCATTTGAGATGGAGTTGAATCAACATTTCCTCCTGCATCAATTAAGATCATAGGTTGTTTAGTTGTAGGAATCACGCAGGCAATACCTGGTCTTTCAATCCCAGAAATTCTTTTGAGATGAAATATTGCGGCTGTTGCGGCTGCACCCGTACTTCCTGCGCTGACAACGGCATGAGCTTTTCCATTTGCAACCTGGGCTGTGGCTACCATAATAGAAGAATTTGGTTTTCTGCGAATTGCAAGTGCAGGTTGTTTGTCTTCCATCGAAATAAAATCAGTCGCTTCAACTATTTCAATGGGTAAATTTTTAATGTCATATTTGCTTAATTCACGGGAAATGCGATCCAGAGGTCCAACTAGTTGAACATGAATTCCCAATTCTGAAGCAGCTCGGACTGCACCTTTAACAATTTCAACAGGAGCAAAGTCGCCGCCCATTACGTCAACTGCGACAATCGGCTCATCAGATAAGTCTTTGATTTCCTTTTCAGCTTGCGTGAAATTAAGCAAGGAATATTTTCTAATCAGCCTTGTTCCAGTGATTACAGCCTTTTTTAATGCGCGTCCTGTGTTATTTCCTTTTGACATTTTGAACTTAAGCTTTCTAGCGTCAAACCAATTGAAATGAAACTATAATTTATTTAGCAAAAACTAGGCAACCTACAAAAAGAATTTAGTTAGTAGTTTTAAGACAAGCCTAACAATAAACCCAGTAATAAAATCTATTCTGAAAATTAAATTTTAAGGCAAATTAATGAATCAATCAGCAAACTCATCGGACAATATAGCAGTTAGAAATATTCTAGAAAAAGCTATTCATGGAAATCGGATTAGCTCTGAAGAAGCAGTAATTTTATTTAAGGAAGCAGATTTAATTAGCCTGGGTAAAGCCGCAAATGAAGTCAAAAAAAGATGGCATCCAAATTCTGATTTAGTGACTTTTGTGGTTGACCGTAATGTGAATTATACAAATGCTTGTACTGCTGCTTGCAGATTTTGCGCTTTTGCATATCAGCCTGGGTCAAAAGAAGTTTATGTACTTGATTACTCAACAATCAAAGATAAAATTCAAGAATTAGTTGATTTATGTGGTTCTCAGGTTTTGCTTCAGGGAGGTCATAATCCAGAACTTGGAATTGAATATTATGAAGATTTATTTTCCAAAATTAAAAGTGATTTTCCAAATATTGCCTTACATGCACTTTCACCCTCTGAAATTGATCATATTTGTCTCAAAGATAATTTGGACTTGAATACAGTAATTGATAGACTCAAAGCTTCAGGATGGGAATCATTACCTGGTGGCGGTGCTGAGATTTTAGTTAAAAGAGTAAGAGATATTTTGAGTCCGCTAAAAACTGATTCTGAGCGCTGGCTTGAAATTATGAGTGCAGCTCACAAAAAAGGTATTTATGGTTCTGCAACTATGATGTTTGGGCATGTTGAGACTTTTGCCGAAAGAGTTGAGCACATGCAGAGATTACGTGATTTACAAGATGAAACTAATGGGTTTAGAGCATTCATTTCATGGTCTTTCCAAAAAGGCAATACTCCACTTTCTAAAGATCCCAAAATGAATGAGGGGGAAGGCAGTGGTGATGGAATTGATTATCTTAAAACGCAGGCTATATCAAGATTGTTTTTAGATAATTTTAAAAATATTCAGGCTTCATGGGTAACTCAGGGTTTTGCAATTGGTCAAATGGCTTTGCATTTTGGGGCTAATGATTTTGGTGGAACTATGCTTGAAGAAAATGTTGTTTCAGCAGCTGGTGCATCTTGTAGTAAATCGAATGCAGAAGAATTAATTTATCAAATCAATAAAGCTGGTTTTAAAGCTGCCCAAAGAGATACTTTTTACAATATAGTCAAAGAATACGATTTAGCTTCAGTATGAATTTTGCCTCTAATCAATCTTCAAATCTAATTGATCAAGATTCTGCCGAAGGGCTGCCATTTGGTGTAAAAGTTTTGCTTTGCTTTTTAGGAGCAGTTTTCTTCTTAGAATTTTTAGCAACAGGAAGCTTTCAGCCCAGAGCAGATCTTCTAACTTATATTGGTGGAACCAAAGGTGAATTAATTAAACAAGATTCAATTTATTGGTTACGCATTTTTACAGCCCTCTATTTGCATGGAAGCATAATTCATTTAATTTCAAATTGTATTGGTTTTCTTATTGGCGGGCCAATTCTAGAAAAACTCATTGGCAAATATTGGTTTTGGGCAGTGTTTCTAATAAGTGGTGCAATCGGATCTTTATTTTCGCTTTTTATAACACCGAGCAATACAGTGTCAGTTGGTGCTTCTGGTGGTGTAATGGGTGTTTTTAGCGCAGCACTGTTAGTCACAAATATAAAAGTCAAGCCAGTATTCCGTAAGCATTTCAATATTTATTTTGGGCAAGCCTTAATTCCTTCACTAATACCATTAAGCAGGCATGTTGATTATGCTGCGCATTTTGGAGGAGCAATTGGAGGAATACTTTGCGGCTTAGTGATGATGTTGTTTTGGCCTAAGGAATTTAATCACCCTCAAGGAGAAGGTATATCCAAATTATTAATTGTGATTTTCCTTATAGCTTCACTAGCTAGCTTATTCCTAACTATTATGAACTTTTAATTTCTCATTTAATTATTACTGCAATACAATACTGAGTAGATTTTTATAAAACCTTAAGTGAAAACTTTAAGCTGTTCAGTTAATGCCCTAATTTACTAAAGGGAATTCCATTTTATTAAAAAACACTATTTGTCATGATGGGTATAAATTACCATTAGGATAAATTGTTACAAATTTGAGACTCATGAAAGTTAAATACAAAAGACTTGGTAAAGCTATTTCGATAGTCTTTTTATTAGTCATTTGTATTTTTCAGTCTAATTTACCTGGCTATACTGGTGGTCCACTTTGTTTCCTTGATGAAATGTTTGGTGGTTGTGTTGGATATTGCTCTGATACACCGAAATGTCAAGAAAAATTATTGAATAAAGATAAGTCTATTAGTAATATGGAAAAAGCTCGAAGCCAACTTGCTAAATCATTATGTTTTGTCGATGAGAATTTTGGTAGTTGTGCTGGAGAATGTTCGGGTACACCGAAATGTCAGGAAAAATTAAGAAAGAGAGAAAAAGAAGCCATTGAGAGAAGACGCGTACGTATTGCTATGGGTATGAAGAAACAAAGAGAAATACAAAGTAAATGTAAAGTTTCACCAGGTTATGGAGAGTAAAGACTGAAGAAATTGATCTGGTGTCTTGTGAAATAAATCAGTATGTTTATCATAC
>DUDU01000079.1 GCA_005110395.1 Candidatus Melainabacteria bacterium | reverse complement strand
TTCAAAGTTTCTATTTATTTTGCTTACTATCCATGGGCTTTTTAATCCAAGTATTTCCTGAAAAAGTTGAGTATCTTCCATGTTTAATTCATTTATTAAGTTAATTCTTTCTCATTTAATTATCTTACTTTCACTCATTTCCCAGAAGAGCCCTTCAGTTTAATCTAGATTTATTGCAGACTTCATCTTTCCTTTAGATAAGAAAAACCAAGATTTAATTTCTAGGGATTACGCTAATAACTAGGTAGGGGATTCTATTTGTTTATAAGGGATTTAAAAAGGGGAAATTTTATGGCTATAACACCAGCTGGTTCTGGAACTAATTTCAATTCTATTGGTTTGGACTCATCACAACCAAAGTTCCAAAACATTTGACACAATAAATCCAATTTGGGACAAAAATATTCAATCAAGCGGAATTACGTTAGATGACCAATCCAAATTAAAGGTCAAAACAGCTATTGCTGCCAACGTGTTAAAAGAGTCGGGTGCTGAAACAGGCGTAAGTAATACGAAGAATGAAGATTCCCACGGTCTTTATCAGATGAACAGAAGCGGTGGTGCAGGAAAAGGTTATTCAGTAGAAGAATTAAAAGATCCAGTAAAATCGTCTGAAATATTTTTTAAAGTAGAGAAAAAAGCATTCACGGATCTATTTCAAGCAGCGGCAAATGGTAAAACTTTATCGCAGCTTACAGCACAAATGACAGAGAAGATTGAAAGGCCTTCAAACTCCTCTGCAAAAGGCCAGGAAAGAGCCAAAGAAGCAGAGAAAATAAAGCCTTTAAACTTAGTAGGTTAGTTTTACTATCAATGATTACTAAAATTTCGGCCAATTTCTTACACTTTAATGAACAGGATGGACTTGATCGATGGTGAGATCAACAGGTGTAAATCTTCCGAATACGCTTACTAGAACGGTAACTTTGCCATGATCGAGATCGATTGAACTTGCTTTTCCAGTAAACCCATCGAATGCGCCACCTTCAACTTTGACTTCATCACCTTCTTCGAAATCAACCTTATATTGAGTAACAGTTTCACCATCGGTTGATGTTCTGCGTGCAATTCTTCCAAATAGTTTTGCAACTTCTGCTGATGAGAGAGGCTGATCGATTATATCCAAAACACCTGGTGTATGTCTTACGGCTCTAAATGTGGTGTCATTCAGAATCATATTCACAAAAATATAACGCTGATAGCGAGGCACCATTTCCTCAACGCGCTTGCCAGCTTTAATTTTTGTAACTGATTTTTTTGGAATAAATACCTCGATAATATCTTCTTTTACACCCATATTCTCAGCTCTTTTGATGATTTGCTGACGGACTTTGTCCTCATAACCCATAGTGTAAACAACATACCAGGCTGACCCATCTTGGCTCAAATTCGCCTTCGCGCCACCTGATTTTTTGGATCCTAATTCGGCTAATAAATTTGCTTCGCTATTATTTGATTCGTTCATTTATGGATGCAATATAACGTGTTTCAACTGGTCAATTCCTGAGGCTATAACTTTGTCCATTCCAAATAATAAGGATGTCAAAGCAGTTGATAAAATCACTACAATAACAAATTGAAAACCAACATGTTTGTAATCAGGCCAGCTGATGAGTTTGCCTTCTCTGACTACATCTTTAAAATATTGAATTAACTTATTAACTGGGGATTTTTTTGTAGCGCTCATTAAATCAATTAAATATACTAATCTTAAAATATATCATAAGCTGGCCTTGTTTATCCCCATTTCGTTTTTTTGAATCTTGCAAAGCTGCTTTTTGGTGGGCGTTAAGAGGTTTTGAGTTCAAAAGGTAATTTTCTGAAAATTTGAGCAAATCGATAAATTAGAAAATCAAGATTAAAATTCACAAAATTCAATTAATGTGCAGCTCTTAAAATAATTATTTAATGAATTTATTTAAAAACAGTTTGCCCCCAAATGAATTATTAGTCGAAAACAGTCTTGGCAAAAATAATTTGTCTATTGGAATTACCTGGCCAAGAAATCCAGATAATCCATTTCTTTCAATGGAAGCTTTAAATCTTGAAGCCAAGAATTGTCAGAAATGTAATCTTTGTCAGACTAGAAATAATGTAGTGGTTTATGATGGAAACCCAAAGGCAAAACTCATGATTATTGGTGAAGGACCTGGCGAGCAAGAAGATTTGAAAGGGCTTCCATTTGTTGGTAAAGCTGGAATATTGCTCGATAAAATGCTAGATGCTGGTCAAATAAGCAGAAAAGAAGAAACATACATTGCCAATATTGTAAAATGTCGGCCGCCAAGTAATAGAGTTCCAAAGCCAATCGAAGTAGAACAATGCTGGCCTTATTTACAATCACAAATTTATTTAGTCAAACCAAAAATTCTCTTATTATTGGGAGCTACTTCGGTCGCTGGAGTCCTGAAAATAAAGAATCCTAAAATCACCAAATTGCATGGAGAGTGGATTGACGGGCAAGGCGAATTATTAGAAGGAACTTTGATTATGCCTTTTTATCATCCTTCATATTTATTACGAAATCAAAGAAAAGAAGTTGGCAGCCCCAAATGGCAAGCCTGCGAATCAATCAAAAAAGTAAGAGAAAAATTAAATGAAATTTTAAGATCTTGAAAATAAGGAAAGTAAATCCGTTTCTTTTATAGCTTCAATAAATGCTTGTTTGTCAAATGATTTGTCAGCTGTGCAGTTTGGGAAATTTCCTAAAAAAGGAATTCCTGAATACTCAATTATAAAATCTGCATTGCTTTGCACAACACTTTCCTTAGTAGGCCTAGTTTGATTTTTTCCCGAAAATAAAAAACCACTTAGATTTATACCAAGAGATTTTGCATAAAAAGCTGACAAACAAGTCTGATTAATTGTGCCCAACTGATTAGCACTAACCAAAAGGGTCGGAATATTCAAACATTTGATTAAATCAGCAATTGTCTTTCCTGAACAAATTGGTACAAAAAAACCACCAGCACCTTCAACCAAGACTATATCTACTTCTTTGCTTATGGCTTTATAGTCGGCTTTGATTTTCTCAAAATTAATAATGATGCCAGCCTCTTTTGCAGCCAAAGCTGGCGTAGCTGGCAATTCAAAACAATAAGAATATTTAGCAATAGCTTCAGGACAATATTTCTGCACAAATTCCAAATCAGGAGAAATCCAACTATTCTCTACTTTTTTGGTTGCACCCGTCTGAATAGGCTTAAATACGGCTACCTTTTTGCCGATTGCACTTAATGCGCAAGCTAAAGCCGTCGTAATTATGGTTTTACCAATATCCGTGTCTATGCCTGAAATAAAGAGAGTTTTCATGAATTTATTTTGAGATCAATTGAAGTTATTTACTTTTAAAACATTTATCATTTGTGCTTCTGCTTGCTGACTTTATTTGCGCAGAGAGACTTTTCAAGATTGAATCTAAAATGGAAAAGCTTCCAATAGTGGAAAACAAAATTTTATCAATTATTTCTGGTCATCCCTTATAGAATCAGCTACTTGGAGGAAAATAATAAGTGTGAAAACACAATTCATTTCGGCCCCTTTCTTACCCATTGCTGGTTGTAAGAGGGGCATCTTTTTTTGTAGCATTTTTAAACGTTTATTTATAACTACTTCCAAACAATAACTTGCAAAAGGTTGTAGGAAGAATCTGCAGAGCATTTGGAAAGTCTGGCTTAGAGAAATTTCTAAGAAATATGCGTTTTCCCTAATCAATCAATTAGCCTAGGTCAAAAGATGGAATATCACATTTGTAAAAAATTCACTGATTCGTGTTTTTGAGGATATTTGAATATGTTTAAATACAAAACAATTACAAAATTAACTTTATTATTTTCTTTTATGTTTTTTGCCGTGCTGTTCTCTTGTGTCCAAGGAGCAAAAGCCGCCCCTCAGACTTGGATTAGCTATGCACCAATTGCATATACCTATCCTAATGGAACAAGTGTTCAAATCCCAAGAGGTTATGCGTGGACAGTAATGCCAACCGGATTTGTTTATATGGTTCCGACAGCTGCTTGGTACCCAGGCTTATTTGTACCAATGGGATTTGTATATTAAAGTTAATACTGTTTTTAGTTTGAACTTTGTTTTATACTTCAGATTAAATTGTTTAGCTACATGTTTCACTCATGTTTGCAAATGTTTCATCTGGTGCCCTAATTGGCATAAATGCTCAACAAGTTTCGGTTGAAGTCGATATTTCTCGTGGCCTGCCGCAAGTTTTGATTGTGGGTTTGCCTGATGCTTCGATTAGTGAAGCAAAAGAAAGAGTAAAAGCCGCAATAAAAACAAGTGGTTTTGATATTCCGCTTGGACGAATTGTTGTGAATATGGCTCCAGCCGATTTACGCAAAGAGGGTTCTCATTTTGATTTGCCTATTGCAATTGGCATTTTAATTAGTTCAGGGCAATTAAAGCCTGTCAAAAATATTTGGTTTGTTGGAGAACTTTCTCTCAGTGGCGAACTAAAGCCAAGCCATGGAATCTTACCAATTACGGCTGCAGCTAAAGCCCATGGAATTGAATCAATAATTGTTCCTAAAGGAAATGGAAAAGAAGCATCACTCATTAAAGGAATAAAAGTTTATGCGGCAAACTCACTAAATGAAGTAGTTGAAATATTAATTGATCAAAATAGGGCTGACCAATTCTTAGTACCTGAGCAAGCTTTTGATGCGAATGATGGCTTGGAGTTTAAGGGACAAGACTTGAAATATGTTAAAGGCCAATATCAAGCAAAAAGAGCTTTGGAAATAGCCGCAGCTGGTGGACATAATTTGCTTTTTGTTGGTGAGCCTGGCGGCGGGAAATCAATGTTAGCTGGTTGTCTTCCAACTATATTGCCACCAATGACGCAAGAGATGGCTTTGGAAGTCACAAAAATTTATAGTGTTGCAGGTCATTTGGCAAGCAGCGGTAAATCACTCATTAGAACTAGACCTTTCCGTTCTCCGCATCATTCAATTTCTGGTGCAGGACTTATTGGGGGTGGTAGCAATCCAAAACCAGGAGAAGTTAGTTTGGCTCATCATGGAGTTTTGTTTTTGGATGAATTAGCTGAATTTGATAAAAGAACTTTAGACAATCTACGCCAACCAATTGAAAGTGGTGAGGTTATGATTGCAAGAGCGCGTTTGTCTGCTCAATATCCCTCTCGTTTTTTATTGATTGGGGCTTGCAATCCATATACTGGTACAAAATCCAAATCGGTTAATAGGCTTGTTCTTTCAGCTCCACTCTGGGATAGATTCGGATTAATTGTTTGGGTACCATCGCTTAAGGCAGAAGAATTAATTGACTTTGATTCAGAAAAACAAGAATCTTCTGAAAGTGTCAGAGAAAGAGTTTTCATCGCTTGGGAAAATCAAAGACAAAGATATGAAAAAGCTGGACATATAGGAATGAATAATGCACAAATGCGGCCAAAAGATATAAAAGAATATTGTCAGCTCAGTGAATCAGCCCAGTCTTTGCTGAAAAGGGCAGTCACTGATTTGGCTCTTACAGGTAGAACTTATGATCATGTTCTCAGGGTCTCTCGAACTATTGCTGACCTGGCAAGTTCGCAAAGTATTGAAGATGAGCATATTGCCGAGGCTGTCCAATATAGAGTTAGTCAGGAAGCAATTTTGAGTATGGGTTGAGTTAGGTGAGCTGGGTGATGCTCAATCAGGGGAAGATCGAATAAATAGATGTTTCCTTGAATTCTTTTCTAAGCTTTTATTTGCTATTCATCTAAAATATCTTGAGAAAAAGGAAAAAAGAAAATGTTAATTCTTGTCATTCAAAAATTCTTTGAAATATTTCAAATCACTCTTTTGGTTTGGGTTCTCATGAGTTGGATTCCTGATTTCCAAAAAAACATTGTTTATGCCACTTTAGATCGCTTTTTCAATGCAATATTGGCTCCAATTCGCAAAATAATCCCTCCAATTGGCGGTACTTTTGATATTTCCCCAATGATTTTGATTTTTGGTTTGGGATTAATTTCACGATTATTACTAACAGTGTTGTGAGAGCTATTCCTCTCTATTACAGGGATAACCTTTTTGTGTCTTTGTACTTTTGTCAAATTCAATTAACTCATAAACGCCAACTAAGTTTAAATCGATTAAAATTTGAATCTGATAAAAATTTTCACAAAAGTAAAAGTGTAGAAAGTCTATAACTCAAATCTTGCACCTCAAAGCAAAATAGAAAGTACAAAAATATAAGCCATGGAAGATAAAAGCAAAAAGACAAAGATTGCTGTAATTGGAGGAGGATTAGCTGGTCTCGCTACAGCTATGAAGATCGCAGAGAGCAGTAGAGAAAAGCAAGATGTAATTGTTCAAATATTTTCGATTGTTCCAGTCAAACGATCTCACTCTGTTTGCGCTCAAGGTGGAATAAATGCCGCAAATCCATTGACTGGTGATTCGCCTTATCAACATTTTGATGACACAGTTTATGGTGGTGACTTCTTGGCTAATCAAGGCCCAGTCAAAAAAATGTGTGATGCTGCTCCAGACATTATCGATCTTTTCGATCGCCTGGGAGTTCCATTCAATAGAACAAATGAAGGCAATATTGATCGCCGTCGTTTTGGTGGAACACTTCACCCCCGAACAGCATATGCAGGAGCTACCACTGGACAACAATTGCTTTATGCTTTGGATGAACAAGTTAGACGTTTTGAGGTTGAAGGTTTAGTCGAGAAGTTTGAGCGTTGGGAATATTTATCTTCTGTTTTTGATCCAGCCGATGGTTCTTGCTGTGGAATAGTGGCTCAAGATTTAGTCACCATGGAAGTCAAAGCTTTTCCAGTGGATGCAGTGGTAGTTTGCACTGGTGGTCCTGGCATGGTTTATGGTCGCTCAACCAATGGTGTCAGCAATAATGGCTTAGCTGTAACTTCTCTTTATGAGCAAGGCGCAAAATATGCAAATGGAGAATTTATTCAAGTTCATCCAACCGCTATTGGTGGTGATGATAAATTGCGTTTAATGTCAGAATCGGCTCGCGGTGAAGGTGGTCGGGTCTGGGTTTATGGCGATTCGAATAAAACTTGGGTAGATAATCATGGTAATAAGCGTCCTTGCGGTAAAACTGGCGAACCTTGGTATTTCCTCGAAGAAAAATATCCTGATTATGGAAATTTGGTACCACGTGATATTGCTACTCGTGAAATTTTTCAGATTGTCTATGAACTTGGCCTAGGCGTAGAGGGAAGACCTTTTGTTTATCTCGATGTAACTGGAATTGCTAAGGCTAAGGGAGTTGAATATCTTGATCGTAAGCTGAAAGGCATTCTTGAAATTTATGAAAAATTCAAAGGTGTCGATCCACGTGAAGTTCCAATGGAGATTTTCCCTGCAGTTCACTATTCTATGGGAGGGCTTTGGGTTGAAAATGAAACTCAAATGACAAACCTTAAAGGTGTTTTTGCAGCTGGCGAATGTGATTATCAATATCATGGAGCGAATCGATTGGGAGCTAACTCCTTGCTTTCTTGTGTCTTTACGGGGCTATATACAGCTGGACCAGAAGCTTTAAAATACACCAAGAACAAAGTGAAACCAGCGTATGAAGTTTCTCAGAGCGTATTTGAAGCTGAAGTACAAAAACAAAAAGATTTCTTGAATAAACTTTTAGCTTTGGATGGGAAAGAAAATCCTCGCAAGCTTCATCAAGAGCTTGGTGACATAATGACAGCAAATGTAACTATTGTTCGCTATAACGATACTCTTCAAAAAACCGACCAGAAGATTCAAGAGCTTCAAGAAAGATTTTGGAATATTTCAATTCCCGATAAAGGTAATTGGGCTAATCAATCAATTCGTTATGCTCATCAACTTTATTATTTGCTTAGCTTGGGCCGAGTTATTACCTTAAGTGCTTTACAAAGAAATGAATCTAGGGGCGCTCACTTCAAGCCAGAATTCCCTGAAAGAAATGACGATTTTCTTAAATCCACGATCGCAACTTATGATGCAAAAACAAATAATCCAATTATTACTTATGAAGCTGTTGACACCAATCAAATCACTCCTCGCAAGCGAGATTACACAAAGAAATCAGTAGTGGCTAAGTCCTCAACCTAAACATGAATTAGGTGTTTCTATAGCTATTCTTAGCGGAATTTAGCTTTTCCTCTGACTTGATAAACAAATAATAAAATTTCTGCCACAGCACGATATAACTCTGGTGGAACTTCTTGTTCGACTTTCACAAGTTTATAAAGAGCTCTCGCAAGGGGGATATTTTCAATAATTGGAATTCCATGCTCCTTACCAACCTGAATAATTCGCCAAGCAAAAGCGTCACCTCCCTTGGCAATAACCTTTGGGGCGCTCATTTCTCCTGATGTATATTTAATCGCAACTGCAATTTTTGATGGATTGGTAGTTATAAAGTCGGCTTCAGGTAAATTGGCGATTTGTCTTCTTTGCGTCATTTGCCTTGCCATTTGCCTGCGCTTAGCTTTCATATATGGATCTCCTTCGCTTTCTTTCATCTCATCTACCATATCTTTCATAGTCATTCTGTTTTTTCTGGTGAAATCAAAACGTTGAAAAAACAAATCGGCAAGTGCAATCACTAAAAGGGCTAAGACAGCACTGGTTGTAAAGTCCATTAAAATTGCTTTCATGATTTCCGCAACACCAGCAATAGAACTGGCATTTAAAAGTCCAAACAGATCCGTAAAGTGCTTACCTATAGTTCGCCAAGCCACAAAAGCTAATGTTGCAACTTTTATTAATTCTTTTAACAATTCAACTACTTTGGCAATAGTGAAAATTTGTTTTAAATTTTGAAAAGGATTTAACCGTTCAGGCTTAAAGCCAATTGACTCAGTACTGAAATTGAACCCCACTTGTAATCCATCAAGCACAATGGCACTTAAAGCGGTAAATAACAAAAGCGGTACTATCACTAGAGCCACATTCTTAATTGAATGCTCAATGATAAAGCCAGTCCCCATTTCCCCCAAATTTCTAAGGGCAATTGCTCCCCATAAATTTCGAAACATCGAGAGCAGTCTTTCCCAAATGTAATTTCCTCCAGTAATGAGAAAACTCACGCCTGCAATAAAAGTTGCTAGTTGGGCTAGGTCTCGGCTTTTAGGCACATTGCCTTGTTCCCTAAGCTTTTGCAAACGCCTTGGTGTCGGGTCAAATTTTTTCTCTGATGCCTGATCGTCGCCTGATCCCATATCTCAATCTAAATTTCTTGGTTCAAATGTCTAATTAACGAACTTTTTCGCGGAAGCTTGAGAACCCTCGCCAATTATCCCATCTCGCTTTAGAAAGAAGTTTGGGATAGGGGACTCTGAGTAAGGTAGTGAATTGTTCTGCGAAATATGAATGATTAAATATATTTATACCCAAATCGAGATTGTATTTTGCGTGTAAATGTTGTTCTGAATTTTTAATAGTTGCGATATGCTTATTCAATCAGCCTTCTCCTATAGCTATGATGATTATGAAAGCAAATCTAACATTGAAAGTTTTCACACAATTGTATAAATCAACTCATTTAGCGCCGATTATTTGTGTTTTGTGTTTTTTCCTTTGTTCTCCTAAGGCTTATTCTGCGAGACTGATTGATTGTAAAACTGGTGATACTTGCATAATCAAAGATAAAAATACCGAAGAATTTCAGGTCAAAATAATTGGAATTGATTCTCCTGCAATTGATCAGCCCTATGGTTATCAATCAAAGAAATATTTGATTTCACTTCTGAAGGGAAAAGATTTTGATTTCAAATGCGAAGAATTTTCTGGAGAAATGCGAAATTGCTCATTGAATCATAGGGGTGAAGATATAGCTGAGCTCATGGTGAAAAATGGCGCTGCCTGGGATTATCCCAAGTTTTCGGGTGGAAAATACAAAGCTGATCAAGAAGAAGCTCAGGCAAAGAAAATAGGTTTATGGTCTTTCGTCACAGGAATTGGAAGTGGGAGACAAGCAGAAATTAAAAGTCCATATTGCTGGAAATGGCCTATAAATCCTCAGTGTGAATCAAATATCCAATATGAGCCTTCATACTAAAAGAATCGAATCAACTCATTGGAACTTCAATTACCAAAATTTCCGCATTATCCAATCCTTGAATATCAACATTTGAAATATTAGTCAGTCCAATCGCATCTCTAGTTGATAATTCTTCACCAGCAATATTGATTTTGCCTTTGAGCACAAAAACATAAATGCCATTTCCAGAGTAAGCTTGTTTGTATGTAATGGTATTTCCACTCTCTAGATCAGCTAATGCCATTTGTGCATCTTGATTGATTTTTAGTGAATGAGCTTTTCCTGAGCCTGAGACTATTACTTGGAATTGATTTTTTCTATCATTGACAGAGAAACTATTTTGATCGTAATTAGGCTGAATACCATTGATCTTAGGTTTAATCCAGATTTGCAAAAATTTTACGGGCTCAGTTTTGGATTGATTATATTCAGAGTGGGTAATGCCTGTTCCAGCCGACATGACCTGGACTTCACCAGCTTTAATCAGAAAATGATTTCCCATGCTGTCTTTATGTTCTAGCGTTCCCGAAAGAGGAATAGAGATTATCTCCATATCATTGTGTGGATGAGTGCCGAAGCCAAAGCCTGGATCGACACTATCATCATTGATAACCCTTAGTAGTCCGAAACCCATCATTTCTGGATTGTAATAATTTGCAAAACTAAATGAATGAAAACTCTTGAGCCAGCCATGTTCTGCATAACCTCTTTCATTAGCTCTATGAATTACTTTGTTGATTGTGCTGTTATTCATTTTGGTTTTCCTTTCATTGTTCTTGACTGAAGTCGATGCTAGTAGCATAGTGGGTAATAGGTTTGCATAAACCAAACTGCCAACGCCTAAGCTTATCGTTGAATTTAAAAACTCTCTTCTATTCATTCTGACTTTATCTGCAATTGTTGTTTTGTGAATTTGAGTTTCATACTTATATTCTAGAGATGGACATGGGCCAAGTTGTTGAAACATTTATGAGTTTTTGTTCAATTGTTTTGAATAAATGCTAATTAAGTTTGTCGAGCTTAGTTAAAGTCTTAGCAGATGAAACAGTTGAATATTTCAGTCAATTAATCTTTCAGAATCAATTCTAGGTAATGCTTTTGATGGTTAAGGATCAAACTCACAATATTGAAATGTTCTCACTTTGTAATTAACTGGGGAAAATAAAGCCAATTCATTCTTTCGAGAGCGGAAATATAGTAGATTTAAAGTTCAGCCCAAAAATTTTCCAATTCAGTAAGTCCCGATTTTAAACTTAAAAATATGTTCAATAAAAAATTATTATCTATTCTAGTTGTAGCTTCTTCTTTGTCAGTATCATCATTTAGTGCATTTTCTAATCCAATAGGCACAGACTCCGATCTTAAAATTCAGTCCAATAATCAAATTCAAGCAATTCAACAAAATACGCAATCAAGTAGTTCATCAAATTTATCACCAAATAATTTTTATATTTCTAATTCTATTAGTTCAGGTAATCATGAATATTTAGTTTATAAAGGCAGCAAGAAATATTATGCGCTCTCTACTGGTCAGACTTTCCAGGATAAGAGAAGAACAGGTGCGATTTACCCTAATCTCTTTGATTTAGTAAGAGTTGGTAATAATGGCGAATATATTAAAAATGAAGAACAGAGCTGCGATTTGCAAGAAATGTTTCGTGGAACTATTTACAAAAAATTTGGATTTGATGCTCGTAGATATTTAAATGCTTTGGCTACTTCCTCAGACAAATGCGCCTCACTTCCTTCATTTGAAGAGCAATCTCTTTGCAAGCAATATCATGAAGAATCTGGTTGTGCAGGAGCTACTCCGATTGTGTTTCAGGTTTTGCCTTTATCTCCGGGTGAAAGTTATTTGACAAAAAACAAAGAAAATAATACTTGTCAAATTGCTTCACAGAGCTTATTGCAAGATAGATATATTCCTAAACAATCAAAAGAATGGTCAAAAATCCAAGGTGATTTGCTAGACAAAAAACGCGCAAAAGCTACTGAAAGTTTTAGAGCAAGTGCTCCCATTGAATCTTTGAGAGCCGATTTGATAAGCAAAAAGGGACAAGCAAATAAAAGAGATCTTGATTTTGCAATCAATGAGTGGGCATACAATAAGGCTAAAGAAATGACTTTTCAAATCGATGAACAAGAAATCAAATCTATTGTTGAAGAAAGATATAGTCCTTCCTCAGCCGTCAATAATCTTTTGAGCTCATCAGGTGAATTAAAGGCTGCTTTGAAAGCTAGAAATAATCGTTATGAAAGCAAAGTTTACGCTGAAGCGACCAATATTCCACCTCATTCGATTTTATTGTTCAATGACTTTGTAAATCCGCAAAATGGATGCTTAATTAAATAGAAATTTCAAATCCTAATATCAAAGGCTGCTTCCAGAGATTAGTATTCGATACTCTGATTGCGGCCTTTTCTTTTTCTAAGATTTTTTCAACTTTTTACCTTGAATTTATTAAAGCATTTCAAAATTTTCACTGTATCTTTTGAATTAATAATTTTATTGGCAATTAGATATAAGCCAATATCTAATTGCCAATAAAATCAGCCTTTCCTAAGCGAAATTTTTCCAAATGTCTGAAATACAAAAACCTATTACTGTTGCCATAACTGGAGCTAGCGGTTCTATTTATGGAATTAGATTAATCGAATTTTTAGTTAGTCAAGGATATTTAATTGACTTAATTCTTTCGCAGACAGCCTGCAAAGTCGTTCAAATGGAAATGGGAATTAATTTTAAATATGAGTCACCGAAAGAGAATAAAGAAAATCTGATTTCATATTTAGTCAATCAAATTTCTAATGCTAAGAGTGAGAGTGAATTGAAAGACTTAATTCGGACTTGGTCCGCCGAAAATTTAGCGGCTAGCGTTTCTAGTGGTTCTTATCGCAGTCAAGGCATGATTATAATTCCTTGTAGTATGGGAACTGTTGGCCGTATTGCCAATGGTATTTCCAGTGATTTGATCTCTCGCTGCGCTGATGTATGCATAAAAGAGCGCAATAAATTGATTGTAGTTGCTCGTGAAACCCCATTTCATGCAATTCATTTGCAAAATATGCTAACTATTACCCAGGCTGGGGGAGTTATACTTCCTGCAATGCCAGCTTTTTATCATGAACCAAAAACAATTGATGATTTAGTCAATTTTGTAGTTGGGAAAACACTTGATATTTTTGGAATAGATAATGAGCTTTTCAAGCGCTGGATGACAAAAAATGCATGATTGTAAATATTTTTGATTCAGAGATCATAAAAAAAATCTGCTTCATATGGTCTTTAGCTTTTGTGCCAATCAAAATCCTCGGGGGGAAGCTTAAAATCAGAAGCATTAACATTATCTAGAAATTTGCGAAATTCTTCTTTTTCTCTTTTTTCTTCTTCAACTTCATCTTCTTCTGTGTGAATAATTGCTGGAATGCAGCTTTGTTCAACTACAGAATTGGAAACAAAAATAGAAGCATTACCACGCAAAACTAATGAAATACAATCGCTGGGTCTAGCATCGACACTTATTTCTTCACCCGACATTTTATTCTTTAAAAATAAATTTGCAAAGAAAGTTCCAGTTTGTACTGAATGAATTTCCGCTCTATCGATTTGGTAACCTAACGACTCAATTGAATTAGCCATCAAATCATGAGTTAGTGGACGTTCGAGCTTTTCTCCTTGAAGTGCGATTGCAATCGATTGAGCTTCTAATCTACCAATCCAAATTGGCAAAATTAAATCTTCTTCGCTAATGCTATGCAGTATGACAAGCGGATTATTAGTCCTAGTGTCAATCCCGATGCCAGTTACTGTGAATTCAAGCATATCTTTTTTACTTACCATTACAAGATTTTACCAATTTTGAGTTCAAGCTTTTGCTAGTCTTTTCTAATAAATAAGAATTGAATGTTAAATAAACAAAATTTATAAAATTGATAAAAAATTTATTCATAAGATTATGCCTTCTAGTCAGTCTATTCATTGTTTTTTTTACCTTGAGTCTTTTTGGTTCTCAGGCGGAAGTAACTAAAGAAAAGGCAAAAAATCAGAAAGATAAAATTATATGCTTGATTTCAGATCGAAAAACTGAAGTTAATGGCAAATTGGAAGATTTGAAGCAATTGTATGAAGCTGGATTAATAACACTAAATGATGCAACCTCTTACAAAGAACAATTAGCGGAACTAGAGCAATTTGAATTTACAATCAACAATCCTATGCGTGGCTCATACGAAGAGACTCTTGGGAATAAGCTCAAATTTCAGCTGAGTAAAATGCAAGCTGATTTGGAAATCAAAAAGCAATTGTGGAATGAGGGGCTTGTGGCTACCAAAGAAGTTGAAGAGCTTGAAGAAAAGGCAGCTCTTTACAATTATTTTTTGGAGTATTTATCTGATAAAGGAAGATTTATAGACTTAGCTTCCTTTAAGGGTAATCTCAGTATTCTCAAAATCCTTGATAGGTTTTATCCAATTAGTTCTCTCTTTGGCTTTCGCAATGATCCAATTGGAAAAGGAAGAAAACAATTTCATTCTGGTATTGATTTTGCAACTCCGTCAGGCACTCCAGTCAAAGCTCCAATTGAAGGTAAAGTAATTAAAATTGTCAACTCAGTTGATTCAGGTGGTGGGAGGCAGATTAGACTATCTCATTCAACGGAATTGGAAACTGCATATTTGCATTTATCCAAGATAGTGGTAACCAAAGGTCAGATCGTCAAAGAAGGAAGCATAATCGGTTATTCGGGAAATACGGGCTATAGAACTACTGGGCCGCATTTGCATTTTGAAGTTCACTGGAAAGGTATTCCGATCGATCCAATGAAGTTTTTGAAGAAATAATTTCTATCATCTGTTTACTGAGAATCTCCTTCCCTGCAACTTAGTTCTATAATGGCAAAAATATCAACTTAAAGGACTTTCTTGGTTAATGAAATTACCAGTTAAATTTTTGCTTCTTGGTTCTGGCGAGCTAGGCAAAGAGTTTGCGATTGCCGCTAAAAGATTAGGTAATTATGTTGTGGCAGTCGATCGTTATTCTGGTGCTCCTGCTATGCAAATATCAGATGAATTTGAAGTGATTTCTATGCTCGATGGAGATGCTCTAGAAAAGGTTATTGAAAAGCATAAACCTGATTTCATAATTCCTGAAATTGAAGCTATAAGAACCGAAAAATTATTTGAATATGAAGCAAAAGGGATTTGTGTTATTCCAACAGCAATGGCCGTCAATTACACTATGAATAGAGATCGTATTCGTGAGCTTGCAGCTGAGGGTCTTGGAATGCGAACTGCAAAATACGCTTATGCTTCTTCTTTTGATGAATTAAAAGTGATGAGTTCCAGAATTGGTTTTCCGAATGTTATAAAGCCAGTTATGTCATCCTCAGGCAAAGGACAATCTACGGTTAAGTCTCCTGACGAAATTGAAAAGGCTTGGCAATATGCAATTGAAGGTAGTAGAGGAGATACTCACAAAGTTATTGTGGAAGAATTTATTGATTTTGATTTGGAAATTACCTTATTAACAATAAAACAATGGAATGGAGAGACTTTATTTTGCGCACCTATTGGGCATAGACAGGAAAGAGGCGATTATCAGGAATCATGGCAACCTGCTTCTTTGGCCTCGGATTCTCTTCAAAAAGCGCAAGAAATGGCTAAAAAGATTACTGATAAGTTGGGTGGTGCTGGTGTATTCGGTGTTGAGTTTTTTATTACCAAAGATGAAGTGATATTCTCAGAACTTTCTCCTAGACCACATGATACTGGAATGGTGACTTTGATTTCACAAAATCTAAATGAATTTGAACTTCATCTTAGAGCGGTTTTAGGTTTACCAATTCCAGAAATTCAACAATTGGGAGCTTCAGCTAGCTCAGTTATATTGGCAAGTGACAACTCTGATTTCGTTCGATATGAAGGATTAGAAGACGCTCTTAGTCAGGTAGATACTGATGTTAAATTGTTTGGCAAACCTGATTCGCGGCCTTTTCGTAGAATGGGAGTGGCTTTAGCAAAAGGCGACAGTATCGAACAAGCCAGAGAAAAAGCCAATTTAGTAGCTTCTTTAATTAGGATTGTTTAGGAAATTTATATTATTACTTATCAGCTTTATAAGGAAAAGAAATTATTAGATTTGTGCTCAAGCAATGTCTCATTAATTCAGATCTGCCAACTGGTGAATTAATCAAAGATAATTGATAACCACCTTCTAAATTTATGTTTTTAGTCAATTTACGTCCTAAGCCAATAAATGTTCTATTCTCTGCAAAGCCGATTGGACGGGGATCGGTGTCAATGGCATTGAGCAAGACTTCATTGCTTGCTGCTGCATACCATTTCTGAGATTGACCAATTGGATGCGTTGCTCTCAATCTGTATCTAAGTCGAAGTGAGACCTGATTTGTTTGATCAAAGATTCTCTCTTCCAATCTGAGCCTATGAGAAATAGAAAAATCTTTTAATCTAGAATTTATTACTGCCTGTTGCCAAATACGATTTTCGAGGAAATTAACTGATTTGTTTATGCTCAGATGTCTATCATAGCCAGTCCATAGGGACAAATCTTTGCGGGGGTTAAAAACAACAGCGCCTCTGAGCACCAGAGGATTCAAGTCGCTGGCATTATTTGTGAAAGTTGGTTGCGTGTAAATATAACCAGACAGCTTCTCTTTGTATAGCGGAAATTCTATTGATGCCATTGGCCAAATTGTGAAATCATTGTCTATACCCTCTAGAGCGTTTTCGTCAGACCAGCAGGGCAATACAAAAAGAAAGCTAATCAAAAATGAGCAAATTGAGTTTTTCATTAGCCTGGATTTAATTATCATAGAAAGCTTCTAATAGTCAGAGAATTAACTCACAGAAACAGTTCGGCGTCCAACCACGATTGGTTTTTTTGAGCGACCTTGATAAGCCCAAATGCTCACATAATATAAACCTGATCCCCATTCACCGACATTAATATTTCCATTAAAATTTCCGTCCATATCAGCTCTTACCCCCTGTCTAACTTCAACGTCCTGCGCCTGATAAGTTTGAGCAATTGACTGCATAAGAAGATCGGCGACCAGCATACTTGCTCCATAGGTAAAAGGTGCTGCCACCATTGCTAAAATCATTCCACCAGTTTTAGCAATACTTTTGGCTCTATCAGCGGTTTTATCTAAATAAACAACTTTATCGATTGGTGCAAAATAAGCTGAGGGTTCGACTTCACTATGTTCTCCTTGTTCAAAGTCTTTTCGAGCAATGCCAATCCAGGCTAGCTTAAAGCCATTTTGCAAAGAACCACTAATTGGAATTGAAGAAGGAGGATTTTTTTGTGGAATAAAGGCAAGATTGACGTAATTGGTGATTATTTCAACTACTACAACTAATTGTTTTTTATTTGGGTCTAAGACAAAGCTAATGCCAGCTTGATTGGCATCATTACTGAATATAATGTCAGCTTTGTCTGGAACTTTGAGTATGGCATCCATCAATTGATTTGGGACTTCGCTGCTTACATCAATTGGTTGTAATTCACCTTTCTCATTAACTTCTGCAAAAAATCCATCAATTAATTCTTCAATTTTGCCAGTTCCATTTGCTTCTGAAAATCGCTGATCTGGGTTTTTTCCGCCAACACCGAAATGTGAAAATTGTTTGGTCTGAATCAAATAACTTGCATGTTCTATTGAAATTTTTTGAGCAGTTGTATCAAGTGATAATGGAGCTAAATTCCTAAAAGAGCGCTCCTGGTTTATGATCTGCAATGTTTTTTTGGATAATTCTTCTAGATTCGGCAATAAAGTTACTTTAGTTTGAGGAGTTTGAGAATATCCGCCTGAGTTTGTTGATGAGCTGGCTGAAGAATTGTCTATTTCTCGGTTATTGGCTTCTTGGCTTAGTCTTTCTTCTTCAAGTTTTTCTTCCTTGGCAACTTCGCGATCAATTTCCTCTTTTACAGTTTGCGGAATTTTACCTTCTGGAGGATTGAGTGCTTTATTTAATCTTTTGAGCCTATCATCAGGAGGAGAGCTTGCTGAGATTTTTCCATAAACTGAATCTTCTAATCGATTTAGTCTTTTGTTGATTTCATCACCGAGGTAAACAATTCCAAAGGTTTTGAATTCTAATTGATTTAATTGTTGTTGTTCACCCTGATCGGGTTTTGCATTATCTCCAGAAGTCTTTAAATCGAGATTGCCCGTCAGGAGGACGAGTAAGCAGGTTATGCAAAACAGTTTTTTTGTTAATCGCTTAAGCAAATTGTGATATCAAAATTTAATACGGTGATTCAAAACTGTAAGTACAGAAATAATTATTTTAATTGATTAATTATTTAGTGAGTTTTATTTTATTATGATTTGTAAGGTCTGATTAGGCTAATCGAATTTGGTTAATTCTTTGCCAATTTCCAGAGTGAATTTTTAGGGCAAACTTTTAAAACAAAATCTTTTTCAAAAATCTTTAAAATCAGTGACAAAAAAATCTTCATCATTAATATTCTTGTTGCTTTTTACTTCGCTCATCCTGTGCATCAGTTTGTGGTTTGAGAAGAAGGCTGAGTATCAAATGAATTTGAATCTAAACAACCGCAATAATAGCTGGGATCGCTACGGCTCAAAGAGCACCAGAAAGAAAATTTGTTCAATTGAATACAATCATTTGCAGTTAAACCTCAAATCATCCAATGTCACCAAAGATGAAATTGCCCAAATAACTGTGAATCTGAATAATTTACAAAGCGAAATTAATCGATACAGCAAAGAGCTTGAACAAATTTTGGATGAAGCAAATACTTATGACAAACAATTTAATATTGCCGAACGAAGAGGAGAAATTTTTTCGATTGGAATGTTATTGTCCTTATTTAGCTTCTTGCTTTTGTTTGGTGAAGGACTTTTTCAGACTCAATCTACAATGCTGAAAGCGATTTCTTTTTTGTCTATATTTTCTTCTCTCGGATTAATCGTTTATGGATTCATCGGAATTTAATCTCAGTTTGAATTCCAAGCAAAACGTGAGAGTCGTAATATTGTTTTGAAAGACGAGTCAGTTTTTGGTGGATTCTGGGTAGTGGATTTCCAATTGATACTTGATAAAGGTCTACCTAAATTAAGCCTAATGAAAGAATCAATCATCTCAGTTCTAAATTATTGCCTCTTTTAATGAGTCTCTTTTTTTTTATTTGAGCCACATTTTTTTTAATTACCTTCTTCTGAAATTTGGTCTAAAACATCCCAAACTTTAAAACCTCGCTCAATCGACTCATCCAATTTAAACACAATAGTTGGTGCAAATCTCAATTTCAGACGTCTGCATATTTCCCCTCTAATAGACGAATTTGCTTCATTTAAAACTTCCAATATTCCAGCACGATTTTCCTTTTCAAAAATACTTAAAAAGATTTCCATGTGCTGATAACCATTTGTGACTACGACTTCAGTAATAGAAATTAATCCTTGAATGCGAGGATCTTTCAATTCTTTTATTTGATGGCCATTAATCATAACTGCCAGTTCTTCTTTGACAATTGAGGCTAATCTAGTTGATCTTGTAAATGCTGGCCTACCCATTTTTTTCCTCTTTCATTTTGTCTTTAAAATTTATTTCTAAAATTAAATAGTTCTCTCTCTGAACTCCTCACCCCATGATTCAATAATATCGAGTTCTTGAATATCATTGAATCCATCAAATGAAATACCGCATTCAAAGCCTTCTTGAACTTCTTTAGCATCATCTTTAAATCTTTTGAGATTAACCAAACGCACTGTCGTAATCAACTTGCTACCACGCATAATCTTGGCAGTGCTACCACGAACAATTTTGCCTTTAATGACTGAACAACCTGCAACTTTATTCTTACCAACTGGAAATATTTGTCTGATTTCAGCGGATCCATGAAGAATCTCGATTCTTTCAGGCTCAAGTAAGCCGTTTAATGCTTTAGTAACGGCGTCAGTTATTTGATAAATAATATTGTAATTGTAAATTGGAACATTGTTCTCAGCTGCCGCCTTGAGACTAGCTGAATCCACTGAGGCATTAAAGTTTACAATTACAGCATTTGTCGCAGAAGCCAAATTCACATCATTTTCGGTTACTGCGCCAGCGGCCGAGTGAACAATGCGCACATGTGCTTGATCACCACTGAGTTTATTTAATTCTTGAGCAATAGCCTCAGCTGAACCTTGGACATCTGCTTTAATAATAACCGCCAATTCTTTTGCAGTTCCATCTCTGACTTGTGAAGAAAACACTTCAAGCCCTCTTGATGATGATCTTCGACGAGAAGCCGCTTTTTCTCTTTCTTCCATTGCAAAGGCTCTTGCTGCTTGGCTATTTTTGAAACCTTGAAAAGTATCCCCAGCCTGCGGCAAACTATCTAATCCCAGAACCTGAACGGGAGTTGATGGAGGTGCTTCCAAAATTTCTATGCCGCTATCATCAAACATAGCTCTTACGCGACCAAAAGCTGTTCCTGCTGCAATGGCATCACCTTTTCTGAGGGTTCCACTCTGTACAAGCAAAGATGCAACCGATCCCCTATTACTTGATAGAGAAGCTTCGATCACGGCTCCAACCGCACTTGAAGTAGGATTTGCTAACAGCTTGCTTTCCAACTCCGTGTCTGCAACTAATGTAATTTTTGTCAGTAAATCTTCTAAATTTAATCTTTGTTTTGCACTAATTTTGGAAGAAACTACATTTCCACCATATTCTTCTACTACCAATCCATGCTCTATAAGCTGGGTTAGGATGCGATCCGTGCTGGCATCTGGTTTGTCGATTTTATTTACGGCAATAATAATTGGTACTTCAGCTGCTTTAGCGTGTGAAATAGCTTCAATTGTTTGAGGCATAACTCCATCATCAGCTGCCACGACTAAGATTGCAATATCAGTAACCTGTGCACCTCTTGCTCTTAAAGCCGTAAAAGCTTCATGGCCTGGAGTATCTAAAAATGTGACTTTGCGGGTATGTCCATCATAATCGACAACATCAATTTGATATGCTCCAATATGCTGAGTAATTCCACCAGACTCGCTATCAGTAATTTGTTTTTTTGATTTGCGAATTGCATCGAGGAGAGTGGTTTTGCCGTGATCAACGTGACCCATAATAGTTACAACGGGTGGTCTTTTCTCTAAAAGGTCTAAGTCATTATTATTCAAAACATGAGTATCAACTAAGCCTTTAAGCCTACTCGAAAGGTCTTCATCATGTTTATCAGTTTTGGTCTCATCAATTGTGATTGTGCAACCAAGATCCTGGCCTATTTGTTGAATCAAATCAAATTCAAGGGTCTGATTGACAGTTCTCATGATACCTTTCATGAAAAGCTTTCTAATAATTTCTGTGTCCTGAACAACTAAAAGAGCAGACAATTCTTTAACCGTAACTGGATGAGTTAAAACTAATTCTTCTGGGGTTTCTGATTTAGTCTGAGCATTACGGTCTTTTGCAGAACTACCAGATCTACTACCAGGTGCTCCAGGTTTTGTGGCAGGCCCACCTTTGCGAAGGGCAACACCCGCACCCGCTTTTCTGCGATTAGGATTAAAAGAATTATTTACTGGTTTTGCAACTCTAAAAGGTTGACCTTGTCCAGGGGCAGTAGTTTGGCCAGGGGGAGTTCCCGGTCTAGCTGCTCCTGGTGTGCCTTGTGGTCGATTTTGATAAGGTGGTCGATTCCCTGGATTCTGAGAAGAAAAAGCTTGTGAACCTGGTCGATAATTTGGTTTAGCTTCGGCTAAATTAGATGAGTTTGAAGAAAAAACCTTTCCTTGCCCACCACCTGCTCTTGTTCTTGAATCGGAATTAGCTTGAGAATTTGTACTAGGAATATATTCTCTTTCGCGGTAAATAACTGATTTTGGCTGTGTAGAAATAGTCTGTGGCGTAATAGATTTAGTTGGCAAAGTAGTAGCAGGTTTTGTTTTAGGTTTTTCTTCTTCGATCGGAGCAGGTGGCTTAATGGGCGTAGCCTCAACAGTCTGAATAATTGATGCTTCCGGTTCAGCTTTTGGCTCGATTTCAAGATTTTGCTTGATTTCGCTTGGTTGAGTTATTTCATCTATTATCTCAACTGATTCTGATATTTCGATTGACTGTGAATGAATTGTTTTGTGAATTATTTCTTCAGGTAACGGTTCTGACAAAACAGCTTTGATATCTATAAGGTCAGCCTCTGGAGTTTCAGAAGTTATTTCAATTTGGATTTTTGAATCATGAATTTCAGTGGTATTAGATGTTTTTACTTCTGAGGTCTCAATTTCAATTTTTGTTTCTTTTAAAGTTGAATTAATTTCATGTTGAATATATTCATCTTTGGTGGAAGGATGAAACGGAATTTCTTCATGTTCGCCCTCAGATAATTCATGCAATTCTTCTGCTTCTACATAATGTGTTTCAGCTAAATTAATTTCAGGCATTATTCTGCGGAGTACGCGTGATTTTTTTGCAGGCTCAGTAATTGGAGCAGATGGTGACATAGAAACAGTTTCTTTCGGCTTTCTTTGAGTAGTATTAGCTTTTTTGTAATCCTCAGGAGAATAATCGGATTTATCCTGCTCTAAAAGAGGTAAAACTTTTGAAATAAGTGAAACTTCTAAAGAACTAGAAGGAGTTTTGTTGGCATAGCCAAGTTTTGTGCATAAATCAATAATTTGTTTTGTCTTTTTAGCTTGAAGATTTTTCTTATCTTTTTCAGACAAAGTAGTAGGTACTAAATCTTTGACCAAATCGTAAATGCGCATCTTTTCCTTATATGAATGAATCATTTGAGGCTACCTCCTTCTCTTGGATTTTGATGAGGAATATGTACTGAGATTTTTTGTGGCGAATTTATTGGTGAGTTGAATGATTCGGACTGGCAAAAAGAATAAGCATCAATTGCAAAATTACATTCTAAATCTTGAATAATTTGACTCAACTGCGCTTGATTGATTTCTTTATTAAAAGAGGTAAGTCTGGCAAATGATTTTCTTCGATTTGAAGATAAAAATTTATTTAAACAAAATTTATTCGGATAAATATAGGCCGAGCGTCCTGGTATTTGTCTCTTCCAATCAATAACGATTGGGTACAAATCCTCATTGCAATTTTTTCTTGCTGTAATTTTTATAAGCTCAGCTTTGGGTAAAAGTTGATTGCATCCAACACAAAGTCTGTTTCTTGGTCTGCCGCCTTTCAAGCTTTTCTCATTTTTCGAATTATTTGTTAAATTCGCGCTCTTTAAGTCTTTATTTATTACTTTTGATTCGCTATGCAAGCTGGATTTGGTCTCCTAGTATGAATTACTAATAAAACTAGTCTTGATTATGAAGTTTGGGGACAAAATTACGACAAATTATTAAGTAACTACTATAACAGCTTTAGCACTTTGGTGTAAGGTAGATAGCCTAAATGACACCATTTCTCCGTGAATAGCAGGAAATCAATTCATGAATTGTAAGGTTTGAGAGAATTCTAAGATTGAATAATTCTTGAATAGTCAAGGTTAATAGACTCAGCATAGTGGACAACATTTCGATTGAGTATATGTCTGCAATCCTCAAATCCTTTTTTGTGATTTCCATGGCCTGAACGATATCTTTTAATGAAAGCAGGACCAGTATTATAGGCGGCCAAAGACAAACGAATATCCCCATCAAATTCTTTGAGTAATTTTCTGAGATAAAGCGAACCACATGAAATATTATTTTCGATTTCCATTATCTGTTCACCCGATAAACCGCAATATGCTCGTGCGGTATGAGGCATTAACTGAGTAAGCCCTCTTGCTCCTTGGCTTGAAATGGCCTTGGCTTTAAATGATGATTCTTTCTTGATTAAAACCAAAATCAATTCTTCAGGAATACCAGTTTCTTTTGAGGCTTTGCGAATTGAAATTAATATTCGCCCTTTAGTTTGATTGTCAATGTGTTTTACTTTTGCCAATTCACGAGCTAAGTTGGATCTATCATGGCTCGGGGAAGCTTTATATGTTTCTGAATGGTTTTGCGTCGAATTAGAATCTTTGTTTGAAGAATCAGGCTCATTATCAGAAAAAATATATTGATTTGGATTTAAAGTTATTTGTAATCGGTTTTGAGTATAAGAATTTTGATTGTGACTTTCGTCCAAAATACCTAAGCCCTGAATGGAATTGTCACCACCGATATTTCCTGCATAAACTCCCATAAATCTCGAACTTATACAGGCCGCTGAGAGAGTGGCTAGAAGAAAGAGAAAAGACATTAATAAAGTCTTGCTGTTCTTTTCTGATTCCCATTTTGAAGAGTTGGGTGAAAAGTTGGGTGGAAAATTTTTCAAAAAGTTTGTCCAGTAGTTTTTAAGTGAATTAATCAAAAAATAGATTTGAGAATTTTGTTCTGATGTTCGAGTTTTGAAATCAAGTGCTTGGGAGTGGGTTCTAATCTTTGACTTCGCCCCCTGCCTTAAGATATGAACTTGGCAGCGACTCTGATCTTTTGGACTGTTGTATAGATAACTCATAGCAGTGCAGAAAGATAACACTCTAAGTTAATGTGCCCATTATTCAAAATCGATCTGACCTGCTACGCCACTAATAAAATCAGGCTCATCAGAAGCTAATGAACAAAAGTTAATTTTTGAATGCTTAAGAAAATATTGAGGCAAATCTCTTGAAAAGAGCGGATTTAGCGATTGGTTAAAACGGGTTCTTGAGGCAAAAATTATTTTACTTTTGTGGATAAAACTAAAGTTTTCATTTTTCTAATACGTTCTTTAACTGAATTATCAATTACAAAGTTTGGAGTTTTGATAATCCAGCCAGCTATTAATTCTTCATTGACCAAATTTCTTATTCTAATGGGTCTCTTGGAGATTGATTTCAATGAATTTGCAATAGCTTCTATTTCTTTGTTATTTGCATCCGCTGAAATTATTTGTACTTCATGAACGCCACCAGCTATGTCAATAACTTGCTGAAGAGCTGAGCCCATTTCAGACAAAATGTGAATTTTCTTTTTGCTCACTAAAACCAAAATGATTTTTTCAAATATCATTTGTTGCTTTAGTTGAGGCATTAATTTGAAAATCAAATCCTTCTTGAATCCACTGGCTGTCAAAGGGTTAGTTAGTGATTCTTTTAGCAGATTATTTGCTGCAACCGATTGCTCAAATTCCAACATCAAGCTCAAAAATAAATTGAGCTGATCCGGCTCAGCTTTAAGAAGTTCATAAATAGCCTGAGCGTAAGGAGAATTGTTGTAACCACTCTTTTGATTGTTTTTGTGATTTATTTGAGCATCGCTATTCGGTTGATTAATATTCATCTTGTATTTTTATGGCTAAATGATTTTCTAAATTGTGTTTTTAGAGTGTTTTAATTGCGAGTTGGCTCTGGATGAAGTTTAATGAATTCAATTGTTTGTTTTAATGATTCTCTATTGAAATTATCTCTTTCTGCAGTACTTGTAAATTTATTGCGAATCATAGTTTCGGATAATTTTAAGGCTTGCTCAGCCAATTGCATTTGCATTTCGAGCTTCAAATTTGATTTCATTTGTTCTATTTCTCTTTTAAATTTAGATTCAAATAAAACTTTTTTCTTTTCTCTTTCTTCAATTAAATCTTGTTTGAGTAATTCAATTCTCTTTTCACTTTCTTTTTGTCTCAGTTCTAGACTGCTTTTAAAAGATTTCAACTCTTTTTCGGAAATTCTTAGTTGTTCTTCGGCAAGACGACTTCTTTCCTCCGCTTTACTCAATTCAGCTTGTAAATCTTCGTTTCTTGATTGAAGTGCTTGACTAATAGCCTTGCCAGCAAAAAATACTAAAGCACCCACAAAAAGGATGAAGTTAATTACGTTTGATTCAAGTAATTTGCTCCACATTTCATTCATAAAAATTTCCTCTAAATTTTCTTTAATTTATCGTTTGCTCTGCCCACTTAGGCTCCAGGTGCTTAAAAGAAATTAAACTTTAAGTGCCAGTGAATCTAGTTGCATTACTTTTTCAGTAATAATTTGAGCTAATTTATTTGCTTCTGGCTCTAGTGATTGAATTAAATTGTCTCTATCAAACTTGATCTCAAGGGCTGTTTTGTCTTTGAGTAATTCAAATTCTTTCTTTAATTTAGCTTCTTCTTGTTCTTCCTCAATCTTGCACTCAGCAAAAACTTTTTCTATAAGCGCAAGCTCATTCTTTCTTAGAGTTTCAGTTTCCTTTTTTACTTGCAAAATAATTGAATGCGTTTTCTCTTCCGCTTTATGAGCAGAGTTTAATTGTTCATTTAGATCAGATGAACGTGCGCTTTTAATCTTTCTAATTGGCTCCCACAAAACGAAGTTGAGCAAAAAAGCAAATAAAAGAAAACTAATAATAAAAAGAAGGCTTGTGCCGTTAAGTTCAAGCATTAATGAAGAATCTCAAGTTAACTAAATTGAAGAGAAAAGGCTAAGACGCTTTAACGGAGAACAATTTTGAATATTTTCAATTTTTAAAGAATCTAGCCCTTATATTTCACTCATACTAGAGGCATTATTTACCAGCTAATGAGACAAGCTGAGTTGATGTAACCCAAGCAATAATTCCAAGCCCTTCGCAAAGAGCGGCAAAAATCAAACCATTAACAGCCAATTTTCCTGTCATTTCAGGCTGTCTGGCCATACCTTCTAATGCTTTTGAACCAATTAATGCTACTCCAATACCAGGTCCTATAACTCCTAATGCTGCCAAACCTGCTCCTATTGCGAATTCTGGTGTCATGTAACTCCTTATATTGAATTTGATAATAATTAACAATGCTTAGAAATTTTATCTGAAATTTCGAAAAAACTCTAATGCTGCTATAATCCTTAGCTCGAAAAACAAAAGTTTCTTCGAAATTACGTTTTTTCGGGCGATTAGCTCAGGTGGCTAGAGCGCAGCTCTGATAAAGCTGAGGTCCCTGGTTCGAGTCCAGGATCGCCCACCATTTTACTTAGATAAGCTTTGTAGTAATTTACTTTTAATATTCATAATATTAAGTAAAGTTCAGCTTCATATTCTTGGCTCTAAAAAATAAACCTAAGAAATTAAATTTAAGTATTAATCGGAAAAGCAAGAATTGAATTGAAAGGTTTCATGAACTGGGCTTTAAATAAACTAAATTAAAATATTTTCTTCAGAATGAATTTTTCTGAACACATAATTAAGCTTAAAAATTCTCTTCCAGCTAGCGTAAAACTTATTGCGGTTAGCAAATATATTGATTCTGATTTGGTGAGAGTTGCATATGAAGCTGGCATTCGAGATTTTGGCGAAAATAAAGTTCAAGAAGCCCAGAGAAAGAAATCTGAATTATCGGATCTAACAGACGTAAAATGGCATTTAATCGGTCATTTACAAAGCAATAAAATTAAGCCCGCTTTAGAAACTTTTGATTTTATTCATTCAATTCATTCACTCGAATTGGCCCAGAAAGTGAATCGCATTGCCGGAGAATTAAAGAAAAAGCCTAAATTATTGCTTCAGGTCAAGCTTGCCGAAGATTCTAGTAAAAGCGGTTTTAGCCCAACAGAATTATTTGGTGCAATTGAAGAATTAGATGAACTTGAAAATTCCGACTTTATTGGCTTAATGACTATATTGCCAGAAGGTGCAAGAGGAGAAAGAGCTTTTACATTGTTTGCAGAATTAGCTTCACTGAAAGAACAAATCAATCAATTACCAAAAGCATATAAGCAGATCAAATTAGCTGAATTATCAATGGGAATGTCAAGCGATTATTTAGAGGCCATTAAGTCAGGAGCTACATTAATCAGGCTAGGAAAGATTTTATTTTCTAATACATTTGAAGGAAAAAACACTAAATCAATTGATTGAGACAAAGTCTAGAATCTAGGCCTAGCAATGCTTTGAGTCTCAATACTGCATTTGATTGAGGGGTAATAGTAATAGGGATTACTTGGGCTCATTAGGGATATCCGAAATAGAACTAATCTGACTTATTCGTTGCAAGGAGTATTATCCCCAACCCTCATAAGGGGGGCGCAAAACAATTGTCTCAATGTTGAGTTTGTTTGGTGTGCGAGGTGAAAACTCTGGCGCGAAGTAAGGCTAATGAATTTCATGAGAGAAAAAACTAAATCAAATAAGCTACAAAATCAAAATTCTATGGCTAGCTCTTCATGGCTGAATAGGCTAAAGCTTGATAAATTGTTTTTAGGTAAACAAATTAGCGATGAAAAAATTGGCTTTAGTCTTAATCTTAGCCATGCCAGCTCTCTCTTTAAGACCAAGCCTGATTCTCAGAGTAAAGCTACTATTAAATCTATGGCTTTGGCAATTGGTTTAGCTATGCTGTCTTGTTCAGCTTTGTATCAAGCTCCTGCAAAAACCAACGTAAAGACTGGCACTCAAGCTAAGATTCAAACAAAATCTCAAACTCAGTCATTGCCAGGTGTTTTCATTGCAGATATTGATGGACGCTGGCAAATTCCTAATCAAGGCGAAGATGGAAAGCTTTTAGGTGGAGTAGTATGCGAAGGCGGCTATATTGGAAGTCCATTAATTCCTCAAGATGACTCTCTAATAAAGCGCTTTCTGAATGAATGTGAAAGTGGTCAAAGGATTGGAACCGGACGTTTACCGATTGTAGATTCTCCCGCTAATCATGATGAAAACTCATCTGGTTATCAAGCTTATAAAGCTTCTGTTGGTGGACAAACTTATTATCTTTGTCGTGGATTTTTGAATTCAACTGATTGGTGTTCTTTTGAAGCCGAGAAGAAAGCTGCACAAATGCTCTCTGAGATTGACAGACCCGCTGTAAGTCCTCAAGTTGCTTATCAGGGAAA
This sequence comes from Candidatus Melainabacteria bacterium, assembly GCA_005110395.1. Taxonomy (GTDB): domain Bacteria; phylum Cyanobacteriota; class Vampirovibrionia; order Caenarcaniphilales; family Caenarcanaceae; genus LMEP-10873. The sequence continues at coordinate 3,014 of DUDU01000079.1, read as the reverse complement.
TGTGGGAAGTAATTTGATTTCTCAGAGTGTGTTAGCGCCATATGTTAGCTCTCAGTTTGGCTCACCGCTCAGTTCTCAGCCTCAAAAAATAGAATTGACTCCTCTTGGTGGATCTGCTGGTGAAAGTTCAGCTTTACCCAAAACCTTACCTAGCGATGTTGCGCAAGAAATAAGCGAAGCACTAGGCGAAAAAGCTCCTGGTATGAGTATTCCTAATCTGGCAGGCGCTAAATTGATTCCAGTAAGTCCTTCCTCATCAAATCCTTCTTCTTCTGGACTTGGACTTTTGGGTTCTTTGGGGTCTTTGAATTCTGCAAATTTGCAAAGTTCTAATCAAGTGACTTTGGGAGGCAATACAGCCTCGTCTAATTCAACAGATTCATCCGCAAATTCTCCTAGAGCTATTCAAGTAACCAAAGAAGAAATTCAAGCTCTGCAAAGTGGACAGATAACTCTTGAACAACTTGCTCAAAACAGGCCAACAGTTAGCCTGAATGGGCAAAATGGCTTGCCAAATTCAATGGGGCAGAATGCAATCAACAATTCAAATGGCAGTGGTTTGCCAAGCAAAGCAATTGGAATTACAGAGCAAGATTTGCAATTACTTAGGAGTGGACAAGTAGCGCTCGAACAATTGGTAGCAAATAGACCAGTTGTGGATTTGATGAATAATCAGACTAATCAAAGTATGGGTCAAAATAATGGTCAAAACATGTCTCAAAACCTTGGCATGAATGATCCAAGATTAGCTTATAGTTCCCAAGCCTCTTCTCTTAATCTGCCCGGTGATAACTATGCAGAGCCAATGCCAAGGCCGAGAGGAACTAGTGAAGGTAAAGCCAGCAATCCAGATGATATGGTTGAAATGATTGGTGCAACTCGTGAAGATCTAGAAGCACTCAAAGCTGGAAAAGTCTCTTTGAAAGACCTTGTAGAAATTAGACCATTAATGGCAATTAAACAAAAGAATTTACCTAAATTGCCTTCATATGCAAAAGCCATTTCACCAAAAGTAACTCCAATCCTTGCTGGTCTATACACGCCAATAAATAATCCAGTTTTGCAAGAAGCTCAATCTGAGGTCGATCGGTTATACGCATATTGCGCTCAATATTCACCTTATGCATACAATCAAGCTGCTGCCTATGCTGCGAATTATTATGGTGCCTATAACCCTGGTGCTTTTAATTTTGGTGCTCCTGCTTTGTCGGGTAATTATCTTGGTGATTATTCAACCGACTATTCAAATATGGCCTACCAAGATATGGCAAGCCAAAATACAGGCTATCAAGACAGTTATATGCCTCAAACTCCTCATTCAGTTTGGTGGTAACTTTCAGGGTTTTCCTCAAAAATAGCCGCTACCCCTAGGCGAAAGGGCAGGTAATCACTAGATACTAATCAAAATAAATCTAATGAAAACCATTATTCGCCTTTCAGTCTTATTTACTTTAGCTTTTTCTTTTATTACCATTTCTCCTTCTGAGTCAAAAGCTAATCCATTTGGGATTGGTGGTGGCTTTGGTGGTTGGGGAGCCGTACCTGTTGCAGTTGGTGTTCCTAATGCTGGTTATAATGGCGGCGGCTTTGGTGGACCTAGTGCATATGGTGGCCCATCTCCATATTGGGGTGGTGGCTATAATGCCAATTCCTTGAGCGGTGGTGGTTGGGGTGGTTATCCTGCTGGCTATAGTTTTAGCGGTAATGGCGGTAGCGTTCAAGGCAGTGGAGGCGGTGGTGGTTCGAATGGTGGAGCTCTCACGGCTGGCTGGGGTGCATATTACAGTCCATTTATTCAAGGCAATTAAAAAAATTGAAGGATTTTAATTCGGAACCAGTCGGAAAGACAAGAAAAAATCAATCTTGCCATTCTAGGTCTATTCTTTTGGGCTTGTCTCAAGATGAGTTGAAAATTAAAGAAACAAACTCTCTTTTACACTGTCTTAGCTTCTAAATCAAAAACTCAATTCAAATTTTTATTATGTCTGATTCAGAAAACAAAACATCTTTAGGATTACAAGAAAATATAGCTGGATTACTCACATATAGTCTTGGCTGGATTACTCACATATAGTCTTGGCTGGATTACAGGAATAGTATTTTTATTAATTGAAAAAGAAAATAAATTTGTCAGATTTCATGCCATACAATCAACAATTATTTTTCTGCCAATTTTTATCTTAAATATCACTTCCAGTGTTTTAACTTTTGCTATCCCATTTTTAGGTTTTATATCTTTATTGCTTATACCAGTGAATATAATTGCGACAATTCTCTGGGTAGTACTTATGATCAAAGCTTTTCAAGGTGAATTATTCAAGCTTTCGAAAATTGGAGAAATTGCTGAACAACAATTAGCTAAGCTCGATAAATCTCTTTAGGCTTCATGTGATATTTAAATAAAGCATTTCAAAAGCTTTTAGTTCTCAAATAAATAAGACCGATCCAGAATTTAGTTAATGGGTCGGTCTTTGATTTAGAATGCCAAATTATTACTTTATGAGCTTGGACTAAGTACCGTATTGATTACTTGAGTAATGCCATTGCTGGATACTACATCTGGAATAGTAATAAGTGAATCATTTACATAAGTATTTCCGTTTTTAACTGAGATTTTGAGAGTTTCTCCTTGGACTGTTTTTAAGGTTTGACCATTTTTTAAATCTTTCTTTTTTAATGAACCAGCTACAACATGGTAAGTAAGGATTTTGGAGAGTTTATATTCGTTTTCAGACTTGAGCAAGCTTTCTACAGTTCCATCAGGTAGTTTTGCAAAAGCGGCATTTGTAGGCGCAAAAACAGTATATGGGCCTTTACCACTGAGCGTTTTTACTAAATCCGCACCTTTGATCGCCGTAACTAAAGTTGTGTGATCTTTGGAGTTGGAAGCATTTTCCACAATGTTTTTAGTAGATACCTGTAGAGTTTCACAACGTTGTGGATAAAAAGAAAGTTTCTCCAGAACTTATTGGAGAGTAAAGACTAGGTGTTTGAGTGGAATAAGTTAGATGTTA
>DUDU01000078.1 GCA_005110395.1 Candidatus Melainabacteria bacterium | reverse complement strand
ACTAAGTAATATATCCAACATTTTTTGTGACATAATACTCCAACCAACATCATTAATAGGAAAGTCACTACGTTGAATTACATCAAAGATTGCATCAAATTCAATTCTTTCTGGTAAATTGTATTCTCTTAATAAGGCCAATTGGATAAGGTTTTGTATTCAACTCCTAGTTTCCTTGCTATTTCCGCTTTATTAGCGTCTTTTACCTTGCATAATCTAACTGCTTCTTCTTTGAATTCTTTTTCGTATTTGGACATTAATTGAACTCCTTTTTACTATTGACTTGTTCTGCGTTCAATTTGTCCCCTTTTTCGGATCATGGTCAGCTTTGACTTGCCCTTGATTTGGGGTCTTAATGTTTGACTTGGGTGGTGTGTTTACATTGAGAGTTGTATTCATAAATGAATAGTTGCTTCTGCTTTTGTTTGGATAGAGGATAGTGATTCTTTATCCAAACAAACTAATTTGTATTTGTTATTTGGTAATTGGTATTGTTATTGGTTGTTGTCAACGATTCATTATTATTTTCGTCATATAGAAAAAATAATGATCTGAAAAGCATCAAGAAAGAGAATAGAAAAGCGAAGTGAAAGGATTTATGAAAATATTGAAATTCCCAGAAAAAACATTCAATGAAAAAGTCAAAAATCAAATGTCCTAAATGTGGATTTAACGAAACACTCAAAAAGGAAAAGCAAGAGGTAAACAACGCTTAGGTTACGTAAACTGCAAAGCATATTTTGTCTACAAAGAAGCTGATTGGCTTAAACAGGCTTATTTGGATTATTCAGTTCACAAACAAACTTATTCAGAGATTGAATCAAAATACAAAAAATCTTCCAGAACAATTAGGAAATATTTTGACCAATTGCAGCATGTTTCATTTCCCTCTCCAATTGATTGTATTTCAGAAATAAATTCAACTTTCGATACAACTTTCTTTGGACGAAATTTCGGAGTAATGTTCTTTCGTCAGCCTGGAATCAATCTGTTCTGGGAATTCGTTAAGGCCAAAACAGTTTCGGGATACAAACATTGTCTCAGTCAACATAGCCATAAATTCAAATTCTTAAGTTTCATAATTGATGGGAAACTAGGAGTAGGAAAGATACTGGAAAAAAGTTTTCCAGGAGTCCCAGTACAGCTATGCAAATTCCATCAAGTATTTCACGAGACACTAGATTAATTTCTTGAGTCTTTACTCTCCATAACCTGGTGAAACTTTACAACTAGTGAGCTAAAGAATGAACTTTAAGCGCTTTTTCTTTTAGCGTATTTGCCTCACTTGTATTTTCCCAAGGAATCTCAATATCAATTCTTCCGAAATGCCCATAGGATGCTAGTTTGCGATAAAAAGTACCATTGTTCTTCTTTGGTAAATTACGTAAATCAAACTTTTGAATAATTGACCAAGGTCTTAAATCAAAATGTTCATTAACAAGCTTTGCTAATTCCTCATCAGGAAGAATACCTGTTCCTTGAGTAAATACAGAAACAGAAACAGGATGAGCCATGCCAATTGCATAAGAGATTTGGATTTCGCATTGTTTGGCTAAACCAGCAGCCACAATGTTTTTGGCTATATATCTAGCAGCATAAGCGGCAGAACGATCTACTTTAGTTGGATCTTTACCAGAAAATGCGCCACCGCCGTGTCTGGCATATCCACCATAAGTATCAACTATAATTTTGCGGCCAGTTAGTCCAGCATCACCATGTGGCCCTCCAATTACAAATCTACCTGATGGATTAATAATTATTTTGGTTTGAGAATCAATATTTAAACTATATCTTTCCAAAACTGGCTCTATAACCAACAATTTCAGATCGGTTTGAATTTGTTCTAATTTGGCATTTTCAGAATGTTGAGTGGATATTAAAATTGTATCTAATCGAACTGGTTTTCCTTTATCATCGTATTCAACAGTTACTTGAGTTTTTGCATCTGGCCTGAGATATTCAAGTTGACCAGTTTTTCTGATTTCACTTAATTTCAAAGCCAAGCGATGAGCAATTGCAATCGGAAGCGGCATTAATTCAGGAGTTTCATTGCATGCGTAACCAAACATCAAACCTTGATCGCCAGCACCAATTGAATTAGCTAGCTCATCATTAGAATTTCCACTTCTTATTTCAAGTGATTCAGTTACACCTTGTGAAATATCGGGTGATTGCTTATTTAGAGCAACTAAAACTGAACAGGTTTCACTAGAAAAGCCAAGGCTTGGATCGGTATAACCAATTTCAGCAATTGTTTTTCTGGCAATTTCAGAATAATTAACTTGCGCAGAAGTGGTTATTTCACCTGATATCACAACTAAACCAGTTGACGCTAATGTTTCACAAGCAACTCTTGCTTCTGGGTCTTGGCTCAAAATTGCATCCAAAATAGAATCGGAAATCTGATCACAAACTTTATCTGGATGACCTTCCGTGACGGATTCAGATGTAAATAAATACTTCATTAATGAAATTCCCCATGCCTGTATTTATGCCCCAACTGTTTCTTAAGAGTCTTTTGGACTTTCAGGGAATTATCAGCTGTGAGCAAATTTATAGTTCGCATATTATAAACTCAATGTTTGTAAATTCAGATTCAAAAATTTGGATTTTTCGATTAATTTCAATTCTTTCTTTAACAATAATTCTCAGTTGTGATTTCAAATAAACCAATAATTTCTAGCCCTGATAATCAATGGATTAAGCTTTGCAAAAACCTTATTGAGGGCGGTAAAGAGCGAAAGATTTTTTTTATTGCAGAGGGAAGTAAATTAATCAAATCCCTCTTGACTGAATACAAGCCTGAAGTATTACTTACAAGCGAAGCGTTCTTAGAAGGTTTGGATTTGTACCCCCCAGCCCCCTTAACAGTGGGAGATGAAAAGGGAAATCAGTATGACGAATCATTCAATTTAGCCCTTCAGATAGTTTCTGATCGGCTTTGGCCTAAACTGACTGAAATGAATTCGCCAGTGAAGCTTATTGGGATTTTTCGTAAGCCTGAAATTTCAGATAATTCGCTGAATCATTCAACAGGTGATTTTCTTGTTCTGGATCGAATCCAAGATCCTGGAAATATGGGAACGATTATCAGGACAGCAGTTGCTTCTGGTTGGGAAAATCTTATTTGTCTAAAAGGTTGCGTTGATCCTTTTTCTCCCAAAGTTGTCAGAAGCAGTGCTGGTGCTCTTTGTGGTCTAAAAATCTTCACGGGGATTTTGCATGAGGATTTATCTAATATTTTGATGGACAAAGATTTTCTAGTTGTTCATTCTTCATCTCATGCATCTCTTGATTTGAAAGACAATACTTCCCCGTCTCTTTCCAGCCTGGAACAAAAAAAGCAAAAATCTACTTGCTTGATTCTAGGTAATGAAGGGCAAGGAGTTGATGAGGCATTTATACAAAAGCTCAGCTGTCAAATCAAATCAGAAAATTTAATTGATCTAAAACTACCAATGGTGAATATCGATAAAGTTGAATCCCTGAATGTTGCAATTGCAGGCGCTCTTTTAATGTATAAACTCAAAGGAATGATTTAGTTAGTTGCTCACAAAATCATTAATTTGCTTATGGATAATACAGCGGTGCTCATTAAGTACTAAGTCCTCGACTAATAAGATACTGCTCGTGTCTACCCTTGTAGTAACCTGGATCGTCTGTAATCAACCCACAAATACCGGCATTGACTAATTCTGTGAAAAAGTCACGCGGTTTGTCTCCTTCTTCCTGACTCATCCGAAATGTCCATGGAATAACAGAATATTCATCTTTTGTTAATTCGGGAACTAAACCAGTAAGGCCTTTGATGTTGATCCGATTTAGGAGACAAACTTTTTAGAGATATAGTGATACTCTTCGAATTGAAGAGGGGACAGATAATTCAAGGTTGAATGCTTTCTTTCCCGATTAAAGTAAATCTCTATGTATTGAAATATACCCGATTTAGCCTCCTTTCTTGAAATAAATTTTTCGTGATTAACAAACTCGG
>DUDU01000077.1 GCA_005110395.1 Candidatus Melainabacteria bacterium | reverse complement strand
ATTGTGATTGAAATTTATCTTGTGTTTTCGCATCTATTGAATCATTCATAAAGGCGGAGAAGATCAAAAGGGTATTAATCAGAGCTAATTTGATTTTAAGCTTTTGCCAGAATTTTGTATTCATAATCTAACTTTTACCAAAATTTATTCTGGGGAAATTCCTAAACTAAACAGGGTTTAATAACCAGTTTGTAAGCTTAATTGTAAGAGAGGGATTGCACTTTATCCTTATCAATTTCAAGGGGTTAATGTCATGGCTATAAACAATAAAGCTCAAGCAAAAAACAGAGAAGAACTTTTAGCCAAAGGGTTATTTAATAATGGTCAAAAACCATCTTCTTTGAAAGAAACAAAAAAAACTTTATCTCCACAATCATCAGTAAGACAAACTGACATACTGTCTAAAGCTCCTAAAATTCCTCCAGTTGCTAATCTTTCAGTACCAACTAAGCAATTGAATGAAAAACCTCCCGAGATAAAGCCTCAAACTTCTCAACGGAATATACCTTCCTTTACTTCAGCAGTAAGAGGTTTAGCTGTAAATGCCACAGTTCAACCAACAAATCCAACACCACCTAGTCAAAATACAAATCCGCTAGCTGCAGCATTGAGCAATGGAGGCAGCGGAAATACTGGTCCAAAGAACACAGGTATTGTATTTATTGGAATTAAAAGCTCCCCTGCTTGATAAACTATTTGTATGATTTTGTTTCTCTTCTATGCTGGCGACAATATTCATAGAGAGCGATGCTGGTTGCGGTTGCCACATTCAGGCTTTCTACTAGACCATATTGAGGGATTTCAATTACATAATCACATTGCTCAACCATTTCATCGCTCATTCCCTCTACTTCATGCCCAGTCACAATTACTGAATTAGCTGGAAATTCAAAATCCCAAAGCGGAATGCTTCTTGAATGTTGTTCCAGAGCGATTTTTACATAACCTTTTTTTGTGGCATATTCAATTACATCTTCTTCAACTTGAATATTTTCCCAATTGGCAGTTCCAGCTGTAGCGGCCTTATTGTAAACAGCACGGTCTAAAATAATTTCTTGAATTAAAAAAGCATTTGCAGTTCTAATAATTCCACCAACATTTTCAACAAATTTTGATTGAGGAATTGCAACCGCGCAAGGAAGCCTTCTTGAATCAAGATCTTTTTTCATTTCTTGGCGTCTTTCGCTCCAAAATTTGATTTGTGGTTTAGACATAATTATTAAAAAACTTTGTTCTCAGAAATTCTTACTCCCCCTTACAAGGGGGGCTGGGGGGTGTAAACATGTTTAATTTCTTTCATCCAATGAATCAATTGAAAGATTCTCCTCTAAAGAAGTTTTTTCTTCAACCTTTGCGGTAATTGCTTTGGGCTTGGGAATAGGCTTAGTAATAACTTTTAAAGTATTCGGTTTAATGGGATTCTGAATTGTATTTGGAGTAGATGGTGAAATTATAGTTTTAGTTTGACTAATAGCTTGATTAGTGTTTTGAATTGTTGCTGAAATCTTTTCTTTTTTCTTATCATTAGAACTAGGAATATTCTTAGCTGGAGCAGAAAGTCCAGAAGACAATGATTGATTTGAATTCACCACTGCCAAATTATTTTCAGCTAAATTGTCTAAATTAGTCTGAACTTTCTTTTCTTGAACTTTGACTTCTTCAGACTTAGCGACAGCAAGCTGTTTTGTAAGATTTTGCTCTTCTATCATTTTGGCTTGTTGCATTTGCAAGACTAAGCTATTAATAAATTTGGCCTTGTTGCCAGGGAAAAGCACCAACACGTCAGTTGCTTGAGAGCTATCCTCAAATAACTTCACTCTAATCATGAGCTCAGAATTATTTCCATCATTGCTAACTTCCATAACAGTCCCAACTGGATATGACATTGGGAATAATCTTTCCACACCAATTGGGCTTATATCAGTAGTTTGCACCAAATCACCCTTTTGAACGTCAGAGCCAATCGGCACAAATTTCAACTGAGCATAACCTTGCTTATCCCCAAACAAAACTCCTAAAACTTTCGAACGGTGAATCATGGAACCAAAGCGGACTTGAGCCCCTGACATAAGTTCAACAATTGAATAGTTTTGCTCCACTCTTCGTATGCGACCCAGAATTCCTTTATGCGTAACAACCACCATTCCCGTTTTGACACCTTCAACTGACCCTTTGTCAATAATGACTTGCTTTTGCCATGAACTAGGTGATCTAACAATAATTCTTGCAGCCACTGATTTTGGGAAATATTCATCTCGCATTTTGAGCGACTCTTCACAAACACTATCTCTTTGAGCAATCACTCTTAAATTATTCAATTCTTCATTAGACTTCTTTAGTTGAATTTCAAGCTCGTGAATAGTTTGGAATTGTTGTTCTATTAAGTCTTTTGAATTGGTTGTTTTTTTGATTTGAAGATTGGCTTGCGAAGAAACTAATTGAATAGTGGACGTAGCAGACTTTGCAATAAAAGTACAAGCTTCTTGAATAAGTCCTCTCAATGCAAAAATTGCAGCACAGAAAATCAAACTATTAACTATGACTTTATTAATTAAACTTAGGTTTTTTGATGGTTTAGAAGCCATTTAAATAATTTGCGAATTCGACAGAAAAATTTGGCCAGGAGCTTGATAAAGAAAGAAACAACAATAACAATAAAAAAATCTTTTATAGTGCCTTTGAATTTTAGCAATAGCAAAGATTTTTTCTCTTTAGACTTTGTGTTTCATTTATGGAAGTTACCTTTATATTCTTAGAGAGATTATTTTAGTTTGATAAATATAAGAAGTAATGATTGAGATTGAGAATAAAAATCAAAAAAAGAAAGTCATCGTTGTAGGAGGTGGTTTTGCAGGATTAACCGCTGCACGCAAACTTTTAAAAGAAGGATATCAAGTTGAGTTGATTGAAAAAAGACCTATTTTAGGTGGTAAATGGTCAGCCTGGAAAGATGAAGCAGGAGATTGGATCGAAACTGGTTTGCACGTATTTTTTGGAGCTTATGATGAAATTTTTGATTTAATGAAAGAGCTGAATATCTATGATCGAATTGATTGGAAAGAGCATGTTTTAACTTACACGTTAGACAAAGGAGAAAGATTCGAATTCAGAACAATCAATTTGCCAAGTCCTTTTCACCTTTTGCCCGCAGTTTTTCAAAATCACTATTTTTCACTGATGGAAAAACTTTCACTAGGCAAAGCTTTGTTTCCGATTATTTTTGGAAGCAAAAAATACTATGATGAGCAAGATAAAAAGACATATCAAGATTGGCATAGAAATTTGGGTATTTCCGATAAAATGCTCAAAAAAATGTTTTTGCCAATGACACTCGCCCTCAAGTTTCTCCCTCCAGAACATATATCCGCCAAAATAGTTTTAGATGTAAGTGGTACTTTTCTTCGCCAAAACACAGCCAGCAAAATTGGCTTATTGAAAGGGTCTCCTGATACTCATTTAACTGCTCCAATTTGTGAAGATATCTACAAAAAAGGCGGAATTATCACATCTGAACTTAAACTTTCCAAGGTTGAGTTGAAATCAGACAAATCAATTGATCACCTAGTTTTTGAAGATAAAAACGGACAAACTATTCAAAAGCAAGCGGATAATTACATTTTTGCTTTGCCTATTCACAATTTACGCAAATTATTACCTAAACAATGGATTGATGAGCACGATTACTTTAAGGGTTTAAATCAAATTGAGAGTGTGCCAGTTGTAACTCTTCATTTATGGCTCGATCGCCAAATTTCACAAATTGACAATATTTTATTTAGTCCTGATGGTTATATTCCAGTTTACGCTGACATGAGCAATACGACTGATGATTATAAAAGAAATGGAAAATCACGCTTCCAGTTTGTAGTGGCTCCTGCTTTCGATTTTATCAATATGACAGATGATCAGATTGTCAATAAAATCTGGGAAGGCATAAAAGGTATTTATCCCGACACAGCTCCCCAAGCAAAAATTGAAAAAGCTAAAGTTGTAAGAATACCCCGCTCAGTTTATTGGCCAGCTAAAGGAACTGACAAATTAAGAGTTTCACAAAAATCACCTATCAGGAATTTAGCGATCGCCGGTGGATATACAAAACAAAGATTTTATGACAGTATGGAAGGAGCGGTAAGAAGCGGTAATAGAGCAGCAGATGTAATTATTACTCAAGATCAAGGTCTAAATTGGAAAGATAAAGATTAATTGCAAAAATATTTTAAGAAATATTTCTGAGAACAAAATAATCAAAAGAAAAGCCACACTCAAAAAACATTATTAGATTCTATTGAAAAGGCAAACAAATATTGAGTCATAAATTTAACAATAAAGTTTTTACTCGAATCTTTATAGATTCTTTGATGATTTGCTTGGGAATTATTTCAGCCAGTTTTGGATTAAAAGGTTTTCTCATACCCAATAATTTTATTGATGGAGGAGTAACTGGTTTCTCGATGCTCCTTTCCAAGCTTACACATATTGATCTTGCTGTTTTATTGGTCTTGGTTAATATTCCTTTTTTATTAATTGGGCTTAAAAAAATTGGTTTACGTTTTGCGATTATAAGTAGCTTGTCCATATTAGGACTGGCTTTGGCTTTTGAGCTTATTCACTATCCTTCTATTACCCAAGATAAGCTATTGGCTTCAATTTTCGGAGGATTTTTTCTTGGTGGCGGGATTGGAATTGCTATTAGATTTAGTAGCGCATTAGATGGAACAGAAATACTTGCACTTATTTTGAGTAAAAAAGCTGGCTTTACAGTTGGCGACATTATTCTGACAGCCAATATTGTGATTTTTGTCTCTGGAGCTTTCCTGATTGGTATTGAATCAGCTTTATATTCGATTTTGACTTATTTTTCTGCATCCAGAACAGCTGATTTTATTATTCATGGTTTAGAGGAATATACTGGGATTACTATAATTTCGGGCAAAAGTGAAGTTATTCAAAATGAGATCAGAAATCAAACTGATTTAGGCGTCACTATTTATAAGGGCATGGGAAGTTATTCTCAAAATGATCAGGATATTATTTTTTGTGTAGTCACAAGGCTGGAAATAAATAAAGTTAGAGATATTGTTTATGAGATAGATTCAAATGCTTTTTTCTTTACCAAGATACTCAATGAAGTAAGAGGTGGAACTATTAGGAAATTAGATTAAATAAAACAAAATGAATCAAAATCACAAATATTAAATTAAACAGAAATCATTAATCATTTCAAAAGGTATAAGGTAGAAAACTAAATTAAAAACAAAAAATCATTTTTTTCGAGTTAAAGAAAAAATAGCGCTTTTTCTATTCAGACAAAAGTTTAATAATCATCTGAATCTTTCTCCTAGTGCTAATTCCACGGTGCATGCTCACCTTAGCCTTTAGGTGGGAGAAATAGCCATCACATGAATTTGTTGTCTTTTCAATTTTCAAATGGGGAAATTTCTCAAAGGTAAAAAGATAGGGTAATTGCCTTTTGATGGCATTAAATGCTGATCTAAGCCTTTTGTGCTTGAATTCTCCTGACTCATTTCTCTCTTTCAAGAATTCTTTGTATCTTTCTTTTAGTTCATTGTATTTCTTTGTGAATTTCTCTTCTGATGATGCTTTTAACTCTAAGA
>DUDU01000076.1 GCA_005110395.1 Candidatus Melainabacteria bacterium | reverse complement strand
AGAGGTGATTGGATAACAAACAAGGGAACAGGTAGTTACTTTAACAATAATGCAGTTAGTAGTTATAACAATCCTAAAGTTAGCTCAAGAGTGCAAGGACTACTGAGTGAATTTAAGAATCAAGAAGAAGCCTATAGCGATTTGCTTACTAAGGCCGCAGATGAAACTTTGGCGCCACTTCAACAAGCATTGGATGGAATATTTAATTTTGATGTTGGATATTCGCCAATTCGTTCATATGGATACATGAAAGCTGATCTTGATATAAGCAGAGCCTTAGTTTCAATGACTATAAACAATGTTATAACTGATGAAATTGCTAAAAAAACTGCGGCTGAAAATGGAGCTAGATCGGCAGGTGATACTTCTCAGTCAACTGACAAGAGCAAGGAGGGACAAGATGCAGCCTCTATTTTAGGTATGATTAATTCCTCCATTGATAAATTAGTAGAAAATTCTTCTAAGAATCAAGCTAGCATGGCAAGAGGTGGAGAAGAAATTATACAAGGGCTGCACAAAAGCTTAGAAAGCTCAGTATCGGGGGTTGCTAAAGCTTAAATAATAATTCCATTACTCATTTCAATTATTCTTGAGAAGTGTTTAATGGAATCTGTTTTGTGAGTAACTAAAATTACGGTTCTGTTTTTAATGAGCTCTTGTAGGCTTTGATTAATAAGATCTTCCGATTGTTTATCTAATGAACTAGTTGGCTCATCGAGTATAAGCAATGGACTATTTTTCAAGAAAGCTCGGGCTATGCCTAGTCTTTGTCTTTGCCCTCCAGATAGGCTTTGTCCACGCTCACTGATTTGTCCATCTAGCCCCCCAGGTATTAAATCGAGAAAATCAACTTTGGCAAGACTGAGAGATTTTTGCAATTCTTGATCAGTTGCATTCGGCTTAGCAATTAACAAATTTTCTCTCAGTGAGCCGCTAAACAAAAAAGGATCTTGCGGTACAAAGGCAATTAATTCTCTTAGAGTTTGTAGACTAATTTGTTTTGTATTTTGTCCATTCAGTTGTATTTCTCCAGAATTAACTTCATATAGTCTTGGAATAAGTTTTATTAGAGTACTTTTTCCGCTGCCAGATGAACCAATCAGAGCTATTTGATCGCCATCATTAATTTGCAAATTTATATTTTTGAGAACGTTTTCATTTTCTCTCACATTATCCTGAGCGGAATAAGAAAAACTTACATCTTTGAATTCAATATTGATTTTATCTAAGGTACTTCTAAAAACTCCCACATTTTCTCGCAAGCGATTCTGAGACACTCTTTCCGAGTCCCCTTCGGTTTTTAGTACCTCACCACTAACCGTATCACTTGGAGGTTCTGAAACAAGTTCAGAATGACTAAGGGCATTTTTGTTTTTTTCTCCCCCTGTTAAGGGGGCTGGGGGGTACTTCTCGGACAGAGAGGAGTCTGTCATTTCTTGCACTTGTAAATCGTTGAGTGGTAATACTAGTGAAGTAGGTGGCGGATTTTCAGTTGTATCTATTGGATGTACGATTGGCTGTTCATACAAGATTGAATCAGTATCGTAATTATCAAGTAAATCAAAAACCCTTTGGCAAGTACCAGCCATTTGATTAATTTGAGCATTAACTCGGAAAAGCCTTTTAATGGGCTGATATAGCAAAACCGTTGCAACCATATAAGAACTAAAATCGCCAATTGTAATACTGCCTGCAAAAACTCTATTTAGTCCAAACCAAATAATGCCACCTATACCCAAACCAGACAAAATGCCCAAAAATGGGCTTATAGAGCCATCAGTGATTAATTGTTTTTTCCAGACTTTGACAAATTTATTACTTTCTTCTTCAAAAGCCAATTGTCTTTTTTCTTCGGAATTGAATAAATGAATAACATCTATTCCTTGAACCGTTTCTGAAATAAAAGAAGCCAAACTACCCATGAATTCTTGGCCTTTGTGGGCTAATTTTTTCAGTCGTTTGGTTAACTTGGAAATAAAAAAGAAAAATCCTGGCAATATAATTAAACCCAATAAGCTCAATTTCCAGTCAATTACCAAGAGCCATATCCCAAGTACTATTGCACTGATTGAATCATTAAACAGAGTTGCAAGAATTTCCGCAAATAAAGTTTGCACTAAATTCAAATCATTAGTTAATCTAGATACTATATCGCCAGAACTATGATTACGGATTTGTGACAAGCTAAGATGAATGAGTTTTTCATGAGCTTGCTGTCTAATTTCATTTGTAACTAAAACTCCAAAAAAGCGAGTAGCAAAAATATGCGCAAAGCGAAAAAGTCCATCTACAAAGTATAAACCTAGCAAAGCGAGGGGAACCCAATTAAGAGTGCTAGAAGGCCTGAGAGAAACTTCTAATGGGTGAAAACCATATTGTATTAATTGCTGAGGAATAAGGTTGAGAGTAATACGACTATCTAATAGTTTGCCCGAAGCCAATACATCAACAACAACTTTGAGAGCCCAAGTCGGCCAAATCGCAATAATACCCGCAAGCAACATCATCACAAAACCAATTATTAGGTAATGAAAATGTTTGCGACCAATTGAAATTATTCTAAATAAGATGGCCAATGGTTTTTCAGTTTTCTTCGACTTAAGTTAAAGGAAAGCAAGTTTTGATTAATAACTCACCTTACGCAAAAATTATTTCCCGCATCTTGGGATTAACTTTCTCCGCCCTTTGGGCACATCTCTCTTAACAGAGAAAAGAAAAACACGAATTCCTCCCCTCTCGCTTTAGGAGAGGGGCTGGGGGAGAGGGCTTTTAAGCTTTGCGTAAGACGAGTTAATAAGTTTGATTAATTTGAGGCTCTCAATATTAGCGCTCATAATTGCTTTATTTAAATAGCTTTATTTGAGTAGTTTCTTTTACCGTTTTTTCAAAGTATAAAGGGCACTTCTTTTAATTCCATTTTTCCAGAAACAAAAATCTAGCGCTCTTGTCTAGAGAGGTTTCTAAAATTGGCAAAGTTCAAAAACATAGTTTATAGAAGCGCCCTAAAGAGTCATCAGGGTTTAAGACTTACTCAATTTCATAATCTTGGTGAGTTCTAATAATGCTGTATAAGTCGGTAAAACATAGAGATTGTGTGATGAGTCTTTCTTGAGATTGGACGGATTGGAGTTTTCAATGCTGGTAAATTCATCGATAGCATCTTTGAGAGAATGATAATAATGAATTTGCTTAATTCCTGCATATTTCAATCTCACTGCAATATCCGAAGACCTTGAGCCGCTCACAAATACGGGTTGATTCAATTCTGCCAAATATTCAAAATATGCGTCCCAAAGCCAAGAAACGTCACGGCCATCAGCATAATTATCATTGATTGCAATTAACACTTTTGCCTTTGGATCTGAGCTGATAAGGCGCAAAACCTCGCTAGCTCCGATCGGATTCTTAATTAAAAACAATCTCAATTCTTTGTGGTTGTAATTGACTGATTGGGAACGACCAAATAATGATTGATAATTCTCTATGCCTTCTTTGATTGATTCCATTGAAATCCCCAGACTATAAGCAGAGGCAATTGCGGCTAAAGCATTATAAACATTGAATAACCCAGGTAAAGGAATCTGCACTTTCAATTCAAGGTTATTTGGCAAAGAAACACAAATATTACTTTTAAGCGGACTGAGATTGAGCTCTGTGATCTTAATACTGGGAGGTGGCTTTTGATAATTGCAAGCGGAACAAAAAAAATCTCCCAATTGACCAAGCCATTGTTTTCGATATGCTAAATCTTCTCCACAGGCTGGACAGCTTGCCAACTCTTCCGCAAAGATTTTTGGACTTGAGCTTTGACCCCAGATTTCAGGAGAAATTCCATAATAAATTAATTGACCACTAGACTCTTTAAAAGTTGAATTTTTGTTAGTTGAGCTTTCTTGGATAGGAAGTTTCAAATGGCAAGTATTTGGATCATCCGCATTAATAATCAGGGAGCCATTCTCCACAAGACGAATTCCTTCTTGCACCAGTTTTATAGTTTGCTCCATTTCGCCAAATCTGTCTAATTGATCACGGAAAAAATTAGTAGCTAAAATCAATCTAGCGGGTCTAATGGATGTAACTTTTCTCAGAACAGCTTCATCAACTTCAAGAAGAGCATTTTCCTTATCCAAATGACCTTGTAAATCGGCATGCTGAACCAAGCTTGTAACCAAGCCAGAAGGTAAATTAGCACCTGAACGATTGTGAATAAAAGACCAATTGTGGCACCGTGAGTCTTCAGCCTTCAAAATATTTGCTAAAAATCCCGCGGTCGTGGATTTGCCATTTGTTCCAGTAATCAAAATAGGCGGCTTTGCAAGTTTATTTAATAAGCATGCCAAAAGCCCTGGCGAGATTTTCAGTGCAGCAAGACCAGGAGCACTGGTACTTCGAGGAGATAATGTCAGAGCTAATTTAGCCGCAAGAATGCCTATTTGATCAGAGAATGATGTGGAAACTGAATGATTTGACAATTTTTATTTTGAGAGTTGATTTGAAGAAGTTAGAGAATTTATTTAATCAAATTATTACAAGCTTTATTTTTATGGTTCATCTGGGAAATGAGTGAATTTAGGGGTAAAGACTTAATTTTCCGAGATGAAATAAAATGGAAATTCTAAAATTGTCAAAATTTCTGTATCCTCTTGCAATTGCCTTTAGTC
>DUDU01000075.1 GCA_005110395.1 Candidatus Melainabacteria bacterium | reverse complement strand
CTTTTATTTGAGGATATGAAACCGTTAAAATTAATTCTTTTTCTTCAAAGTTTCTATTTATTTTGCTTACTATCCATGGGCTTTTTAATCCAAGTATTTCCTGAAAAAGTTGAGTATCTTCCATGTTTAATTCATTTATTAAGTTAATTCTTTCTCATTTAATTATCTTACTTTCACTCATTTCCCAGAAGAGCCAAAATTTTTTTCGCACCAGGAATTAATTGCTATGTTTTCGGTTCTTCATATTGTCTGATGAAGAAAGTGCAATGTGAGTATCATTAATGTTTCTATTTTCTTGTAGCTCTAAGTCAAGTTTGTTCATCATCCCGTACTTTTTCATATCCTTCATAGTAATAAGACTGTTCTATACCTTTAAAAATAATTTCTCGGTTGTTTATTTCATCAGTTAAATTAGCTATTAGTAAGGTTCTCAATTCCAAATCGTTAATAGGGCTTCTTTCCATGGCCTGCAAGTAAAGCTCCTTGCCTACAAACTGCCAGTTTGCGACTTTTTTTAATTTCGTTTTTAACAGCAGATCTAGCCAAATTCGCATCGTTCTGCCATTCCCTTCCATGAAAGGGTGGGCAATATTCATTTCAACATATTTGGTAATAATTTCTTCAAAGATATTTTCTGGCAGCTGTTCAATTTTTATCAAAATCTCATTCAAATACAAAGCATTTGCAAATCGGAAACCGCCTTTCATAATGTTCTTTGTGCGGACTTCTCCTGCAAAATCATATAACTCGTCAAATAGATATTTGTGTATTTGCTGCAAACCTTTAGTAGTGCCAATTTCAATTTTGTCTATATCACCAGTTTCAAACAAGTGATAAGCGTTTTCTAAACTTTTTTTATCTATGTTCTTCATGTCAAATCTCAAATTGAGATGTTGGACGTTTTAGGGATTGAATATAACGTTTTCAAGATTTCCAATGGACTAACTTTTTAGCGTTCACAATTTGAAATTATTTTTCTCATTTTTGTTCTAAAGTTGTCCCAAGTTTCGCTATCCCATTTTTCTGTTTTCAGTTTCTCACTATAATTTTTTAAGGAAGCTTCTAATTCTATTGCGAAAACAATACTGTTCACTTCAAAAGTTGAATTATCAAATAAGTTTTTGCCTTTACGATTACGATTTATTGTCCAACCGCCTGTAGTTTCCCCTTGATGTAAGATGCCACAGCGTATGTTTTTATAAAACCCTTCTTTTTGTTTTTTTGACTTAAATACTTTTGCAAATTTTGTTTCAGTTGATAGAAACTGTGTAAAAGCTTCCATAGATTTTCCCTGGCTGTCTTCCCAGCCATTTTTAAAAGATTGAAGTGTCTCAATCAGCAAACAACAATTAGCCATGATAGAGAAGCCATTTTTGAACTGTTGAGTATATTTTTGGTCTTCAAATTGAAATGGTTTTAAATACCTACTTTGTAGACGTCGGAAAATAAACTCCGCAATTAAATCTCGTTCTTGCCTATCAACATAACTGTTGTAATCTGCAATTGTTACTGTTTTTTTATTCCCATTGTTATCGAAATACCTTGCAAGTTCTATGGATGTATCAAGTGTCTTTTCCATAATTTTTGGATTGAATTCTGTAAGAACTAATATCTATATTCACAATATTTTGGCTAATTTTTGCAAGCAAATAACCTAATTTGAAAGTTTAAATTTTCCCTTGTACTGATTGTAAAATTTAATTTGTCAAGCCTATAGATATTAATTTTTTAAAATTTTTAGATTTAATGCTTTGTTATTTTCTCCTGACTAGATTAGAATGGCTAGCAAAACAAAGTATTAACGTGTCCTTGCGTATTAGTCTAAAGTAAAATATCTTTAATCAATAGCCATGAATCAAACAAATTCTACTCAACAGAACTTGAATGAAATTAAATTAAATATTTCAAAAACTCTCACAGCAGAAATTCAAAGGCAAGAAGAAAAATATTGGTATAAGCGTTTCGGTTCATTTTTAATTGGCTTGGTTAATGGCCGCAAAGACTTTGTTCATACCCTTGGAGTGGCTGGTTTATCGATACTGACTTTTGTCCCAATTTTGTCTTCGTTGGCTGACCCATCGCCCAATGCACTTCCAACAGGTTCTCACGATACAGTGAATATAACGAGCATAACTGTAAATGGGAATGTAATGGATATTAATGCCTCTTCGGCAAGGTCAATAGCTCCGTTTGTGACATTTAGCGTAGGTAGTCAAGCTATAGTTAATGCAAATGTTCCTGATAGCGGTTCAGCAATGTTAATTAAGGTAACAGGCGGCTCCATATCAGAAATATTTGGTGGCATCAACTCCATTGGAAGTATTTACATTGCCAATCCAAGTGGTATTTTATTTGGTGCAAGTTCGCAAGTTAATGTTGGTTCACTCTTTGCATCAACTCTTAGCATTTCAAATGCAAACTTTTTAAGTGGTAATTTAGTTTTCAGTAATCCTTTGGGTGAGACATTAGGCTCAGTTGTAAATAGAGGAAATATCAAAACTGCTCCTGGTGGCGTAGTCGGATTATTTGGTGGAGCCGTTGAGAACAGTGGTTCAATCGAAGCTCCCTTAGGGCAAATTCATTTGGCAGTTGGCGAAACTATTTCTATTCCGGTTGAGAGTGGAATAGTGGTTGATGTGAAAGTCGATGAAGCTCTCAAAAATAAAGTTGATGGAGTAAAAGATGCTGTTTTAAATACAGGAACTTTAAGTGCGCAAGCGGGTTTAGTCAAGCTGCAAGGTGCATTGCAAGGAGCTTTTTATGATAGCGTCGTCAACAATCAAGGCATTATTCAAGCTTTAGGAATTGCAAATAAAAATGGTTCCATTGAATTGTTAGGTTTTAGTGAGGATGGACAAGGTTTAATTCAAAATTCAGGAAATATAAATGCTTTAAATGATCAAGGAATTGGCGGAAAAGTAAAAGTTCTTGGTGATGGAATCATTCTCAGTGAAACTTCATCAATTGATGCTTCAGGCAAAACAGGCGGAGGAGAAATTTTAATTGGTGGTGACTTCCAAGGCAAGAATCCTGAAGTTCATAATGCACAAAGAACCTATGTTGAAAACGGAGCTGTCTTAAAAACTAACGCTACTGAGAGCGGTGATGGTGGCAAAGTTATTGTTTGGTCGGATGAAGCTACTTGGTTTTACGGAGACATTTCGGCTAAAGGCATCGATAAGGGTGGTTTTGCTGAAGTAAGCGGCAAGGAGTTTCTGCAGGCAAGAGGCACTTACGATTTATCCTCAACTAGCGGGAATTTTGGAACCTTGTTGTTTGACCCACTGAACATTGACATTAATTCAGGTACCAATGATGGATCTGATCCTGGTGCGGGCAATAGTGTTTTGAATAGTCCATCGGGGCCGCCTGCTACCGGCGAGGTCAACTTTCTTGATGCCCCAGTTCTCGGAACCTTTACCATTTATGAATCCGAAATTGAAGGTATTAATGCAAACATAACGTTAGAAGCGAGTAACACCATCACTAATAATGCTAACCTCACCATTCAAAATACCAGAAGCTTCTCTGCTACCGCTGGTAACGATATTGTTTTTAATGCAGGCAGCGGTGTAACAACGTCAGGTGGAGGAAATATAAGATTGACCGCTGGAGATTCAATACAATTGAGTAATGCAAATTTAAGTGCAGGTGCTGGAGATATAACTTTAGGAGCTGGCACTGGCAACATTAGTGGCACAGGTACTCTTAGCGGCAACACCCTTACAATCAACACTCTTGCGGGCAATGCTACTCAAAGTGGTGCTGCTGGCGGAACAGCGCTCAATACAAATATAAATAATCTTGCGGTTAGTACTATCTCTGGTAATGTCCGCATCAATGACGCTAGTGGTGTGAACATTAATGCTTCTACTTTAGGCTCAAGTGGCTTACAAGTGACAGCCACTGCTGGAGGAAATATTACCCAATCTGGTGCAGTCACTGCAAATAGCATTACTTTAGAGACTAATGGGGTTGGATCAATTGACCTAGATGACTTTGTTAATAATACTCAATCGTTGGGTTTACGTACCGAAGGTGGAGATGCCAGCTTTAGGGATACAAATGGTTTCACAATTAACCAAGCTAATTTAAATACCGATGCAGTCGGCTTAGCCGGAGACTTAACCTTAATTGGTGGTAACGCTGCTGGCGCTGGAAATGTCTCTCAGCCAGGCGTTGGGACTTCAATAATTGTTGCTGATTCTTTGAATGTGACTGTTGGTACTGGCAGCATTAACCTCAATCAGACAAGTTCAAACAATGATGTCAATCAATTTAGTGCTACCAATGAGGTTGGAGCTTCCTCAAACATCAATTACCGTGATGTGAACGGCTTTAATACTGGTAATATCAATGCTCACTCCGGCAATGTCACTTTGGTAGCCGCAAATGGTGGAGCCGGCGCTGGTGATATTGTGCAAACTACGGGAACTAGCGTTCAAGGAAACACCTTGAGCTTGCGGACCGGAAGTGGAGAAGCAGCCCTTCTAGAGAGCAACAACAGTTTTACTAATTTGCAGGCTAACTCTTCTGGCGGAAGCATTGCTTACCTCGACCTCGATAATATTAACTTGCAAACTTCTAGTGTTGGTGGAACTGGTACTTTAGGCATTGGTTCAGAGACCGGCAATATAACCCAAAGTGGTGCACTCACAGGTGGTAATTTGGTAGTGGGAACGGGCGCTGTGGGAAGTATTACGCTTAATAATGCCGGAAACAATTTCACTAATTTAACCGCTATTAATACGGGCGATGTTTCTTATACCGACGCTGATTCTATTAATTTGGGTTCTTTTACCGCCGCCACGCCTAACATAAGCAACCAGTTGAACACCCTTTTAGGTTCAAATACTATTGAATTCAGCGTCGGTGGAAACTTGGCCGTCACTTCAAGTGGAGCAATTACAGACAGCGGAGCGATAAATGTTACGGGAACTACTACTCTAAATAGCAACGGTAATTCAATTGTTTTAGATACTGCCGCTAATGACTTTGTTGGAACAGTCTATGCACAGGGAAGCAATGTTACCGTTGTGGATGCCAATGCTCTTAACTTGGCTAATGTTTCGGCAAGTGGAACCTTAGATGCGACGGCTGGCACAGACCTCTCACTAAGCGGTAATGTCTCCGGGCAGACTGTTAGTTTAAACGCCACAACTGGCAATATCAGCCAAAGCTCAGGAACCTTGCAAGGAACAAACCTTAATCTTAACCTAGATGGTAGCGGCGTTTCGGCAAATATTGCTGATGCTGACTTTTACCAAGTGGCTTTCAATAGCGATGGAACCGGCACAATTTCCTCAGTCAATTACACAGACCGTGATGGTTTTGTGGTAGGGGCTAGCAACTTGGGCTCTGGCCATTTAAACCTTTCTCAAAATGCCGCGCTTATCTCTAACAACCTAGATCCAGCCGGGCCTGGCACTGAAACAACTATTGCTAATTCGGGTGCTTTGAGCGGTTCTGGCTTGTCTTTGGGCAGCAGTGCAACCTTAACAAATGTTGACTTTGCAACAGTCGCCGCCAATGGAACTAACCTTAATGTTTCAATCTCTGACACTGACGGCTTACAAGTTTTAGATTCAAATGTTGGTGCTGGAGGAGCTCTCTCAGTCACAAGTAACACTACTGGCGCAAATACAAATGGCAACCCGCTCGGTGCCGAGAATGATTTAGCTTTAAACGGCAATATTAATGCTGGTAATTTAACCTTCACCGCGCTCGACTCAGCCGCTATTCCAATTTCTTCAATTACGCAGCCTGTTGGCGGAATTATTGCTACTAACTTGATTGTAAGTACGCAGTCAGGCTCAACGACAATCAGCAATACTAGCAACGATATTACAAACTTAACTGCCTCCAGTAATAGTGGTACTGTCACATACAGAGATGCAAACGGTTTTGACCTTGTCTCAGCTAATTTAAATGTGGATGGAAATGCAACCCTAGGTAATCTCTCTCTAGAAGCGGGTGGAAGCGGGAACATCACCCAAACAGGCGACATAACTGGTGCGGATAACTTAACCTTAATAAGTTCCACTGGAAATGCCACTTTAAATAACGCAGGAAACAATATTAATAGCTTAAATGCAACCTCTAACGGCGGAAACATAAACTACCGTGATACTAATGGCTTTAATGTAAATGCTGCGGATTT
The DNA here is from genome assembly GCA_005110395.1 of Candidatus Melainabacteria bacterium. Classification (GTDB taxonomy): domain Bacteria; phylum Cyanobacteriota; class Vampirovibrionia; order Caenarcaniphilales; family Caenarcanaceae; genus LMEP-10873. The sequence continues at coordinate 20,233 of DUDU01000075.1, read as the reverse complement.
GAATGCTGATGGTGTAGGCACAGCGGGCAACTTGACTCTACGTGCTGGTGGCTCTGGAGGGATTACTCAAACTGGTGCAGTTACAAATATAAGAACACTGAACGCCAGAACAGCCTCGGGTAATATCACACTTTCAAATACTGCAAACGACGTTAGAAGATTCTCAGTGAGCACTAACAGCGGAAATGTTAACTTTGCAGATAGCGATGGCTTTTCCCTCTTGAATGCAAATCTTGACCTTGACAATACAGGCTCAATCGGTGATTTGAATTTAATTGTTGATAGTGGTTCTGTGGATCAGTCAGGAGCGATTGGAGCAATCAAAGCCAGAAACCTTTCGATTCAAACTAATGATGCTACTTTCAATCTCAATAATGTTTCAAATGACATTAATAATCTTTCGGTTTCCACCAGCTCTTTGACTCCAAATTCTAATATTACTTTCTTTGATTCAGACGGTATAAATATTACTAATGCAAATGTTGGTAGTGGTTCACTTAATGTGACTTCTGATGCAAGTGGTGTAAGCATTGATAATAATAGAAGTACTAGTATCGGATCCAATACATTCAGTCTTATAGCTCAAGGTACAAATAGAGGTATTAATGTCAGCGGCTCTGTAGAAGCAATTAATGGAGATGTTAACCTGACAGCAGGTCGTGGAGATATTACACAATCAATTGGTAGCTCATTGGTCGGAGATAATCTCAATGCAATTACAGTAAATGGCAATATTGATTTACCAAATGCTTTGCTTGGATTGAATCCACAAAATGATTTTGATACAGTTACTTTAAATGCAACTGGTGGTAGTGGTAGTGCTCGTTATTATGATGTTGATGGAGTTCGTTTAGGTGCTTCCAGCGCAACCAATAATCTTGTTGTAGTTTCAGATACTCAAACCTCAGCTGATCTGAATGGAAATGCAAATTCAGGTATAAGAGTTGTTGGTAATGTTGCAGCAGGAAATACAGTCAATCTAGTCGCTCTTGAGGATGGAAATATTACTAATAATGCTTCTGGTTTTATTGCTGGATCAAATGTAATTCTTGAAGCCGAAAATGGAAGAATTGGTACCGAAGCAAATCCTCTTCAAATTGATGCAAATAATTTATCCGCTTCTGCTGAAAGAGTTGATATTCAAGATGTTGATGATGTAGTTCTCGCTACTCAAATCTCACTTTTTGCAGCTCCACTCAGTGGTTACCCAATTCATCTTGTGAATAATGAAGCAACAGTTGGTAATTACAATCTTGACGGTGCAACTACCTTATCAGGTGATTTAACAGTTATTACATCAGTATCTGCTGCAAATAATGTGAACTTGAATACAGTATTAGATAATTCCGACATTATTGTGAATGGAATTGTTGGTGCAGGCAATAATTCCAATCTCATAACCAATGGGCTAGATGCTGACATCTTTGTAAGCACAACTGGCAATGTAATTGCTTTGAATAATGCAAATCTAACTACCAATTCCAATAATTCAGGCATAACCGTTGATGGATTAGTTAGTGCAAACAATAATGCTATTCTCACAACCAATGGCATAGATGCAGATATTTTAGTAAGCAGCACAGGTAGTGTCATTGCTATAAACAATAATGTGGCTCTTATTACAAATGGTGATAGTTCAGATATTACAGTTGATGGATTAGTTGGTGCTGGCAACAATGCATTTTTAGTTACTGTAGGAAATGATTCTAATATTTCTGTTGCTGGAACTGTGCTTGCAGTCAATGATGTATTTGGACTAACAGTTGGAAATGATGCAGATATTACAGTCGATGGAATTATTGGTGCAGGTAGAGATGCTTATTTAACTACTATCTCTAATGATTCAGAAATCACAATTGGTGGAACAGTTGGTGCTCTAAGAGATACATTTGCCACAACTTTTGGCGATAATTCAAGTATCACCGTTGACGGTGGAAATGTGATTGCTGGAAGAGATGCAAACTTTGATACTACTGGTGATTTTTCGGCTATCACGAATGATGCAGGAAATATTCTGGCAGTTCAAAATATTAATATTGGCTCTTTGGGTGACTTCTCTGGTTTTGTGAATATTAATGGAGCAAATACAATTGCTGGCAATGATTTGCGAATCAGGACAAACGGTGATGGATCGGGCGTTTTGAATATTGTGGATTCAACCATGTTGGCTGGAGACGATCTCAGGATTCGCACAACAGGTGATGCTTCTGCTATTCTCGGTGATTCATCTGATTTTGTCTCTGGTGATGATATGAGATTCCTCACCAATGGAGATTCCTCAGGTATTGTTTTCCAAAATTCTACCAATGTATCAGCTGGCGATGATATCCGAATTCGCTCAATGGGCAACAATTCCGATATAACCGAAAGTGCTGATAGTTCAATCATAGGCGATCAACTTACGGTTATAACTTCTGATAATGATGCATCCTTAATCGGCACAAACAATGATGTTAATTCTTTTGAAACCACATCTAACAGCGGTTATATTGAGCTAAATGATTTAAACGGTCTAGATTTACTTGCTTCAAATGTCGGAACTGGTTCACTAGATGTCACTACTTCAGGTAATCTCAATGTTTTGGGTGATCAACTTGGTGGAAATATTTATTTGACTACTACCAATAATGGCGACATCAATCTCTTTGATCGTTCACTAACTGCTTTGGCAGATATGTATATTACATCTGATGGAAATGTGAAGGGTTTGAGTCGTAATCAATTCCCCAAACTAACAGCTGGAAATTATTTATATGTAGAAGGTGACAGAGTTGGCGACAGAGCTAATCAAATTCCAATCGGTCTCAAAGCTCCAAATGGTTTGGTAAATGACAAAGCCGCTCAATTGGGCGTTCAGTTTTTTACTCGTGACTTGTGGAATTTCTTAGTTCAAGATAATGGCTTTGCACTTTATCCATTGCTAAATATTGATGATTCTTCAAATAAGGGTATTGCACTTGGTCAATTCATCGGACAAGCACTTATCGATACTACCCCAATTGGAGTTGCAATAAAAACTTCTTCCAATCTTGCTCCATCTTCTCAAGGTGGAATTTTTGTCAAAACTTCGGGTGCTTATATTCTTTATGGAAACTCCACAAATGAATCTTTGCCTTTTGCTGAAAATTACATAAAAGCTTCTGGCAAGACAATTTTGCCGATTGGAGGGGAGAGCTCTCTTGAAGATGAAACTGAGAAATTCATAAAAGCTTCTGGGAAATTCATTGTTCCTGGTAGCCAGCAGTCTAGCTATTCATTAGAAGCTGGATCGATGATGCCAATCAATTATGCAAGTGCCGGAACTAATAATGGTTTCTCTAATAGAAATAGCCGAATTAATAATTCCAGTATCTATTCAATTGATAAGGAAAATGAAATAAATTATTTTGAGTAAAACTTTGACTATTACAAATGCTAATCATGCAAAATTCAACTCAGCTATATCCAATTCCTTTAGGTTGGTTATATACTGAGTTCAAGTTGCTCATTGCGTTGAATGAATGGAGCTAAATGAATGGATCCAAGTAAATTAGGTTTACCAGGTTTTGGGCCTTTAAATCCTCTTGGTAAGCCAACTGAAAAAGCCAAGCAAACCGAATCTAAAGAAGGAAAGAAAGCTGCAGTTCCATCTTCAAATAATTGGGGAGGGCTTTTTGAACTTGCGCCAAATAAGTTAGTTGGCAAATTAAGCTCTTTATTGGAAAAGTCTCTTAGCGACCCACAAGTTGAAAAACTAATCACCGAATATAAAGTACCTCCTGATAGTAAGCAAGCTTTGGCTTTTTGTACTTACTCTTGCCTCAAACAATTGCTTGGTAAAAAATTCAATTTATCGGCTGAAGATGAAAAAGCGGTTTTTGATGCGATTCAAGAAGAATATGAAAAAAATGCAAGCAAAGAACCAGTTGATCCAAATGAAAAGCGGAAGAGAAAAAGAGAAAGAAGAAAAAAAAGTAAGCCAAATGTGAATGCAATTATGATGCTTATCGAAGAGTCGGTAGAAAAACTTGAAAGCGAAAGAGGTTTGAGCCTGAGCAGTTAAAGTCTTAGATAAAAAATAAATAGAAATAATTTGTGTGAATAATGCAAAATGCCTCTGAATGGGAAATCCAGGATAAAGATAAATTTAATGAAAAGGACAATCGATTAAAAGCTTTTTGGCAACATGAAGTAAAACCAGTTCTTTTGAAGGAATGGATTCATATTCTTAATGATCCATCTACGCTCCGAATTGCAATTATTATTCCGCTTTTTCAGTTGATTATTTTTGGATTTGCCATAAATAATGAAGTTCGCAATATCAGAACTTATATATTCGATCAAAGCTTATCAAGCTCCTCCGCTGCGTTTGTAGAAAAATTAGAAGCAACTACTTTTTTCAAAATTAAAAAATTTGCAATTTCTCGTAATGAACTATCTGATGCCTTAGTCTCAGGCAAAGCTCAAGTAGCTATTGTTATTCCTCCAGACTATGGACGCAAATTAAATGCTGGGCAAGTTGTCTCAATTCAAGCACTTATCGATGGCTCTGATTCTACAGTAGCTAATCAAGCAGCAGCTGCCATTCAACAGCTTGGAGTGAACTTGTCTACAGAGATTCTAGAAAAGAAAAAACAAGGAAGTTTTACAAAAGGGGGATTTAACCTCATAGATGTTCGTTCAAGATTTTTATTTAATCCAAATCTCAAAACTCCCTTTTTCATTGTTCCAGCACTTTTGGGGATTATTGTTTTTTTGGTTACAACTTTTCTTTGCTGTCTTTCTATAGTTAAAGAAAAAGAGAGAGGCACAATGGAGCAATTGCTAGTAACTCCTCTGAGTCCGTTAGGTTTAATGGCTGGAAAAATCATTCCTTATATTGGACTTGGTTTTTTTGATTTCAATTTAAGTTTACTTTTTATGTATGTGGCCTTTGGAATTCCAGTAAAAGGCAACCTATTAGTTCTGGAAATTGCAGTTTTGATTTTCATGTTTTCAGCATTAGGAATTAGCCTTATCATTTCATCTGTAGCCGAGAATCAAGCTCAAGCTGCGCAACTTACACAAATGTCACTTTTGCCTTCAATTTTCTTGTCGGGTTATGTTTTTCCATTTGATTCAATGCCGCTTATTTTCAAATGTATTGGATATGCCTTACCGGTTACCCATTTTGTGAGTATATCGAGAGGTATTATTCTCCGAGGCGCCGAGATTCATCATCTCTGGATACCTCTCACGGCTCTTTTAGTTGAGGGGATTATTATTTTTGGAATTAGCGTGAGAGTCTTTAAACGCCAAATTGGTTGATATTCTTAGTTTCTATTTATTGGCAAAGCTAGCTAGATAGTTGTTTTGAAGCATTAGTGTTTTTATTTCAGGAAAAATGTCTTTGTTTAAGTGATTTACAAATACCCTCTAATCCAGGAAATAAGGAAGCAAAATTGATACCCATAGTGTCTAGCTCCGTAAGGAAACTTTCAGAAAAATCTATATCAAAACGATGAAGAAGTCTTTGTGGTTGGGCAAATTCATGTTGATTTGGAATCTCTCCACTAAGAGTAAGATAATCAAGAAGCTCTAAATAGCTTTCAATTTCTCCGATTGTAGAAAATGTGAAAAGTGATTGTTGTGGAACACTTCTTGGATTGTCTGAAGAATGAATGGCTGGGATAGTAATTAAATTTGCAAAATTTTCATCAAAAACAAAATTACCTCTTTTTTCTAGTTTATCTAAACATTTTTTATTTAAGGCAAATATTCGTGCGGTGCTTATATTTGATTGAGATGTTTGATTTGCAAAGAAAGTTGCTACATGAGGAGAATAAGTCCAGTCTAGTAAAGGCGTTGGATGGCCATGGTGTTGAGCAATACTTAAGATAGAACAAATCAAATACTCAGTTTTTGTTATGGAATGAATCTCTTTGAACCAGCCTCTCTGAAGTTGCAAAGAATTTTTTGATTCTGAATTGATACTATTTGCCAATTCTGGCAGATAATCCAACATAAAAGTTTTGAGAGCATCAAGTTCTTTTGCCTTTTTGGTTCTATGAAAAGAAGTCTTTAGCTTCCATTTTGTCGAAGATTGTCCTCTAAATATTACGCTCTGATAGAACCCATTCGGATAAATAGTGTTCAATTCCTTTATTAAATCATGAGATGAAATTTTCTTAGGTTGAATCGTTTTGAAAATATCTTCTCTTGAGCACCTAGAAAAGGATAAATTACCGTTTGTTTCCCATTCTCCAGCCTCACCTCCTCCTATTGCTTGCCACTTTCCAGACAATTTATCTTCTCTGAAAGAAAGATCACACATTTTGCCTTTATAAGGTTTTTGTGTAATCCGAGTCTCACTAAAATCCTGTATTGATTTGTAGGCGGAGAAATGAATGTTGTATAGATTGCTAGTGCTTATTTGATTTGTTGCATTTTCAACTATTATTTCAACATCGTAATAAAGAGCTACATTATTTGGTTTTGAGCGAAAAAGTGCAGAGCCTTTATAACTCCTAATTTCTTCATTACTTTCTTGTTCATCACAGTATAAGTTCAACCAAGCTTTACCCTGATCATCTCCGCTTAATTCACCTTCCCATAGACCTGCCAGATCAATTTCCTTAGACATGATTTCCCTTTGTAATTTCACTATTCTTGAAATAACTTAATTCTAGCCACAATAACATTTTGATTTATATCATCATTGTGAAAGAGCTATCTACCTTGACGCATTAAAACTACTCTAATTGTTTTGAGGATAATATCGGCTTCCAGCCACAGAGATAAATTGCGAATGTAAAATAGATCATATTCAAGCTTTTCCAGAGCGTCTGAAGGGGTTGCTAATGGCTCATTTATCTGTGCCCATCCAGTCAGCCCAGGCCTAATAGAATGTCGTAAATCATAATATGGAATATCTTCTTTGAGCTTTTCAACAAATTCTGGTCTTTCTGGTCTAGGCCCAATGAAACTCATATCTCCTTGCAAAATATTCCAAAGCTGAGGAAGCTCATCTATTCTGGTAGCGCGAATGATTTTGCCAAATGGAGTAATGCGCGTATCATTTTCCTGAGTCCATTGAATGCCATCTTTTTCTGCATCCACATACATTGAGCGCAATTTAAAAACATCAAATAATTTTCCGCCTTGCCCAACCCGAGACTGTTTGTAAAGAGCAGCTCCTTTGGAGGTAATCCTAATAATAAGTGCGCTAACAAAAATCAGAAGTAATGCAAGAGGGCTCAAGATAAGCGTAAGCACAATATCAAAAAGCCTTTTGCTTCTCAAGATGGCTTGATTACTGATTTCATTAAAAACTTGCGAATTCAAAAACCAATTTCCCGGAATATGAAGCAAAGGTATTCTAGAGGTGATTTTTTCAAAGAAGTTTTCTAGAGCTATAACCTGAATGCCTTCAAATTTTAATTTCGTCAAACAATTGATCAGCAATTGATTTTGAGATTTGAGATCTGAGCTAGCATCAATGACAATTATTCTTATTCCTTGGTCTTTGATTAAACTCTCTAACTCAGTGACAGAATTAACTGAAAGAAAAATAGCTTTATATTTATTTTGAAATGAATTTTGTTTGATTAATTCTTCTGCCAACTGACTTTTACTTAGAAATGCGCAGTTGATAAGCTTGACAAGGGCAAAGTGTTTGGGTGAAAAAACCTGCAAGATAGAAAGTCTTTCTGCTAGCAAGCCCAACCAACTCAAAAGCAAGCTCAGAAGTATTACATCTCGGCCAAGTGGAAATTTTGTCCAATAACAAAAAACTGCAGTTCCAGCAAAAATTACAGCAAGTGAAAGACCAAGTATTAATGTCTTTTGCTCTAAGAGCTCAGTATGAGTATTAGGAATCAAATAAAGATTTGCAATATAAAAAATCACAAATTGCAAAACAAATGCAAAACCTATAAACCAAATCCACGTATCAAAATCAGCAGAGGGAATTATTCCGAATTTTGGATATTCAAGAATGCGATGTGAAATGAATATGCTAGACAAAAGAAATAAAAAGTCCAAGACAATTAGCAAAAGCTTTTTTTTGTGAATTAGGAAGTGATTGATTAGATATGAGACTTTCATCTTGGATGGTTGGAAATTGAATTAATGCTTTGAAATTTAATGCTTTGAAATTTAATACTTTGAAATTAATATTGTGTAATTATCGCTAAAAACGCTGAATCATTATTTCAACTTCAGTGTTTGATAGAATTCGGAGAGTTTTAGAAATCTATTCAAGGGCTTGATTTTGTTAAATAATCTTTCAAGATTTCATAATTATCGTCAAATGAATCTCGAAAGCAATAAAATAAAGAACTTAAAACTGATTCAATAAAATTTCCTAAAATTGAGTTAGCTTTGCAATACAGAAAAATATCTAAAGTCAATTGTTAATTTAAAAATTATGAGCGAAGAAAAATCCAAAATAGAAAGAACATTTGTTGCAATCAAACCAGATGGAACAAAAAGAAAATTAGTCAACAAAGTAATTGAGAAATTTGAAAATCTCAACTTTGATCTAAAAGGCCTCAAGCTTATGACGGTGACTCGTGAACTCGCCGAAAAGCATTATGGTGAACACAAAGGAAAACCTTTTTTTGACGGTTTAGTTGACTATATAATCTCTGGACCAATTGTTGCCATGGCCTGGGAAGGAAATTCTATTATTGAAATTACTCGCAAAGTTGTTGGAGCAACTGATCCAGTAAAAGCCGCACCCGGAACAATTAGAGGCGATTTTGCTATTAGTATTGCTGAAAATATAATTCATGCTTCTGATAGTCCTGAGAGCTCAAAAAGAGAATTAGAATTATTTTTTCCTGAAGGCCTGCAAGGTTAGCTAAAATATAAAAACTTTGAAATTCGAAATTGAGATTTAAGCAAAGCTATTAACCCTGAGTTTGTGACTCAATAATCTCAGCAATCGCACAGTACGTAAAACATAAACCTAAAGTAATTTATATAATCAATGGAAAGAAGAGTTGTAATTACTGGAATGGGAGCCATTTCTCCAGTAGGCACCAAAATTGACGAAATATGGTCAAACCTTAGTAATGGTGTAAGTGGTATCAGTAATATTGAACTTTTCATTCCAGCTGAGTTTAATATGGATGCAAAAATAGCTGGCGAGGTGAAAAACTTTTCGATTGCTGATTATTTTCCGACTGAAAGAGCTGACTCAATGTTCAAAGACATGGATCGAGTTTCTCTTTTTTGTGTAGCTGCTTCCAAGGGCGCAATTGAGGATTCTGGGCTTAGCCAAGCAATTAAAGAAGGTAAAGTCAATCCTGAACGAGTTGGGGTTTTTGTAGGAACTGGCATTGGTGGTATTACAACAACCAGTGATGATATTTACAAACTAATTAATTTAGGACCTAAAAAGGTTGGCGTTCGTTCGATTATTCGTCTTATGCCCAATGCTCCAGCTGGTCAGGTTGGAATTGAGTTCGGCTTAAAAGGACAAGCAAAAAATGAATCTACTGCATGTGCCAGTGGTCTAGATGCCATGATGGATGCTTTCTACAATATCAAATTTGGGTTGTCAGATGCAATTGTGTCGGGTGGTGCCGAGGCTTGCTTGATGCCGCTTGCAGTTACGTCTTTTTATAATATGAGAGCTTTATCTCGTCGAAATGTCCCAGCTGAACAAGCTTGTTGTCCGTTTTCAGCTGACCGTGATGGATTTATTATGTCTGAAGGTTCAGCAATGTTTGTCTTGGAAGAGTTAGAAAGCGCTAAGAAAAGAGGAGCTCCAATTTATGCCGAAATAGTTGGAGGGGCTGGTACCTGCGACGCATATCACATTACTGCGCCTCACGAAACCGGAGAAGGTGCTGCTAGAGCAATGAAAGAAGCAGTAATTAGAAGTGAATTGAATTTGGAAGATATTAGTTATATTCATGCACATGGCACTTCCACTCCACTTAATGATGAAAGAGAGACTAAAGCCGTAAAGAGAGCTTTTGGAGACCATGCTTATAAATTGTGGGTGAGCAGTACTAAATCCATGACAGGGCATATGATTGGTGCCGCTGGCCCTATGGGTGTCGTAGCTACCGTCAAAACTCTGCAAACCAAAATTGTAGCTCCGACCATAAATTACAATAATCCTGATCCAGCTTGTGATTTGGATTATGTACCAAATACGGCTCGAGAAGGCAAACATGTTCAATATGCAATGGTGAATTCATTGGGTTTTGGTGGACACAATACCAGTTTGGTTTTGAAAGCTTTTGAATAAGTGGTTGGAACTTTACTGAACTTTCAAGATTGAGATAGTTCTTTCGGCATTATGAAACTGTACAAATCTAACCGCTGAAGAATGTGTTGGTTTTTTATATATGCCAAAAGATTTTTTGCAAAACTTATCTAATTCCCAATTGCTTGAACTGATTTATGAGCTTTGGCAAAATTGGTTTCAGAATGAAGATTTAACTGTTATTTGTAATGAATATCTCGAACTGAATTTTGATTTATTGAAACAAAGTTTTGAGACTTATTCACAACTTTCATTTGAGGATTTAATTAGCCTACAAAAAATTCTAATTGAAAAATCTCATTATCCAAAAGATTCAAAACTAAATTTATTTTGCGGAGCGAGTACTATTCCGATTACTCCTTTTCCTGAGATTCTTTATTCTTTGCTGCTCAAGACACCGATTATTTGTCGAATACCAGAGAATTACCCGATCGTCTTTTATGACTATTTTCAAAGTTTAATACCATCATCACTTCAAGATTGTATTAAATTCATTCATTGGTCACGAGAAGATGAAAATATGACTCAATTGATGATTGACAAGGCTGATTGCATTATTGTGCATGGAAGCGATGAAACTATTGATCAGATGAAGCTTATCGGCAATAAAAAAAACATTTTAGGTTTTGGTCATAAAGCTAGTTTTATTATTTGTACTTTAGATAAAAAAGTAATTCCTCAAATAATCCAAGACATAAAGGCTTTCAAGCAGCAAGGATGCCTTTCACCTCAAGTTATTTATATCCTCACCGAAAAAATCAAGTACACAGAATTAGATGAATTTGCGTTTGAATTAGCAAATATGATTGATTCGAGTGGTTTACATTTATCTCCAGAAGAAGCATATCAAAAACAAACTTTCATCGAGGATATATGCTTATCAAACGATTACCGAGTATATGGGAATAGTGTTGTTTTTTCTTCTGACAAAGAATTTGAATATAGTATTGGGAATGGACTTATTTGGTTGAAAACAGTAGAGAAATTAGAAGATTTACCTCATTCATTAGGTCGACTGAGGGGCAGAATTGGAAGTGTTGGACAAAACCTAGATAACGAAGATCAAAATATACTTAAACAAATTTTGCCGAATACTAGAATATGCAAAATAGGTGACATGCAAAATCCAAGTTTATTTTGGCTTCAAGAACCGACTTATATTAATTAAAACTATTCCTGTATAAAACTAAATTGTATAAGTTTATTGAGTGCAAGTGGGGCTTCTTTTCGATCATTAGTAAAAGCTACAAACATCTTGTCTCTAACTGGTGCAAACTTTGCCATTTTTTCCCTTATGCCGAATTATCTTTTAAATTGTAAGTTTTCCTATTAAGACTCGCTGTTCCAGTTAAAGGATCCAGTCCAGCAGAAAATGAATATTAAAACAATATTTTCTCCTTTTGATTCCAAGCTTTTCGTATTTTCTTTTATCGATCTAACTCATGATAGATTGTCAAATATTCTAAAAAATCAAAATAAATATATGCCATCTGTTTACGATTTAAAACCCAAATTTCAAGAGCTTTTATCTCCGATCTTAGAACTCTTATACAAGCTGAAAATTACTCCAAACCAAATTACATTTTTGTCATTATTGCTTTCTTTGATTTGTGGTTTGTGTTTGTATTGTTTCAGAAATCAAAAAGAAATATTATTTTTAATACCAATTGTTTTGTTCCTTAGAATGGCTCTTAATGCTTTAGATGGAATGATGGCTCGAAACTACAATCTTTCTTCTAAGCTCGGAGAAATTCTAAATGAGCTTGGTGATGTACTCTCAGATACTTTTATATATTTGCCATTATTATTTCTTTTCAACAAATCTTTATTAATGCTATTGATTTTCTTATTTGTTTTTCTTGCAGCCCTGACTGAGTTTTGCGGTATTCTTTGCAAATCAATGGTTAGTATTCGTTCATATCAGGGGCCTATGGGCAAAAGTGACCGTGCATTTTTTGTCGGATTATTGAGTTTGCTTTTATACTTTTTTCCTTTAATACAAAACTATCTGGAAATCATTTTCGGCTTAGCTATTTTATTACTTACCATTACATGCATGAACCGTTTAAAAACTATTTTCAGTTGATTTAAATTGGATTTATATTACTTGTGGCTCAAACACATATCCATTACCTGAAGCTTTAACAACAAAAGTTACTTTACGATTAGTGCCAAGAAGATAATCAAGTTTCTTGTTCAATTCTTGTGCACCAGCTTTGGCTGTATTTAAGTCAGTTATATTTCCAAATCTTGCATAACTACCACTGTTATTTGCCCAATCTAGATCTTTTTGTAAATTACTCACAAATAATTCTGGTGTCCAAGACTGCAAAACAGATAATATGCGGCTTCTGTCATATGCAGATAGATCTCCAAAATTTATATTATTGTTTTGCGCAAAGCTATAAATAAAATCTTCCATTAATTGGTCAACTCCCAATGTTGATTCTTAAAATGGTCTAGTTGCTACATAGCTTAAACCTTGTTTTCTTTCTTGTATTCTTGAATCAATTTCATGAAGCTCATTTGATAGCGCAGCTAAAGTACTTCTTTTACTTGGATCATTATTATCATAATCAATAAAATTAGGATCTAGCGTTAAAACATTAATTTTCTGTCCATTATTATCAGTAAGCGTAGTATTACCAGCCGCATATCCAGGCCCATAGTTTGCAATCATTACAATAAGCTTTTCACCAGTATTATTTTTCAAATCATTAAATAACTTACTGAAATTAGGCATATTCGCCATAGCCTGAAATTCTCGCAGAGCTTTAGCTTCATTAGGAGCTGGTGCATTTGGATTAGATAGAAAAACAATATTATTTCCAATTATTGGAGTTTCTTTATATACTCCTGAATTGAGTATGGCCGTTGCAACTGATTGTTCTCGACTTGTAATTAAATACTCATTATTGTCTAGCTTTGCTGCTTGAGTATAGGCTTCTCCGGGAGAAAGAGCTGCATAATTAATTGATGTGGAATTAAGTATTGGATCTGCTGCCTTAGTTTTGCTTGAGGTCTGACTTGGATTTGAACTTGGATTTGAACTTGGATTTGAACTTGGATTTGAACTTTGGCTTGATTGTATTTTGCTTCCCAAAGATATACTAGAAAAAGAATCTTGAGAAGAATCATTTGAAGCTGTTTGATTTTGTGGCTTATTCTGAATTTGGGAAGAAGTTTGTGGTTGACTAACAGCATTGGAAGTATTACTCAGAGTATTAGAACCAGAATAAAATGGTTTCTGAATAACTTGACTATATGGAATAGTCGGTGGCTTGAATTTCTCTGATTGATTTGCAGTATTTATTGTAGGTGTATTTGTGTCTTGCGTGAGAAGCGCGTTAAGAGGAGGAAGCGTGTATTTCTGCAAGAATTGTGAAAGGCTTTTGTTATTGAGATAAACCCAACCCATCAAACTTGATTGTGGACTTAATTGAATTGTGTATGCCATGTATTTCTATACCCCTGGCTAATGTGATTAACGTATATTTGCCCGTCTTACAGTTTCTTTGACTCATGAAAAGGGAATACTGAAATTTTTAGTCCGAATTCCCACAGGGATAACCTTGCTAGTAGTTGTAATTTGTAGAGTAAAATCAGTAAGAACAAGTAAATAAACAGTTACTTAAGCAATATAAGATCAAATAATATAATTGTGAAAATCATTCTTCTAGCCGCAGGCAAAAGTACCAGATTTAAATCAAGCAAACACAAAGCCCTACACGATTTATTGGGAAAAACTGTCTTAGAAAGAGTGCTGACTACCATGCATGCGCTCCAATCCAAACAAATTCAATTAGTACTTGGTCATCAACTTCCTTTAATTGCCGCTAACCTGACTCATGGAGAAACTTATATTGAACAAAAAGAACAATTAGGTACTGGACATGCTTTGCTGACAGGAATTTCTAATTTTGACAATGATAAAGAAAACTCAATTGAAGGGATTTTGGTTAGCTGCATAGATACGCCCCTATTGAGATCCAAGACCCTAGAAAGCCTGATTCAACATACTTTATTGCATAAAGCACAAATTGGCGTTTTAACGGCTTCATTGAATCAACCGTTTGGCTATGGCAGAGTCAAAAGAGATGGAAATGAAATAATCGCCATTATCGAAGAAAAAGATGCCTCAGAGGAAGAAAAGCAAATCAAGGAAATTAATGCAGGTGTTTATTTCTTTAATATGAATTTAAATGCGCTGAAACAAGGCTTAAATAGTCTGCAAACCAATAACAAACAAGGTGAATATTATTTGACTGATATTATTGAGTGGGCACAAAAAGAAAAATTAAGCACAATTGCCTATCAATGCCAAGATCCAGATGAGATTTTGGGGATAAATACCAAAGCCGATTTTAGTGAATGCCAAAAAATTCTCAGCATGCGCAAAGTTAAGGAATTGCAAACCAAGGGGGTCTTGTTTCTCCACCCTGAATCACAAATAGTCTCACCCGAAACTACAATTGGCCAAGATACCGTGATTATGCCAAATTGTATTCTTAGTGGGTCTTGCAGGCTAGGAGAAGGCAATCAAATTGGGCCTAATGTTTATCTCAAAAATGTAATTGTAGGAAACAGCTCTTCCATAGGCTTAAATAGTTATATTGAAGATTCGACAATTGGTTCTGATTCATCAATCAAATATTCCCATATTGTTCAGGTTGAAATAGGCTCTAGTTGCTCAGTGGGACCTTTTGCAAATTTGCGACCTGGAACAAAGCTTGAGGATAATTCCTCAGTCGGTGACTTTGTGGAAATCAAAAACAGTCTTATTTCATCCAATGCAAAGGTACCTCACCTGAGCTATATCGGAGATGCCTTTCTGGGAGAAGATGTAAATATTGGGGCAGGTACAATTACCGCCAATTTCAATGCCATTACCGGAGAAAAAGGACAAACTAAAATTGGCAATGAAGTCAAAGTTGGCAGCAATAGCGTTTTGGTTGCGCCTCTTGAAATAGCTGATGGTTGTATGGTTGCGGCTGGAAGTGTGGTGACTGACAATGTGAAAGATGAGAATAGCTTAATTATTAGTCGAAATCAACAAACGGTAAAAAAGGGCTGGGTGAAAGAAAAAAGAAATCCTCAATAATTTCTGAAATTCTTCAGCTTACATTTAACGAATTTTTGTGAAAGACACAAATTATCTGTGAAACAAATCTAGGTCAATTTCACAATTTCTGAAGGAAAAGCTAAAAACAGGTAAACATAAAATGATGTTTTTGATAAACTAAGATGCTTGCAAGGAAATATGGAATTTCATTGTTATATAATTTCCTTACTAAATTAATAAATTCCATTCGTTAATATTAAAGACAAAAGATAAATGAGCACAAAGATACGCCTGAAAAGAGCTGGACGCAAAAAAAGTCCTTTTTATAGAATAGTTGTAATTGACTCCAGAGAAAAAAGAGATGGCCGTTGCATCGAAGATTTAGGCTGGTTTGACCCGCTTAAAGATTTAGTCTCTATCAAGCTCGATCGCTTTGATCATTGGTTTAAAGTTGGTGCAATTCCTTCTGAGAGAGTAAATTCAATTGCAAAAAAACAAAAAGAAGTTGCTCCAAAGACTGACAAATAATTTTTTGATTGTTTAAGTCTGTTTAGTTCTAATTTCACATAGCTAGGCAATAGAATAGATTGATTCATCAAAGCAAATCCTCCTTTCAAGGGATATTAAAGCCCGACATTTCTCAAGCTGCTTTTGAGGATTATAGAGAAGAGTTGAAAAGGCTTTTGAAGAAGCAATCTGTTTTTTTAGGTGATTTTGTTTTAGCTTCAGGCCAGAAAAGCAATTATTATCTCGACACTCGCCTCACAACATTATCCGCTGAAGGTATTGCCGTTATATCTCATCTTATTTGGTCTATTATTCAACCAATCTTAAATGAAATCGATGGCATTGCTGGTCCTTCTAGCGGTGCTGATCCAATTGTTAGCGGAGTATCTCAGCTGTCATATTTTGCTGGGCATCCTCTCAAAGCTGGTTATGTTCGCAAAGAATCAAAAGGCTATGGAAGAGCTAGATTAGTTGAGGGTCCAATTGAAAGTGGCAATAGCATTCTCGCGCTAGAAGATGTAATTACGACTGGCACTTCTTCTCTGAGAGCTGTGCAAGCCCTCAGGAGCCACGGATGCAAAGTAGATCATTTGATTTGTTTAGTCTTGAGAGAAGATTCTGGTGCTGAGCTATTAGAGCAGGAAGGTAAACTCAAAGTTCATTCAATCTTTAAAGCTAGTGAATTAATTGACTAATCGGCTTTTTTAATAACTTTGTTTGGTTTTGACGCGATATTTGTAAGTCTTATAAAATAAATTAATGAGCTTTTAAGCAAAATAATTTTGGGCTAAAGAAAAGGTTTTAAGAAGTGAAATTAGTAAATGCGAATGAAAGAAGCTTCAGCTCAAATCGCCAAGGTTTTAATAGATTTCAACAATAAATATTCTGATAAAGAAGTTTTTGATTATATTGTTCCAAAGAGCTTATTAGGACATGTAGAAATTGGTTCACTAGTTGGGGTCCCATTTGGTGCATCTTTCAAAAGAGGCTTTGTGCTTTCGCTGTCTGATTTGACATTTATTAAAGCCGAAAACGCAAATTCTCATGAGTCGAAAGTCAGTCAGAATGCTAAATGGGAAGCTTCGTTTCCAGAAGCTTATTCTAAGTCTGAAAAGCATTTTCAACAGGCAAAAGAACTTCTCAAAGAAAATCCACAAACGCAGGCAAAGATAAGCAAAATAGAAAATATTTCAGCCAAGGATTTAACCGTTCAAGGTTTTACTCTCAAAGATATTCCCATATCAGCTTCAGGTGGACTGCAGCCCAATTTTCAATTAAAAGAAATTGGAGAAATCCTGCACAAAAACATTTTCAGTGATGAATACCTTGATTTATTGAAATGGACTAGCAATTTTTATTTGTCAGATTTGCTGACTACTCTCAAAGGTGTTTTACCCGTAGGTTTATTAAGTTCATTTGAAGAAAGGATTTATCTTGTATTTTTACCCACTCAAATTAAATCTCAATGTGAGGTAAAGGAAGAGAGCAACAATCAAAATGCTTTTGTAGAATTTAGCAAAAATCTTGATTTGTCTGACTGGGAGAAGATTGTCGTCGACCTGCTCAAAAACTCTGTAAATGGAAATTTATCGCTAAAACACATCAGACAAAAGCTTAATTCAATAAAGACTTCCTCTGAAAATTTTCACCCAGGTGTGAATGCAAATAAAAAATTATCGAGTCCTAATGTTCAAAAGCTTATTCAGAGCCTAATTGGTAAAAATTTTATTGAAAAAAGAATTGAACTCAAAAAAGCTGCAAGCGCTAAGCCTAAAGATACTAAGCTTAAAAATTCTAAGTCCCAAAGCACGAAGGCATTCAGGAATCAATTAGTTGTCGAAATAGATTCTCAACCCTCTTTGCTAAGTTGCGCTATTCCAAGTTTTCATGAGACAGAATGTGAAGCTTCATTTTGCTTAGGGCGTGAGGCTAATGGAACGGGTGCCGAAATTTCAACTGCTCCCCTACCGCTGACCAAGCCCTTAAATGCAAAACAAAAAGAAATTTTCTTGGAAATTGAAAAAGCTCTGAAGAAAGAATCATTTCAGGATTTTCTAATTCATGGCGTAACTGGCTCAGGAAAGACCGAAATTTATTTTGCAGCTGCTAATGAAGTATTGCGCAAAGGCAAACAAGTTATTTACTTGGTACCCGAAATATCTCTTACAGTGCAGCTTCTTGAAAGAGTCAAATCGAATTTTCCAAATCATGAAATCGTTTTGTGGCATAGCAATTTGTCAGATGGTCAGCGCATGCATGCTTGGAGGCAATGCCTAGAAAATAAACCTCTAATTATCTTGGGCGCCCGATCAGCCGTTTTCGCTCCACTGAATAATTTGGGATTAATTATTATTGATGAAGAGCATGATGGTTCCTATAAAAGCGGATCAAGGCCTTTTTATGATGCGCGGTTAATTGCAAAAAAAAGGGCTGAAATTAAAGGAGCTGCTTTGATTTCTGGCAGTGCTACTCCTTCTGTTCATAGCTATTCCGATTTTGATGAGCGGCATGACAATTCTTTACTTAGACTCAATCAGCGCTTTCAGAATCAGGCTATGCCTAAGGTTCAAATTGTGGATATGCGCAAAGAATTGCATGATGGAAACAAATCAATCTTCTCACGTACTCTTAGAGCTTCTATTCAGAAATGTATTGAGAATAAAGAACAAGTAATTTTATTACTCAATCGGCGTGGTCATTCGAATTATGTGTTTTGCCGAGATTGTGGATATGCGGTTTTTTGCGATCATTGCTCAGTTCCAATGATCTTTCATGCTACTTCTAATCTCTTGCATTGTCATCACTGCGATTTCAAACAAACATTGCCAACTTCATGCCCGAGTTGCGCTAGCCCAAGAATAAAGCAAACGGGCTTAGGAACACAAAAACTAGAGCAGGAAGTTAAAAAAAATTTCCCTGAAGCAGAAGTAATTCGTCTAGATCGAGATATTTCTTCAACTCGTGGAGGAGTGCAAGAAACTTGGGACTTGTTGACCAGCAAAGCTGACAAAGACAAATGCCAGATTTTAGTTGGAACGCAGTTAGTAGCTAAGGGAATTGATTTACCACGCGTAACCCTAGTTGGAGTCATGAATTCAGAAGCAGGACTCTATTTACCCGATTTTACGGCGCAGGAAAAAACTTTTCAATTGCTCACACAAGCGGCTGGGAGAGCTGGGCGTCATGACAAAGAGGGTAAAGTAATTTTTCAGACTTATACGCCCGAAAATCCAATTATTCGATATGCAGCTGAACATGATTATATGGGGTTTTATGCGAGTGAAATAATTTCCCGTCGAGAAAATAATTATCCACCTTTTCGTAAATTGATTAGGTTTTTGCTAGCGCATGAAAACTCTGAGAAGGCAATGTCTGAAGCTCTTCAATTGAGTGCTTTTCTCAAAAAAGAATTTCCCGATTTGAATTTATTGGGGCCAGCTCCTTGCCCAATCGAAAAAATCAATAAATTGTATCGTTGGCATTTGATGCTGAAAATGAATGATTTGAATTCACTCAAAATAATTTATGAGAGAGTAATTTCTGAGCTTAAACTCACTTCAAGATTGAATCTAGATATTATGCCTATGAGTTTGATGTGAAAAGATTTAATGTGAATAGGCTTATTTGGCAAGTTCAGGTCTAGGGAAATTATTCCACCTCAAAATGCTTACCTAAAGCTTCAGTTAATAAAATCTTCTCTATCTTGCGTAAGGTGAGTTAATAAGTTTTTCATTATCCGTTTATTGATTTTTATCTTTGACGAGAATGGAATTATTAGTAGTAACCGCAAATGCTATTTCTTGTGCTAATTCATCATTGGCAATATCTACTTCTTTCCAGATAGTAAAGAGATCCCAAAGTGTACCAATACCAAAAAGCCCCAAAGTTAACAAATAAACCGTACCGCTTACAGGCTTGCGCAAATAATATCGATACGTACCAGCAAGAAAAATACAATTGGTAAAGAAAAGAAGCAAAACAATTTCTTTTCTTTTTTTCTTCTTACCAAAAGCCTGCTTGAACTCGATTTTCTGCTCCATGCTCATCGATTGCATAAGCATTGTTTCAAGCATTGTATTCATGAAATTTATAATTTTTTAAACATTTGAATCTATGAATTTTATCTCACTTAATTTAACCTTTATATGTCTATTTGGGAAATCCATTTCTAAATATTTAAATCTATTACTTTCTTCTTCTAGTAATAGAAATGTTTGTGTTTCTGTATTGAAAGTTTTTGCTCAAACTGAAGATCCCTCCCCCCCAGCCCCTAGTATCTTAGAAATAGATATTCGGTTAAGGGTAAACTGAATATTAAGGATGAAGAGAAAAGGTGAATTTGTCCAGCCCCTTAGGTCATTTGAACCTCATAGAGAGAATAAATCCCTTTTCTTATTCCCTTGTCGCTTGAAACCGAACGGTAT
>DUDU01000074.1 GCA_005110395.1 Candidatus Melainabacteria bacterium | reverse complement strand
GACATGGATTAGATAGACATCCAGAAGAGATACAGACTCGATTAGTATCTAGAATGCTTTGCCTTAGGAGGGGAGAACAACCAATTCATTTAGAAATTGGAGAAACTGGACATGCTTCCATTCAAGTCAACTATCCAGTTAGATCTTTAACATTACTCAATCAACTTTTTCAAAAACTCCACTAAACATATTAATTGTTTCTAAGGATTGCTTAGGGTTTTCACTTAAGTGGAATAAAAAATTATCTGAAAAAGGGATATTCCAAAATGAATTCCCTGAAAGATTCTGAATCAAGGTTCAGCTAGCAAGCAAATATATAAATTCTTCAGGAGGTTATCAGAAATTGTTCACCGAATCCAGAGTGATAAAGTCTATCTTATGGGGTCAGCGCTTTAGCGGTTTGCCAATAGAGCAGCTTATTCCGATGAATTTAGGGGCGCGTATTCACTCGATTAGGGCGGTTTCGAGAGAAAGCCTGATCGAGCAAGCTTTCTGTGTCAGGCCAGATTTGTTGATATTTGAAACTGACACACCAGGAGAAAAAATCTGGTCTCAGCTTTTACTTTTCACAAAATCGAAAACACCTGAAATGGGCTTAATCGCTATTGTCAGCGAAATGAATCCTGATTTGATTAAAGATATTGCTAGCGCTCAAGTAGACGGAATTATTAGGCAAGATAGAATTCATCTTGAATTGACTCATGCCATAAGAGCATTTCAAAAAAATGAGATTTTCATTAGTTCCAGCATAGCAAAAATGCTTTGCTCATTCATTCAAGTTGGCAATTCAGGAACCCCTTCTGAACCAACTAGACAAGATATAGGTTTATTGAGCACACTAACAAATCGTGAGATGGAAGTTTTGGCTTGTTTAACTCAAGGAATGAATTACAAATCAATTGCAAAACGCCTTTTTGTGAGCGATTCTACCGTTAAAACTCATGTAAATAATATTTTCACGAAGCTCAATGTCAATGATAGAACTCAAGCGGTATTATACGGCCTGAAGCATGGAATTGACAGAATTGCTGGTGATATATTCAAGAGAATTGATTCTAGCCACGCTCCACAAAATGCAATATTGACAGCAAATCAGCCAATGCAAAATCCTGCACTAAGTCAAATCTCAGGACAAATAATTACTCAACAAAGTAACAATCAATCCTCCGATTACTACAGCGGTAATTTTGGTTCTGCAAACGGCAATACACAAACCTTTATGCCGGATCAGTTCTAGATTCTGCCTAAAGTATTAATTTGAGTATTTGAAAACATATAGCTAATTCTCAACATAATAGGCAGGTGGGCAAATTCCATACTGCCTTTTTGTTTTGCCAGATTAATTAGCCTGGTTAATTAATCCAGTTAATTTATTAGGTCGATTGCGTAAGACTGCATTATTAGATGAAGGTTGTAAAATCTTGAATAAATAATTTAGTTATTAAGCATTACGATTCAATATTGGCATTTAGCAAGTTCTAAAAAGCGAATCAAAAAAGAAACGGGAAATTCAATGAAAGGTATTTTCGAAAAAATTATTGATAGAGAGCTTGAAGCCGATATAGTCTATGAAGACGGACTCGCAATAGCATTTAAAGATATCAATCCAGTTGCACCAAAACATTTTCTGGTAATTCCAAAGAAGAAAATTAGAAATATTCAAACTGTTTCTTCTAATGATTCACATTTATTCACTCATTTATTTACAGTGATTCAAAAATTGGCTATTCAAGAAAATATGGTGGAGGAAGGCTATAGAGTAATAACCAATATCGGTGAATACGGCGGACAAACTGTAGATTATTTACACTTTCATATTATCGGTGGTCGTACCATGCGCTGGCCTCCAGGATAGTAAATGTACGACTTTATTACAAAGCCTCTCAATTGGTTTGCCATTCATTTCGAAGATAGATTTCCTAAATTTTTCACACATTGCTCTTGACAGACTCAATTGAGAACTAATTTCTAAAAAACAAGAGCTTGTTCATGAAAACTGTGAATGGCTCTTTGGGCTGAAATTCTTACTGTTGTTGAGCGCAAAAGCTGTTTAATAGCTTCAAGCTTTTTTCTTTCTTCATTTCTTATGGAAAAAAGAATCCAAAAAAACAACAATCAGAGGAAGCAAAAGTCCTATTACTAAAGAGTCTTGAGATTGAGCTGTTGAGCATTGTTAACCACCACAAACAATATATTTCAGTTGATCTGGTAACCAGAATCCTGCTGTCACAAAAAGGCCCAGAAGATATTGACTTCCGTCGGGCTTAAGTAATTCTTTAACTAAAAGCTTTTGTTTAATTTCAAGTTGCTTGTAGTCATCAAGCTCTTCAAAGTTTAAAAAAAGATTTTAATTTCATAAAAACTACTGCTCAAGGGCTTTGACAATGAATAGTGAGGTTTCAAGGACTACTTTAATGGGAAAACATAAATTATAAATTCCCCGATTATCAATAATGGAAACTATTAAAGATCTTTTTTATTGATTATCCACTAGAAATTAGGGTGGCATCTAATCTAGAACCGTTAGTATTAGCAGATCCAGGTGCACCTTTAATTAAGGAAATCGGCAATCTCCGAAACAACCTGACTACACATCTAGGATTTCTTTTACCTCCAGTAAAGTTTCACGGCATAAGGGAAAAAATGGCACCTAAAGATATTTGAAATCAATTACCAGAAGAGAGATTTAAGAGAAAATGAATGTACTAATCAAAAGGTACATAAAAAATGCCAAGAAAAAAATGTCCAAAATGCAATTCAACTAAAATTATCAAAAAAGGGATCGCAATCTAAAACCCCGCTTTCAATGCAAGAATTGCAAATCTTGGTTCTCTGACAAGAAGCAAATCAACTACCAGAAGCTTTATTCAGAATATACAATAAACAAACAGACTTATTCAGAGCTTAAAGCTAAATATGGGATAAATCAAAAAACAATTAGAAAACATTTTGATGAATTGAGCTTTGATGAATTGAATTATGATTCCATCGATTTTAAAGAAATAAATCTGGTTTTTGATGCAAGTCATTTTAAAAGAGAATTCTGCTTATTCCTCTT
>DUDU01000073.1 GCA_005110395.1 Candidatus Melainabacteria bacterium | reverse complement strand
GGGGGCAAAGTTTTTATTCACTGAAATAGAATTAACCAATCAAGAATAAGGGTAATTATTGACTTCTAATAGCTCTACCCTATCCCAGAGAAATTCAATACAACTGAAACACAATTTTAAATTTGCGTAAGTCTTCATCTTATTCAAATCCTGGAAGCTTAGAATTTTTAACTCAATAAAATCTTTCTAGCTCGCTCTAGATCTTCGACTGTGTCGACTCCAAAATGATCTTTATTCACAGATTCAGCTTTATAAACAAAAATTGGAATATCTAATTCAAAAGCTCGGAGTTGCTCAAGCTTTTCGGCTTTCTCCAATAATGAAGGCTGGGCAGAACAAAAAGACTCCAAAGCTTGACGCTGAAAAACATATAAACCCAAATGAAGCCAAGCATCAGCCAATGTTGCTCTAGAGAAATACAAAGCTTTTCCTTCCGCATTAAATACACATTTCACATTATTTGGGTTTTCATAATCAGCTGGACTATGAAATGGCGTGACGGCTGTGGCTATTAAGCCTTTGTATTGACCCAAATCACTGCTCATACCAAGAAATCTAGAAGGAATTTGCTTTTCAATAAAGGTTTGAATTGTGCCATCCAACATTTCTAATTGCATTAAGGGTTCATCACCCTGAAGGTTGACAATAATTTCAGCTGAGGGAATTTGTTGAATAGCTTGGAAAACCCTATCTGAACCTGATTGACAATCACTACTAGTCATTATGCATTCAGCACCATAACCCGTCATTGTGTCAAAAATTTCCTTGCTATCAGTCGCAATAACTATTTTTTGAGCATATTTGCTTTGTTTCGCTTTTTGCCATGTCCACCACAGCATAGGGTAATCCCCAATTTGGGCTAATGCTTTTCTTTCTAATCGAGTACTTTCTAGTCTGGCGGGGATGACAATTGTAATCACTGAGTTCTTTTACCTATGTTTGAGTATGAAGTTTATAGGGTAATTGCTTATGCTTTGCTGCCTGAATAGCTTCTGGAAGAGAGAGAGCAATAAGGTAATTCTCTAATTCTTTAATTGAGGCCTATTTTAAACAATAAATTAAACCGAAAAAATACAATCTAAGCATTTTGTGCTTATAAATCAGCTTGAAATAAATCAAGTTGAAATTGCAAGAGAAAGATTTCTATTTTCTGAGGAGTTATTTGTTTAGGTTTTTAAAGAGCTTAGATATTATGCGATTAGCAGAAGAATACAAACTTATTACTGAACAATTGAGTGAACTCTATCAATATAAAGAATTTGTAGAGGAAAGAATTATTACATTGGAAATGAAGCTAAAAGAAGTTGATACTCTTATAGATTTTGCCGAAAATCTTAATGGGACAAATTCTGAGTCTTATTCTTGCTTAGAACAGGTTAATAACCATTTCGAGAAGCAAATGAACAATGAAGGGCAAAAGAATTTATTTGAACATATTGAAAGTAGGCATGAGCAAGAAAAAGGTAAACAATTCACAAATCATTACAAAGCACCATCCTATGAAGAATATTTCAATGAAAAGAATTCTTTTAATTCAAATAGTCAGAACATTCATGATCTAGGAAATAATGAACTTAACATTGATGAACTTGGAGAGAAAAACAAAAAAACAGATAGAAATAAATCAGAATAAACCAAGTAACAAAAATTAGAAAACAGCTAACGCAATCAAGCTAATAACCATTGTTAGAACGGCACTTACTTCAATCACAAGTCCTAAAAAGGATTTGAAAGTTACATTCAAAGCTAATTCCATTTTCTCACGGTTGAGAACGGGATCTTCAACAAGAAAAGCGATTAAGGTTCCCAAGAAAACTCCAATTAGTGCACCAAGAAAAGGAATTGGGATAAATGTGGCTCCAAGTAAGCTTCCTAGAACGGGCATCCAGTAATTATTGCTTTGCACCGTTTTTTTGCTCTCTGATGCAGTGATCAGGAATCCACATAATATGGCAATTAACCAAAGAATTACAAACCAAATCATCCAATTCCAGCTAAACCAATGCCAAGCATAATTCAGGCAAATCACCCCCAAAATGGTCAATGTGCTGGATGAAAAGAATTGATAAATTAAGCTTATTAAGCCAGCAAGAATCAGAATGACTCCCACAATTGAAAGCACTATTGTCATTTCATTCATTGAATAAACTCCTTAATAGCCTGAATAACCCATTCTGTTTTTTGCAATTTCACACATAAGGGGAGCTTGCATGATTTGGCTCGCCTATTCCAAAGACAAGGCTGACACAATAAATTTGCTACTTTAATGATCTTAATGCTTTTATTGATTTCTTTTTCGGGAATTAACTTGACTGGATCAGTTGGTCCAAATAGAGCCACAATTGAAGCATTTACTGAAATAGCAAGATGTAATGGAGCCGAATCAGCACAAATAAAGACCTTGCTCTGTTTGATTAATTGAGTAGTTTCTAATAGAGAAAAAGATTTTTCCTTAAGCAGATTAATAAAATTTGGCTTATCTGAGAGAGCTTGATCAAATTCTGAAACTAATTCTTTTTCATCAGGTCCTCCAGTCAAGACGATTTTAAAATTCGGAAATTCACCCAAAGCCTCTTTGATCAATTCAATCCAATATTCGATATCTGGACTTTTTATTATTCCTTTTTGCAGACTGAGCTTGCTAACGCCAGGATGAATGAGAATATAGCCTGAACTAAGATTTAGATTTTCAATTAATGGCTTTGCTGGGACCGCCATGTCAAGAAGCTGTTCAGAGATTTGCGGCTTTGAATACCCCTCGCCTTGCTTATAAGAGAGGATTTCCGAACTTCTTTCTAAATTTAATTGATTTCCAGTTTTACTAAAAAATTCTCTATTTTCCACAAAAGGTTTAATCAAATCAAAAAGCATAGAACTTGCATATTGAGATTCATTCAGGCTGATTTGATCAGTTAAAAGAAAACCGGTACTTGATTTAAATCCAATGCGTTTTTTGGCTCCACTTAAAAATAAAAGCAAGCTAATCAAAGGCGATCTGCCAGATGAAATAATTGTTGAATAATTTCTAAGAATAGCTAGAAGCGAAAAAATTTTGAGGAAAGCAAATTTACCTTTAAAATCGAAAAATTTAATTTCATTTATTTTATTATCAGTGACTTGAAAGAATTCCTTGCTACCCTGAAAAGCTCTTGTTTCAACTAGTAAATCAAGTTTAGCTTTCTCATTTAATGATTCAGACAATGCTTTAAGTGCAGGGCTTAACAAGACAATATCGCCTAATCCACCTGAGTGAATAAATAAAACTTTTTCAGAACAATTAGATTGGAAAGAAGACATTGTTGGTGAATTAATTTAATTTTGTGAAGAGTTTGAGAAAAATAATAAAAATTTCTACGCAGTTAAAGCCACGAATATGATATATTCTTTCTCTGTTTTTGCCCCCATCGTCTAGTGGCCTAGGACACACCCCTTTCACGGGTGCAACACGAGTTCGAATCTCGTTGGGGGTAAGTTCTTTCATTTTGCCCTATTTTGACAATAATAAAAATGGCTTCTTGAGCTCTAGATGGACTTGTCCGTCTTTAACAAAACAGTTCGAACTGATAGTTTTAATGAATTTTGCCTGTTCGAACTTTTCAATTGATGAAAAGAACTTATAAGCATCTTTAGCGAAGTCTAGAAGCTGAATTGCCATCTCAACATTCTCAAAACTTACACGGGTTAGATTGCTTAACTTTGCTTCTACTTCATATTGTTTATCTCTGAGTTCTCTAGCTTTGTTTTTGTAAAACCTTTCGTCAATTACACCTTCCAATTTGTCTTCATAAAGTTTGGAAAGTCTCAAATTCCACTTTTCTATTTCTAAAGTGATTTGTTTAGTTCTTTCTTTAACTTCACAATCTTTGACTTTATTGATTTCCTTTAATCCTTTGACCATCCATTCAAATTGTTCTTTAGTGATTGAAAAAGACTTCACAATACTTGCAAATTGATCATCAAGCTTCTCTTCTCGAATGTATTTATCAGGGCATTTTTGCTTTGAGTGAGTACAGCGATAGTAAATGTATTTGCCCTTCTTTATATCCCCCGTTATGAGGTTTCCACAATGACCACATTTGATAAGACCAGCAAAAGCAATTTCTCTTTTTGAATAATCAGGTTTATTAAGTTTTTTTAGCTGATATTGAACTTCTTTAAACAAGGACATTGAAATGAGTGGTGGATGGTGTCCAATTCTATGAACCCCTTTAAAGATGAAATAGCCAGTATAGAATTGATTAGTTAGAATTTTGTGAAGGCTGCTTACTGATGCTTTAGGTGTGGAGTTGCGAAAAATAAAGCCTTCTCGATAAAGTTGATCTCTAATCATTTGAATAGAGAAAAGACCGCTTGCATAAAGTTCATAAGCCCTTTGAACAATTTTTGATTTTTGTTCATCAGCCTCTATAAGTTTAGTTTGAGTATTGTTTTTATAGCCGTATGGAGCTTTAGAAGGATAGAAGCCTTGTGAAGCTTTTTCTAGCATTCCTTTTGAAGTTTCTTCTGACAAATTGTCAATGAAATTTTTAGCTAAAGCAACTTTAATACTGTGAATTAATTTAGTGTGGCTTTTTGCATATTTAGATAAAACTTCCCCTTCTTTGACTAGATGAACTTCTATATCTAGCTCATTTACAATCTGGTCAATGAGAACATAATCATTGAAATTTCTGGTTAGTCGATCAGTCTTCTCAACCAAGATAATTTTGATTTGCTTATTTGCTTTTAAGTAATCAATTAGATTATTAAATTCTGTTCTTCCAATCTTCTTTGCTGTTTCAGATTCAGTGAACTCCTTAATGATGGATATACATTTTTTATCAGCATATTCATGCAAAAGTTTTAATTGTGAAGGTATAGAGAAACCTTCTTTTTGTTGCTCTTTTGTTGAAACCCTTGCATAGATTACAGCTTGATTCATAGAACTAATAATGATTGACTTGGTTTTATTAGTTGAGCGAATTTATTAGCATCAGATTGCGCAATTCCATATCTTGCAGGATTATCCAATCTTGTATAAATCTCTTTGATAACACTTGGATGGTATTTTTGATGCTTTGTTTTTCGTCCGTTAGTTTCTTCAAAATGAAAGCGTCTATCACCAAAGACTTTGAACTTTCTCATAAAAAGGCCAAACATTGAAGGAGTAAGCTTTCCATTTCCAATAATTTCAACTACTTGAGAAGAGTATTTTGTGTAATAAGCTTCACTGGGGCATCCAAATTTGGCGATTGCTAAATCGTGAGATTCTTCTTTATCAGATGGACATACTTTTATATCAGGTTGAATTCCATCAACTATGAAGCTTCCAATGGAGTCTATAATCCGCTCACTAGTATTAACTAGCCTATCGACTTTGGAAGTTAGATTCTCGTTATTTGACTTTAAAAGATTGTTTTGACTTTCGAGGATTTCATTATGCTCTTGCTCAACTCTAACCTTATGTGCAAGTTGAGCATTTATGTTATTTAGAGCCTCCACAAGTTCAGGAGCCAAAACCTTTTTCTTACCTATAAGCTTTTGCTGCCCCTCTTTTTGTTCTCTAACCGTATCAAGAGAAATTACATCTTTCATAAAAGTTAATTGCTTTTCAGGAAATTCATGCGACATCTTTTTTACTCTCCCCTTCACTAACTTTTTGGGAAATTACACTATCGGCTTTTGCATAGTTCTGAATAATTGGTTCTAGAAAATGCTGCATTCTCCTAACCTCAAATTCAGAAAACTTAATTCCTGGGAAGTATTGATTCATAATTATTTGCATTGGATCGTCAGAGCTGTTAATGAGCTCCTCGTCTTGATAAAACCAACTCAAAGGGCATTTAAGAGCTTTAGCAAGCATGGGAAGCTCAATAACGCTATCAATCTTTCTTGCACCTCTTTCTATAAGGCTTACTTTCCCCTGATCAAGTCCCATTAAGATTGCTAAATCTTGCTGAGAGAGATTTAATTCCTCCCTTCGAGCTTTTACTTTTAATCCAAAATCACGTTCATTCATAGTTTTCAATAAGTGATAACGAATAATCACATATTTTAACGAATTAAACACTTGTTGTCAATAATGATTTTTCATATAATTATCAGCAATTACCTAATATTTCACCATAATGAATCAAAACTCAAATTTCTTAACGACTCAAGATGCTTCCAAAATGCTTTATCTCACAGAGTACACAGTACGAAAATACATAAGGAAGGGGCTTATAAAGGCAATAAAACTGAATAAGCACTACTTAATTAATAAGTCGGAGATTGATCGCATTTTACAAACTTTCTCTATCGAAGATAAAAAAGAGGAGAAACAAAGTATTAATGTCTAACCTTTCAAATTTCATAGTAGAAACAAAAGATGCTTGGAATCCCTTGAATGAAGGTATTCCACTAAGTGATTCTGAGGCAGCGGAAATTATTACTGATTGGTTTGAGTATTTGATGCTCATTCAAGATTTTGTTGAAAAGAAAAGATACTACAAATAATCTTCCATTCTTAAGTATGCAAAAGCCTTAAATAACAAGCTAAACAGCGATTGTAATTTTACGTTTTACACGGTTATGAAACCCACGGTTTACAAAAATGCTAAAACTCGAAAATAAACAAGTAAGAGAGGTAACCTATCAATTTGATAGAAAACTTCATCATGATCTTTGCCTACAGAGTTATAAACAAAGCTTTGATAATAGAGGCTTAACTGAAAGACATAAGATTACTGAGTTGAGGCGTTTAAAGGATGTTTTTCAAAATATTGAAATTGGTGATGATGAAGTCTTTGGTATTCGAAGATCAATTGATACTTTTGACTTAATTAATTCAAGACTGTCCAAGAAAATAACTGATGCTTGTTACCAAATTCTTGAAAAAAAGTTTAATCGTTCAAGAGCGAAAGCCTGTCTAAAAGCAGTTGATAGGTATTGTAAATTTTTACAAGACAATCCAAGTATATATATCCCTGGGCAAAAAACACTAAATATCATTGACCTTTATGGAGTAATTTGTTCACCTATAAACAGGTATACGATCTCAAGAGAAAAGCCTTCAGATGCGAGCCGAATTTATTTAACGGATTCAGAGTATAAATTATTTTTGTCTTACCTTTGGGATAAATGGAATCATGCCATTCAAGATGATGAATTAAAACCAGTGCATCAAATGTTTTTTATGTGTGTGATTGCTGGTGAGCTTGGATTGAGGTC
>DUDU01000072.1 GCA_005110395.1 Candidatus Melainabacteria bacterium | reverse complement strand
GGGGGAGATGTCCGAAGGACAGAGGGGGTTAACTCAGTATTTAGGTAGCCATTATAAGTCTTCCTTCTGGAGAAGGTTTTAGAATTGTTAAAATCGAAAAATGGATTTCCCAGATCTAATACCCCCGACCCCTTTATAAAGGGGAGATCAGAAAGAAAGATCAAAGACAAGCTGAATTCACTACTGTAACAGATGAATTATTGGAAAATCTGACAAATTGATTTTTGTTAGTACTTAGTTTCAATTCTCTAATTCAATGAGTCAACAGCTCAAAATAATTGAATCATTTATGGCATACTAATCGCCTATCAAGTTGCTTAAACCAGAAATCAATTTATAAAGTCATGAGCAGATCAGTATTAATAGCCGCAAATTGGAAATTAAATCCTAATACTCTTAAAGGGTCTCAAGAGCTAGCAAGTGGAGTATCTGAAGGAATAAAAGACAAAAAATCCTCAAAGGTAGAAGTTGCATTTTGTGTTCCTGCAATTTATTTGCAAGCTATTGAATCGATTATTGCCAAATCACCCATTAAACTTGGTGGGCAAAATTTATACTTCGAAGAAAAAGGCGCTTTTACTGGTGAGATCTCTGCACCAATGCTCACTGACATCGGAGCTAAATATGTGGTTTTGGGTCATAGCGAGCGAAGAACTTTGTTTGCGGAAACAGATGAATTGATTAGTAAAAAAGCTCAAGTTTCTCTTAAGCATAATCTAATACCTATTGTCTGTGTGGGTGAGACTTTAGAGCAAAGAGAAAAGAATGAAACTGACTCAGTGATTATTTCGCAACTCAATAAAAGCCTGAAATCAGTTGAAACAAATGGCGATAATTTAGTTATTGCTTATGAACCAGTCTGGGCAATTGGAACGGGAAAGACTTGTTCAAGTGAAGAGGCAAATCGAGTATGTGGTTTAATCCGTCAGGGACTCGCAAAGTTATATAGTAAAGAAATTGCCGAAAAGGTTTTGATACTTTATGGTGGAAGCGTAAAGTCAAATACAATCAAAGAACAAATGCAACAGTCAGAAATTGATGGTGCGCTGGTTGGTGGAGCGAGCCTGATCGTTGATGAATTCGTCCAATTAGTTTTAAATGCTGGCTAAGTAATTTAATTTAGAAAAGACTTGATATACATACAAATAAAAAAATTGTATACATTCGATTTGTACAATTAATTTATTTGTATCTTTTTACTATCAACTTGATTATGTCTTAAGTGGTCGAAGCAAGTCTTCTATTGCAAAGTAACATCATGTAAATGAAGATATCAAATAGCTAATTTTAAATTTACAAAAAATAAATCTGAAAGAAATATTTTGCAAAAAAATGATCACTGATGCTTGTAGAAATAAAAAATGGTTGCGGGAGAAGGATTTGAACCTCCGACCTTCGGGTTATGAGCCCGACGAGCTACCAAACTGCTCCATCCCGCGATAAAAAGAATCAAGCTTTTCAAAAATAATTAATAATCGAATATTTAAAAGCTGATCTAATAACAGCCTATATAATTTACTGCTTAAAAACTTTCTTGTCAAATAAATTATTAAACCCAGTTATTAAGTTGCCAGTTCTGATAAGATATTGCAGTTGAATTAAACAAATTTTGCGGGGCTATAGCGCAGTTGGTAGCGCGCTTCAATGGCATTGAAGAGGTCACCGGTTCGAATCCGGTTAGCTCCAGTTAACTATACAACCGTCATTTTTAGCCAATATGTTAAAGGGCTTTCGGTACTCCCAGTGGGCGATTCCATCAATCAGCTTGCAGTTCGATAATAGGGTTTTTAGCATTTTTGCTTTTTCATGGCTGTTTTGTTGAATATATAGACTGTAAGCACGATTTGAAAGTTCTAAGAAATGAATTCCCGTTTGTAAGTATCCTTCATTGGCTTTATCGTATGCTTCAATAATTTTGTGCATTCCTCTTAATTCTTGAGTCCATGCATTATGTTTTTCTTGCCAAAATTCCTCGGAGATTTTCCCGTCTAGTTTGTCTATGTATATTTGATTGATTCTATCTCTCCACTTTTGACATTCAACATTTAATTGCTTTATTTTGTCCTTGTGGAATTCTTGTTCATCAAAATTACTTTGTTTTAAAGCTTCAATAGTCCATTGTTTTTGTTCATCAGTAAGGTGAATTCTTCTTACAACTTCTTGAAGCTGTTCATCTAGAACTTCTTGTCTAATATATTTTGTCTGGCTGCAATCACCTTTTCCATGAGCACAATGATAATAAATATATTTTCCCTTTTTGATTTCCGCTGTTATGGAGCTTCCACACTCTCCACAAGTCAATAAGCCAGCAAAAGCAAAATCATGTTCATTTCGGTAAAGAGGTTTATTATCCTTTTTGAAGGCTTCTTTTACTTGGTCAAACAGTTCAAGCGAAATTAGAGGTTCATGATTACCTTCATATAGCCTACCTTTGAACATGAAAACACCTGTATAGAAAACATTCTTGAGAATATCCTCTAATTGACTTCTGCTTATTTTGGGTTTACTGGGTGAATAAACAAAACCTTCTCTATAAAGCTGTTCTGAAACTTTTTCCAAAGACTTATCACCTTCAGAATAGAGATTATAGGCTCGCAAAACAAAGGGGGCTTTTTCAATGTTGAGAATTATTCTCTTTGTGCCTTCTCTTTTATAGCCATAGGGTGGTTTACTGGATATTCTCCTTGTTCTGCTTTTTCCTGAAAACCTTTTCTAATCTCTTCACTCAGATTATCAACATAGTTTTTAGCCATGAGAACCTTGATTCCATGCATAAACTTGTCATGTGAACGAGATTTTTCACTTAAAATAGTTCCTTCTTTGACTAAATGAATTTCTAAATCCCTGAATTCATCAAGTAAAACATAATCTTTGAAATTTCTATAAAGCCTATCTGTTTTTTCTACCAAAATAATATTTATATTCTTGTTTTGCTTCAAGAACTTGATCATTTCAGTAAAGTTAGTTCGACCTTCTTTTTTTGCAGTTTCATTGTCAGTAAACTCTTTTGCAATCTTTAGATCATGCTTTGTTGCATATTCATTGAGAAGCTTGAGTTGAGCTGGTATTGAATAGCCTTCTCTTTCCTGTTCACGGCTTGAAACACGGGCATAAACAACGGCTTGATTCATTTGGAAATCTCCCTTAGTAAAGCCTCTAATTCTTCTCTTTTGTACAGCCTGTATTTGTTCATTGGATTTCTGTAAGCCTTAAGCTTCCCTGCATTATCCCAACGCCTGAGAGTCATTTTGTCTACGCCTATCAACTCAGCGGCCTCATTGATATTGAGGAAATCTTTTAAATTAAATTCGTTTTTTTCTAATTTGCCCATATTTTAAATCTTACAACATTATACAACATGCACCAAGATTGACTTTAAACACTGGTGAAAAGCGATCATAAGTCGGTATAACTACTCATAGAAGACCTACTTTACTTGAAAGTCAACCATTATCGTCTCAGGGTATCCTAATTAGGGTAATTAATGTTA
>DUDU01000071.1 GCA_005110395.1 Candidatus Melainabacteria bacterium | reverse complement strand
AAGAAATAGACTAGAAGGAGTTTTAAATTACATAAAGAATAGTATAACAAATGGCTCATCAGAAGGGATAAATTCTCTTATTCAAGGACTAAAGGCAATTGCAAGAGGATACAGAAATTTTGACAATTTTAGAATTTCCATTTTATTTCATCTCGGAAAATTAAGTCTTTACCCCTAAATTCACTCATTTCCCAGATGAACCAAAAAAGTAAATCAATATAATAATCATTACCTCCAATTTGTATTCTCTTTTGGCGGCTCAGGAAGGCGAAGTCATTACCAAATTCCAAAAGAAATTTTTCAAGTTCCAGCAAAATAGTATTTTCTAAATCTTTTTCACTAAAACTATCTTTCAGACCCAAAAAGTCAAAAATATAAGGATCTCTCAAAAACAAATCAGTGCTCATTTGCTTTTGCTCATTCAAAGCGGCTAAATCATTCCTAATCGTGGAATCTGGCTTCTTGGAAATAGCGGTTCTTTCGTAAAGCATTGAATTAATGCGTTCTCTCAAAGTCCTTACGCTCCATCGCTCATTTGCACAAATGGAAATGTAAAACTCTCTTTTAATCTCATCTTCAATCTTTATCAAATCTACAAAATGAGACCAGCTTAATTTTTGTGACAGTGTCGCAACAATTTGCAAATCAGATATCAAACTATAAAATTTGATCATCCTTGTTAATGAAGATTTGCTGAACCCTTCCCCGTAATCGCCAGTTAGAGTTTCGGCCAGCTTGTTAATTGTTTCATCTCCATAGCTAGCTTTTTTGTTTTCAAGAACATTTAGTTTAATTATTTTGCCAATATTCCAATAAGCCAATATCAACGCCTGATTTACTTGACTTGTTGCGTACTGCCTTGAACTATCAATAACCTCTTTGAGGCTTCTATAAAGCGAGTTAAAGTGGCTATCTTCAATTTTTTGTACGCTCATTTCACCGCCCCTTTTAGCTGGTTAAGCAAATCATGGCTCTTCGCAAAACTGTTTTCTAATATTTCCATCAACTCCGCACTACTGTATTCATGGGCTTCTTCTTGCTTTGTTGGGTTTTTAATATCAAGGTCAAACCCTCTTTCTCTAATGGTGTCAATTGAAACTTTCCAGCAAATCTCGCTCTCTTTGCGATTACTCCACCATTTTTTTATTGGTTTCAATTCTTCCAAGCGAATAGGCTTTGTTTTGCTATATGACTTCACTCCTTCGGGCAAGCGGTGCTCGTAATACCAAACTTCTTTAGTTGCAAGGTTATTCATAAGTACCTCCTAAATGATTTTTATAAATATACTCAAAGAATTCTTCATAACAGTTAAAAAGCCTTGAATAGATTTTATCTCTTTGCTTAAAGTCCTTTGATGATGAATTAATCATCCCATCTTTTTGAGCAGCATGTGTTTGAGGATCTTTACACCTAAGTTCGTGGATATCAGTAAAAGAAGTATGAACAGAACCTAATCCGCCAAGACTTTTCAGTTTGCCAATAAGGTTGTGAAGTTCATCAATTTTCACGGATTCGAAACTATTTTCTTTATTTTTTAAACCTATAAGTAAATTGTGATTAAAGGAATCAAGGACTCTAAAGAAGGTATGAGGATCATTAGAATAAGCACCTCTTGCCTCAATTAGTCTTTGAATTGATTCATTATAAAAATCAGTAGAGAGATACTTATCAAAAGAGATTGATTTAATATGTAAAGGAAAGTTTTTGTTGAGAAGTTTTTCTAAATGATAGATTACTCCATCGACTCCTTGAGCAGGAGAATCTAGAAAATTATTCTTATACCAAGGTGAGGAGAATTGTAGATTATCTTCGGAATACTTCATTTGTTGAAGCTCTTTGCTAAGGCATAAAAGATAAGAGTCACACTGTAATAATTGCGAAGATAAATTTCGTTTTATCGTTTTCAATGCTCTTTCTGCGCTTAACTGAAAGCTTAGCCTCATGATTTTTATTACAAAAGGTAATTCTTTTTGTGAACTATTAACTCTTTTTAGAGAATCGTTAAAGCATTGGAATAGATTTTCTTTTTTATCCTGAGTGTAAAGAATATTCAGTATTCTATGCTTCAGTATCCAATGCACAGAAGAGTCATTAACAGGAGAATATAAAAGTTGGAGAATTGAAGATTGTTCTGGGTTATTTAGCCTTTTAAAACATCTCAATAACTGAGATTTGTAAAAATCATAGATTGTATGTTCTCTAAAGATTTTTGTTAGCTTTGATGAATGGTGGTCCAAAGCTACACGTTCTAGAGAATTACAAACCTCAGTAACTAAATGAGGCGTTACTTCCATTACCTGTAATAACAATTCAAGATCCTCGCTGCTAGAGGGTACAAATCTATTTAATGTGAATTTGAAATCTGACTCTCTTCCTTCTTTTATACTACAAAATCTTTTTCTCTTAAAATTAATTGCATTATGGATTTTCCATCTTGCTTGCTCTGCATCTAAAGGCATAAAAAAGGAAGACTGAGAATAGTTCTCAATTCCTTTTATAATTTTCTTGAGTGAGCTTTTTTCTGCAATAATTTTTGAGGATTGCGGTATTAAACCAACTTCTCTACTCCAGATTTCAATCTTTACTAATAGTTCTTTCACTTTAGGAACAGATTCCATTGTGGCTAGTAATTCAATGTCATCTACATAACGAAAATATTTAATGTTGTGTGTCTCACAAAATCTAATAATCTTTTGATCAATTTCATAGAAATACAGCTGAGCAAATAAACCTGATGCTGGATAACCTTGTGGTACTCCTTGACTCAGCTTAGATCCCGAGAATTCCATGAAACACTCTTTTGCTTTCTTCTTGAAAAGATCATCAAAATTTGAGAAGTATTTTTCCAGAATCACCTCATGGTTCAATAAATCATAATAAGATGCTGAATCATATTTTCCCCTGTATGTGAAGCCTTGATTAAAACAATTTTTTACACCCTTATTAAAATTCTTTACTTCATCTTTCCAATCAACAAGGAAGAAATTTTCTGCTTTCTTGTTCAAGCTAACAACCCCAAATATGTGCTTAGGCTTTATCGAATATCTTTGTAGTGCATCTTCGTTTGCTTTAGCACAAATATTTGCAATTGCCTGATAGACAATAGAATCCTTTACTGCCAAAACGTTAAAAGGTCTGACTAATCCATTTGCTTTCGGTTTATAAAATCTAGAAGGAGTAATTGGTTCATAAGTCGAATTCTGAATTTCTTGTGAAAGTAAGAGAAGATTTTTTTCTAAGTTCCAAGCAAAAGCTGATAATTCATCCTCTTGATATGTTTTTATCAGTTTATCTGTTTGCGTATTAATTCTCTTCCATGCAAGTTGAAGGTTATCTATTTTAGCTAAGTCTTGAAGCGAATATTTTTTCATACTTAATTACGCACATCAACTTCTTTACCTTGCCTATCTTTAAAGCCTCTAGGCGGACGCCAGCCCTCCAAATCAATATCCAGTCCAACTCTAATAACTTTATAAGGGGCTAAAAATCCATCATCAATTCCTTGTTTTAATGAGTAAGTGTATAAAGGCTCTCCAAAATACTCTGCATTGCTAGTTTCATCGGTCTCTTTTGGTGTTGCAGTCAAACCAATTTGCGTTGCACTCTTAAAATATTCCAGAATCTCTCTCCATGCGCTATCGTCCCTAGCACTACCTCTGTGACACTCGTCAACAATAATCAGGTCAAAAAAGTCAGGCGAAAAGTCTTTATAAGCGTCTTCTATCCCTGGATCGCTATTAGTTAATCCTTGATATAGTCCCAAAAATATCTCATAAGCTTTGTCGGATGAGTCAATGCCTCTTTTTCTGTTTGATACAAGCTCATCTTTTCCATCTGTACTTTGAACAACTTTCTTCTTGATGAAGGTCATTTTGTCCTTAAAATGTTTAAAATCCCCTCTTCGAGTTTGGTCGATTAGCGCAGTTCTGTCAGCTAAAAACAAAATGCGCTTCTTTGCTCCACTTTTCCAAAGCCTGTGGATTATTTGAAATGCGGTGTAAGTTTTGCCAGTTCCTGTTGCCATAACAAGCAGAACTCTCTTTTGTCCGTTTGCAATCGCTTCAACTGTTCTGTTTATAGCAATTTGTTGATAATACCTTGGTGTTCGGTCGCTTCCATCAAAATAGTAATCCTGAGAGGCAATTCTTTCAGCTTCGGGTGTAGTTATTCCTTTATATAATTTGTATTTTTCCCATAGCTTTTCAGGGCTTGGAAAATCATTCATTCCTAAAATCGTTTCAATACTTCCATCTTTTGCCGTTCTGTCGTGAAACAAAAAGCCATCGCCATTACTACTAAAAACACAAGGAATGTCAAGGATAGTTGCATAGTCCAGTGCTTGTTGAATCCCCGCTCTTACTGAATGGTTAAAGCTTTTTGCTTCAATAATAGCTATTGGTATATTCGGTTTGTAATAAAGAATGTAATCTGCACGCTTTGCTTTTCCTCTAGTGGTCAAATTGCCACGAACATATATCTTCCCATCAGTAAAAGGGACTTCTTCCAAGAAACGAGTGTGCCTATCCCAGCCAGCCTCTTCAATTGCAGGGGTAATAAATTTAGTACGGATATCTGTTTCCGAGAAAAGCTTTTTGTCAACTCTATCCACGGACTTAATTAATTAGTTGAGGAATATGAGAAGTATTGTAGGTTAAGATTCTCAAGTTTTGGCAAGCTTTGATATTTACCACTCATTGATTGAAAACATTAGGACCTGTAAAACATCATTTGTGTGTAATTTTGGTCTGCGTGTGCAAAGAATTAGTTAGTATTATCGGGAATTAAAACGAATTAGATCGGAAACGCTCATTCCTCACATGCCCGACAAATAGAACTAAATGGAAGCAGATAGAATCAAAATATTCATTTCAATAACTGTCAATTCTAAGTTTCAGAAACAAAGAAATAACTTCACACACCAAGCACCTCAATGAAAAAACTTACTGTATTAATTACTGGAAGTTCAAATGGCATTGGAGCTGCTATTGCACAAAAATTATGTGAATCCGGAATAATTGTATTTTTAACTGGAAGAGACGCAGATAGACTTTATCAACAAGCGCAAAAATGTAATTCTGCCAAAAACTTTCAGATTGAGTTAACAGATCAGGGAGCTTGCGAAGAGTTAATCCAGAAGGCAGAAAAAGAGATAGGATCCATAGACATACTCATTAACAATGCCGGAAGCTACCCTTGGGCTCCAATTGAGAAAACCAATAACGCTTTAATTACTCAAACACTTTTATTAAATCAACAAATCCCGTATGAATTGTGTAGATTAGTCATACCGAAAATGAAGGAGAAAAGATGGGGACGTATAATAAATATTGGCTCTATAAGCGGAATTGTTGGAGAACCAAACGCCTCACTTTATTCCATGAGCAAAGCTGGACTAATTGGCTTAACAAAGTCACTAGCTCTTGAATTGGCTGAACACAATATAACAGTAAATCTCATAAATCCAGGCTGGGTCAAAACTGATTTGATTAAAGAAGCAGATTTAACTGAAAAAGAAATAATTGAAACAATTCCACAAAAGCGTTGGATTGAGCCTAGTGAAGTTGCAGCGCTAGTAAATTATTTAATTTCTCAAGAAGCCTGCGGAATTACTGGGCAATCAATTAATCTTTGCGCTGGACTAAGTCTTGGATAAGAACCCTTATAAACCCTTGAATCAATGAGCTTTAACTGATTAGCATCATTTAATCTTTGGCAACTAATTGAAGCTTCCAGAGCTTTTGATAAACTTCATTATGTCTAAGCAACTGCGAATGTTTACCTTGTCCTACGCAGGATCCTTTGTCCAAGATATAAATTCGATCTGCTTCTTTCAGTGATGAAATTCGATGCGTAATCAAAATCAAAGTCAAATCCTTAAATCTCTCTCTAAGGGAATTGAGGATTGTTAACCCAATTTCATTATCAACACTAGAAATAGAATCATCAAGCAATAAAATTTTTGGATTAGCCACTATTGCACGGGCTAAAGAAACTCTTTGAGCTTGGCCTCCAGACAACATAACTCCCCGTTCACCAGTTATGGTTTCATATCCATTTGGAAAAGACATTATTTCATCATGAATTTGCGCTAGTTTTGCAGACTCTTCAATTTGTGCTTGCGAAAATTTTCCAAAGAAACCAATATTCTCGGCAATTGAAGCATTAAACAAAAAAGCTTCCTGCGGCACAAACCCAACTTGCTCTCTTAAAGATGTGATTTTGCACAAATTAATATCTTGAGAATCAATAAACACAGCTTGATCAGGAATATGAATTAAACGCAAAATAGACTTACACATCGTGCTTTTACCGCTACCAATCATTCCCACCACTCCCACAAATTCTCCCGCTTTAAATTCAAGCGACAAATTACTCAAAATCTTTACACCTTGCTCAAATTCAATATTTAGATTTTTGATTTCAATTGAACCACTTTCTACTTTGAGAGGCTGATTTGACTTATCAACAATTTGCGGTAATTCAGCAAAAATCTCATTTACTCTCTCAACACTTACAGAGCCTCTTTGAAAAATCGTAATTAACCATCCAAGAATTGCAGTGGGAAAAACTAAGCGTTCAAGACAAATCAAAAAAGCCGCGGCTGTTCCAACTGTGAGTGCACCTTTGTTGGCATAAATCAAAAGCGCAAAAAAGCTAATTCCGCCAGCTAGCTGCATTATCGGCCAAATTAAGCCTCTCCATTTTGCCAAATCAATTGAAACATTCAAAAATTGATCATTGATTTTTTTGAAGCGATTGATTTCCCTCTCTTCTTGACTATAAGCCTTAATTACTTGAATTCCATTTAAATCTTCTTCAATAAAAGAACTTAGCGCACCTAAATCTTCTTGAGCTTTTTGTTGCTGAGTTTTTAATTTATTGCTTAAAAATTTAACAAAAAACAAAATCGGCAAATATCCAATTAAAATCCAAAATGTCAAGTCCGCATTCAAGCTAATCATCAATGGAAGCGTAAGCGCATAAAGCCAAACAATATTAATAACATTCAGCAAACCAAAACCCATCATTTGCCTAATAGCCTGAATGTCACTTGTCGCTCTAGAAATTAAATCCCCAATTCTTTGCGTACTAAAATAAGCTAAATCTAGTTTCAAAAGATGTTCATAAAACAATTGCTTTTGATCTGATTCAACTTTCCTGCCAATTCCAAACAAAACAACCCGTGAACCAGTTCTGATAAAGGCCATCAAGACTGCCAAACCAGCAATACCAAGCAGAAACAATAATATTTGAGAATCAACCTGAAAATGTTTAGTAGCTAATAAGTCAACAGCTTTTTTGATCTGAATTGGAATGAGAACACCAATTCCATTAGTTAAAATAAGCAAAAAAGTGCCTAATAATGTCTCTTTCCAATAACGTTTGACTTGATCAATAACAAATCTGAAAGTGAGATTTTTTAGCATTTAGCAGAACAAGGATTATCAGGATTCAAAGATTTCAATTTCTTTATAAAGATTACAAGATAAATCAAAAATCCTGCCTATCTCTTTAATACTATTAATCTTGATTAAAACTTATCATGAGGACTTGGATTTCAAAAGATCACCCAACTTAGAAATAATGTCTGATAATTTTCCTAACAAATCAGTAGCTTGAGTAGAAGATTCATCAGCACTAACCACTTCAGATGGTTTATTCATATTATCAAAACTATTATTTACAACAGTCGATGAATTGCTATCCCGATTTGTTCTTGGTGGTATAGAAGAGGAGATAGTTTGTTGATCTGAAGAAGCTATTGGTATTTGTTCATAGTCTACACCTTCTCTAGCTTCATCTTTGGGTGCTTGAGGCAAGCCAGTTGTCGAATCAGCGGGAACAACTCTTAACTTTCCTTCATTCATGTATTTAATAGCTAATTGGCCACTATTTTGTGGAAAACCTCTATAGCCATTTTTCACCAATAAATTGAAGAGTTCATTCTTGTAGAAATAGCGGCCATCGGTTTTCTCAAAAACAATTCCTTTATTGTATTTTGTAATTTCAATGCCAACTGGTCTACCTTGTTCATCAAGGCACGGATAGGACTCTATTCTTTTGGGCTTAGGTGGTTCAGGTTTTGGTGGTTCAACTATTGGAGGTTCAACTACTGGTGGTCCAAACTTAGGTGGTTTTGGAGGATGAGGAGGTTCTGGAGGCCTTGGTGGTTGAGGAATTGGTCTATCAATATATACGGGATAAGGAACTGGACATGGCGAACCAAAATTAGTGATATTGATTGTTGAAGGACCGGTTGAAGCTGCACCAAATATCATGGCCTGATTTGTTTGGCTATTTGAAATATTAGATTGACTATCACGTCCCTGATCAACATTTGCATTAAATACATTGTCACCAATATTGATAATGCCAACTGCACTAGCAGCTCTCTGAGGATTAAAAGGAGTAGTTAAACCATTATAAGCAATTGGCGTAACATTCCCCTTTGAATCAACTTTCTGATCCAAAGAATTCGAGACAATTTCTATTTCCTCATTTTTTTGAACATTGTTTTGAATATTTTTTTTGGAATCATCTGCTGATTCAGGATTGGTGTTGAAAAATGAATTCCCACCGATACTTATGTTCATTTGCTTAATCCTTATCTTTTGTTTTTCTTCTGATTGATTTGTAGGGCAATTTGATTATTAACTAATCAACATTCAAGGGATAAGTGCTTAGACATAGGCATTGCAATGGGAATACAAGGATTATTTAATTGGGAGTTGTCCGAACCAAGATTAGACAAATTGATAGTCAACACC
Source organism: Candidatus Melainabacteria bacterium (assembly GCA_005110395.1). Classification (GTDB taxonomy): domain Bacteria; phylum Cyanobacteriota; class Vampirovibrionia; order Caenarcaniphilales; family Caenarcanaceae; genus LMEP-10873. The sequence continues at coordinate 1,255 of DUDU01000071.1, read as the reverse complement.
TTCGACAGCAGGATCAGGTTCTCTACCAAGTATTGGCAATTTAGTATCAGGGTCAGTTGGAATAACTTGCAAACGTCCTTGATTCATATACTGAACAGCCAATTGACCGCTATTAAGCGGAAAACCGTTATATCCATCTTTAACTAAGCAATTGAGCAATTGATCTTTATTGAAGAAGCGTCCATCACCAGGCACAGAAACTGTGTGCTTGTCATAGAGCAATATATTTATACCCACAGACTGACCATATTCATTCACACATGGGAAATCCCCAGGAGGAGGAGGTGGCGGTGGTGGTACTGGGGTCGGAGGGGATACTGGAATTGGTGGTGGTACCGGCACAGGAGGAGGTGGTGGCGGTGGTACCGGCACAGGAGGAGGAGGTGGTGGCGGTGGTGGTACCGGCACAGGAGGAGGTGGTGGCGGTGGTACCGGCACAGGAGGAGGAGGTGGTGGCGGTGGTGGTACCGGCACAGGAGGAGGTGGTGGCGGTGGTGGTGATACAAAAGTAATATTTATATTAGGTTTAGGTGGCAAATTAAAAACCATAGCTTGATTTATGCCAGCAAAAGCCATATTAGGTTGTCCGTTGTCACCTTGCCTTACAAATCCATCAGCCGTATTTCCCCCAATATCGATACCCGCAGCTTTTGCCGCTCCTTGAGGGTTGAATAATATACCCTGATTTATTCCAGCAGAGGCCTTATTGGACTGTGACTTATCTCCTTGATTAGAAGAGGATGAAAACTTGTGACCACCGATATTTATTGCCATTGATGCTAATTAATTTGGGGTGTAGTTATGTTCTTGCTCTATCTATTCCAAATGCAATCAAATATTCAACTCAATTAATCGGTTTTCACTTAACAGACTAGTATTACCCCCTTTAGGCAATTAACTTTTATGAGGCTTGACTGGAATACCAATTATGTTTTTCGAAAATACTTCCTCTTCTCTGAGAGAATAAAACCATCCATTAATAGTGAAGCGTGAATCCATAAAGTCTTTGGAAGCACAAGTCACTTTACGTACTTCATGGTAATAACGACTATCAAAGAAAACAATCCGATTGTTTAATGGTTCAATATATTTCCCGCTCTTAGTAGGCCTAAAGCGATCACCCTCACAATCTAAATGATCCCAAACATGGTTCATCTGGGAAATGAGTGAATTTAGGGGTAAAGACTTAATTTTCCGAGATGAAATAAAATGGAAATTCTAAAATTGTCAAAATTTCTGTATCCTCTTGCAATTG
>DUDU01000070.1 GCA_005110395.1 Candidatus Melainabacteria bacterium | reverse complement strand
CTCCTATTATGAAGAGAAATTAATGATGATAAGCTTTTATTACTTTCACCTCAATACATAAAATTTTTTACAATTACTTGTCACTATTCAAGAAATTCAAGTATTCAAGAAATCCAACAAAAAAAATCTAAGTATTTAAGAAATCTGTGAATAAAATACAAATATATGACACCACCCTCAGAGACGGCTCTCAGATGCAGGGCATTTCTTTTTCGGTGGCAGACAAAATCAAGATATTACATTTACTCGATGAACTTGGCGTTGACTATGTCGAAGGTGGTTGGCCTGGCGCTAATCCTAAAGATATTGAATTTTTCGAACAAGCTAAGTCTTTAAAACTTAAACATACAAAATTAGCGGCATTCGGAAGTACTCGCAGAGCTGATAGTAAAAATTGTGATGAAGATTTGATTATTCAATCTTTGATCAAAGCCGAAACACCAGTTGTAACGATTGTCGGAAAATCATGGGACTTACATGTTGAAGTTGCGCTTCGAACGACTTTGGAAAATAATCTCTTGATGATTGAAGACTCAATTACTTATCTCAAAAGCAAAGGCAAAGAGGTCTTTCTTGATGCAGAGCATTTCTTTGATGGCTATGTTGATAATCCCGAATATTCACTTTTAGTAATTCAATCCGCTCTCAAAGCAAGTGTAGATGCCATTGTGCTTTGTGATACTAATGGTGGCAATTTGCCTGATGATATAGCTGAAATCACAAAAAATATTTTGCAAAAATTTCCGCAGGCGAAGCTTGGCATTCACTGTCACAATGATAGCGGTGTGGCAGTGGCAAATTCTCTAGCTGCGCTCAAAGCGGGTGCTATTCAGGTTCAAGGCACTGTTAATGGTTATGGTGAGCGTTGTGGCAATGCAGATTTGATACCTATTATTGCTAATCTTGCCCTGAAAATGAATATGCAAACTTTGCCTTCAGAAGAGCATATAAAGCAATTAACCCTTGTTAGTCGTCAAGTGAGTGAAATTGCCAATCTAAATCTTAGTCGTCAGCAGCCATTTGTTGGCCGTTCAGCTTTTGCGCATAAAGGTGGATTGCATGCTAGTGCCATGAGACGTAATCGTAGAACTTATGAGCATATTGATCCTGAATTGGTTGGTAATTCTAGTCGGGTAATTGTGAGTGAGCAATCCGGAATTAGTAATATCTTGGATTTTGCAAAAAGCCGAGGACTGCAACTAGGGGCAGATGCAGAAAAGATTGCTAAGGATATTTTGGCTGAAATCAAAATCAAAGAGCATGAAGGTTATCAATTTGACCAGGCGGGTGCAAGTCTTGAGCTTCTATTTTTGCGTAAACTTGATCAAAAGCCACATTTCTTTGAGGTAATTGATTTTAAGGTTTTCGCAAGCTCTAATGATATGGCTGAAGCAACGGCGCGCATAAAAGTTGGAGAAGAAATTTTTCACACTGCCAGCTTAGGAGTCGGCCCAGGCCATGCATTGGATAATACTCTTCGCAAAGCTTTAACCAAATACTATGGCACTCTCAAAGACTTTAAACTTACTGACTTCAAGGTAAGAGTTGTTGATAGTCATGATGGAACCGCTGCTAAGACGCGTGTAAATGTAGAAATGGATAATCATGGCACTAAATGGAATACAGTTGGCTTGCACGAAAATATCTTGCAGGCTACATTTCAGGCTATTTGTGAAAGTATTGAGTTTGGTCTTTATCTAACCGAGACAGAGTCAAAGCATTTTTAATTTGAAAAGTTTGAAGAATGAATAGCAATAAAATAATATTAATTTCTGTCATTTTCTCTCTCATCTTTTCAACTGTCTTCATCCTTACAAATAGAATGACTGAAGCATTTATCTTCGGTGCGGAGATAATGGAGTTTTTCTATGGGATTGCTTTATCTACAATTGCTGCCAGTATTTTTTATCTTTTTCAAGTTGTTATTCCTGATAGAAAGAGAAAAAGAATCATTAAAAACAATTTCAAACAGCATTACACTCAATTTAAAGAAAGTTCTATTTTTATTTTTCTTTCCGCTTTAGGTAGGGGCGCTGATTTTACACTGGTTAAGAAGTTACTGATTCTAGAAGAATTCAAGCATTATTTTAAAGAGGAAATAAATGATGATGATCGGTGGCGCAGTGTAATAAATGGAATGAATGAAAAACTACTTAAAGATCTGATTATTGAATTAGAGATAATCTATCAAGAAGTTGAATTCTTTTTAAATAATACTTGTATTCAAGATGAAGAAATCTTTGCTTTTTTTAAAAGATTTAAATCACTTATTCATCCATTGAAAAGCACTACTCCATCTGAATTCTATTCATCTAAATATGATGAAATGGAACATCTATCTCAATTTTTGTGGGAATTATTTGCTGGATGGAGTTGGGTGAAGAATTATCGAACAAATGACCTTTTTGAGGAAATGCTCAATAAAGCTTAATAGGTTTTGTTTTGATTGGTTTGAAAATAGCTCTGCCTAAATGTCGAAAATGAATCGACCTTATTTTAACAACTCAGATGATTTCAGTTGTTGTATATTCAAGATGAATAAGACAAAATGAGTCTAAATTAGAATTTGTATAAAATCCAATTTTAGCTTTTGCATGCAGCCTTAGAGCGTTATGCTTGCTTGTATTTGAACCTATGCAGGAGTCTCGCTAAAAGAACCTTCAATCAATTTAATGCGCTGCAAATGAATTTTATAGATTTCATTCAAGGCAACTTTTTGCTGGGCAGAGAGAGTAGAACTTAAGCTTTGTATTTCTTTTCTGACTTCTAGAAGCTCAACTTTCCCTTTTGCTTCAGCTAATTTACTGAGTAAAGACTCATAAACAGAAATACTTTCTTCATCATTGGTGTTTTCTATATTTTCAGAATCAATTAATAAATCGTCTGATGAGATTTCGTTTTGAGCATTGAATGAAGTTTCTTTGACTTTTTTGAGAATATTTGTTTTTAAGCCTGAGCCAATTGATTGAAGGGCATTAATCTGAGACTCTGTAATTTGAAACTCAGGTAAAAATTCAGGAATTTGCATCTGTGAGTTTTCATCTGATTCAGGTTTTTGATCTGATGACTGAATCGCTTCCGATGGATTGGGGGAAGTGGGTTTACTTACAACTTTATTATCTAGTTTCTCATTTAGTTTATTGCTAAGCTCAATACTTTCCCCTTTGGACCATTCTGGTAAAGCACTAAAACTAACAATTAATTTCGATGGATTAATAAGTTTGAGTAATAAATGAGGTGAAAAACTGCTTGCAAAATCGATTCTGTTTTTACTTGTAAAGAAAGAAGAAGGAATAGGATCGGAAGCAAAATCGTTGCCGCTTAGCAAAATCAAATTAACTTGGTCGCTGACAAATTTCAATTGCAAGAAAAACTCACCAAGAGTATTTATTCCACTATTTGCATATCCTTGCCCTCTGTGCGAGTTAAATAAATAAATTAAACCTGCTAAATCATTAAGTATTAAGGTTGTTTTTGAATTAGCCGTAATAGATGCTTGTTTTGCTGAGTTGAATTCAACAACTTCTGAAATTGATTCCAAAAGTTCTTGCCAAGTATTTGGTTTGAAAAGAAAAGATTCTATACCAGATTCACCTGAGTGAAACATTTGACCAGCTGCCGTACGGACAATATCCAAGCAAAAGACATTGTCAAAATCAGTCAATTGACCTTGTTGTAAAGAAATACTCAAAGCTCTCTCAGCAAGACCAGCTTCATAAGCCAATTGAATCCTTTTGAAGGAATTGGCATTTGGTAGATTCTCTATTTTTTGAAAAAGCTTCACAGGCTTTAATTCGGCTTCGATTTGATTAATGGGTCTTTTAGAGTGCAATTACAAAACGGCATAAATACAGAGTATAAAACAACTGGCTTATTTATAGGATTTGTTGGGCTTCATCCTTGTATATTATTCAAAAAATAATTTTTCAATAAAACAGGGAATATCACTTACAAGAAGAGACGCATTCATCGAATCTTAGTTCCAGACCCAAGCTTCTATAGTCAATTTCCAAGGTGCATTGTTGCCAACAAAGGTTTTGAATTTGCCTTCAGGAGAGGTTGTATTTTATTAATTGTGGAAGATTATCAAAACTTACTTATCTTTGCGATACTTTTGTAAGTATTTCATTTTATTTTGCGCTGATTAGCTTATCTATATTTGAAAACTAAGATTAAAAATGTATTTGAAAATTATGCTGAAAACCATGTTTGAAAAAGTTGCTTGACCTACTATGCTTGAGAATCTAGTACTTGCTCAAATCGCTGACCTAATCAATGATCCTGTCATTGCATCAGATGAGCATGGCCGAGTAGTTTTTTGCAATTCTGCATATTCAAAAATAGCTGGTTGGTCCTTTGAGGAAATTAAAAATTGTAATTTCAAGCTTCTTTATGATTTGCCTGAAGGCGGTAGAACGGAAATAGCTTTAAAAATTGGTGTCTTATATTGCAAAGGAGGAGAAAAATTAACTCTCTCTGCAACCTGCTCTCCGCTGAGTCATCCAAGTGTCCCTAGCCTATTAATGGGTCGCATTGTGGTTTTTCATCCAGAGCTGATTCCCACCGATCGTAAAAGTTCTGATGATTTTGTCAGCACAGTTAGTCATGAGCTTAGAACACCTTTAACCAGCATTAAAGGATTTGCTGACACCTTGCTCCAGTCAAGCGATAGACTCAAAGAGCATGATCGCAAACGCTTTCTCCAAATCATCAAAGATCAAGCGGATCACTTAACCAGACTGGTTGAAGACTTACTTTTTGTTTCTAGGCTTGATAATCACACTATTCATTTAGTAATGCGGGAGCTCGATCTCAAAAAACAAGTTGATAAAGTTTGTGAAGCAATTGCAAGTCAATCAGGTGGGCGGGTTTTCGTTTATGACATTGATACCGCACTCCCCAAGGTGATAGCTGATTCGGATCGTTTGGAGCAAATATTAAGAAATCTGATTAGCAATTCAATTAAGTATTCACCTGAAAACGGCTCTATTACAATTAGAGCAATGCTTGATCCAAATAATTTCAAAAAAGTCAAAGTTTCGGTTGTAGACAATGGAGTTGGTATTCCACAGGAGAATCAAGAAGTGATATTCAATCGTTTTAGCAGGCTGGATAATCCGCTTACTCGTAAAACTAAAGGAACAGGCTTAGGTTTATATATCACTAAATCTTTGGTTCAGGCAATGGAAGGTGACATCTGGCTCGAAAAGAGTGATTTACAAGAGACTGCTTTTTCTTTTACGCTCAAAGCTTCGGCTAATATGCCGCACAATCAATAAGAATGACGAGATATGATTTTTTTATCTTTAGCAAAATTTATTAAACCTCTGCTCAACTCTGAAAAACCAATTCTGGATTTATTGCCAATTTGGATTAGGAAAAAGATTTTGGAAAATCCGCCTTTGGATAATGCAGCAAAAATCATTCAAGCAGAATTTACACTTCAAGAAATCAAAACCGAAAAAGTTTTTTTTATAACTCCAAAATCTCGCAGGGCTGCTGATTTGATGAAATTGATGAAAGAATATATGCAAGTAATGGAAAGTACCAGATTTGCGAGATGGCTTGAGAAAGTACAACCCAAAGACTTTGATAGAGACTCAAGTAAGTCTGTCTCTGAAAAATTACTCGAATAAATTCTCTTTTGTTTGTCCAGTTTGTCCTGTAACCTTGTCAAACGAATCAAGTATCAACCTTTTTTGATGAATGCGATAAGCTCTGGTTCGCTTAAATCAAAATAAATACAGGCCTTCAGGTATGTGTAGGTCTGTTGAATGTAATAATCTAAGTTTTGCTTTTGGGGTTCTTTTTGCGCCTTATTTATTATTGTCTGAATTTTTGAAAAGTCTCCATGAGCAATTGTTGATCGAAGATCATAGATTGTCTTTAAGTCCTCTTTTATTATTTGGAGTTCTTTGGATTTATTCTGCTTGTCACTTGCAACTAAAAATGTTATCAGCCCGGCTTTGAGTTTAAATTGTTTTGTTATAGAAGCTTCAACGTTATATCTTTGATGATCAGGATTATGAGTTACAAGAAGTTCAATAATACTGCTTAACATTAAGAGCTTAATTTTATTATCTGAAATTTCGTAAGAAACAGTTCTAAGTGTATTTGAAATATATTCTAGTTTCTCTTCACTTCCCTTTTCAAAAGCCATATCAAGGAGTGCAACAATTTGATTTAATCTTTCTCTTACAAATGGAAAGCACAACCAATTTGATTCAATCTTCAAATCTTCATTTTTCATTTGTCTAACAAGAGCAATTGAATTCAGGGAAAAATCTGCACTTAAATTATTTCTATTACCTCCAAAAGCTTCAACTGGAGAAAATCCATCTCCCTCAATGAGGAATGTTTTACCCAGATACCATCTATTGGAAATTAATATTGAAAGAAGATAACTAAATGCTTTGAGATTCTCAGATGGTCTAGATTTGAAAGTTGATTTAATTTTATCTAAATTGGCTCGATAGTTTAATTTTGAATCATCTACTATTAATTTACCTAATTCCATCCACTTAGCAGTTTCTTCCTCCTGTGTATATCTTGCAATAATCCAGAATCGGGATACATGGTCTATAAGTTCGTCATCAGATAATGAATTTCTTTCAAATGTTTTTGCATAACTATTTTGAGGATCTAGCAGTGACATAGAGCTAACATAATCACACAAATCCTCGTATGGAAGCCTGTTGAATTTACTCATCAAATCTTTGTTTCGAGCAAATTCAGGGGCACTCTTAATAAGATTCGTTAACCGATATTCATCAATATAAGCTTTCTTAATAAATTCACGAACTAATTTTATTTCTTCATCTGTTCTTGGATTATCAAAGCTAAAGCCAAAATGTTGCGAGATCAAGACAGGCTCTTCTAGAGGCCATGCATACACTGTAAAAAGAAAACCAGTCATTAAATGAAATCCTGCTGCTTAAACCGTTTAATGTATTCCATTTTACTCGCATCCAAAAGCTGACATTTAGACAAATCCTTGACGAGTACTACTTTAAATTCATCAAAACTCGCTCCACCTCCACAGGTTTAGCTTCTTGCAGAATCAAAAGTACTTTTTCCACAATAACAGTATTACTATCCAGTCTAAAAGACCGCTCGAAAAGAAAACTGATTTTGTCAATCATCAATTTGATGGGATCCCATTTTATTTCGCAGGAGGTCTACTTAATGGTTCTCTCCATTGTGAGCGTCAAAAGAACGCAAGACAAAGCCACTAAGACTAAGAGCTCTGAGACAGGCTTGTCGGACATAACGGGCCTAAGCGCATATAAAGGCGAAGTGCCAATATCACAGAAAACAATGCCGAGGGCAACTAAAAGACCAGCCAGCAAGGATTTGTGAAAATTATTTGATTGCGACACAGAAAGCTTCAGGAAGTTGGATATAGTCTAGAAAGTTTATCTGCGAACACTCTTACCTTAAACCCTCACCTAAAAACCTTCTAAGTATTCGGCATTTTCTTTTTCGCTTTCTTCTTCATTCTTTTTAGAATTTGGCCCTTTAGTTACTTGAATTTGATTAATATCAACCCAAGGTTCTCCCAAAGCAGCACTAAAAACTTTACCTTTGATTTTCACAGTATCACCTTCGGCTATTTTAGAAAGATATTCATGTCTTTGAGCATCATTGATCTTAATAGCTAATTTAAGCTCTCCAAGAGGAATCTGTGTTTTTGGTCTCAACAGTGTGAGTGAAATGTATTTCTTTCTTTCTCTCATTGCAGGAGGATAATCTAAAGCTAGGCCCGAAAAAGAATCGAAAGAGCCAAAAAAGCAAATCTCTTTATCAAGCCACTTTTCAGGTTCAGCAATTAATTGACTGAGTGTTAATTCTGTTTTGCATTCAGTGACAATATTTTTAATTGGAGGTAATTCATCAGCTTTTTTAGATTCTTTAGTTGCAGATTTATTAATTGGAGCTGGTGTATTTTTCTTATTCTTTTTTGTATTTTTGTTTTGTAGATTCTTTGAGGGTTTCTTTGCCTTGGCTTTAAGCGAAGTTTTATTAGTTGACGCTTTGGTGGAATAAGATGTTTCAGCCTTTGCCAAAATCACCTCTGCCTTAGATTGAAGAGTATTGGCGAAAAAAACTGAATTTGATATAAAAAGAATTAATAAAAAAATTGAATGGTTTTGGCTTATGTTTCTGCTCATTGGAAAAGTCATGCGTTTAAGATGTGAAGTTGTGAAAAGTCTATTTACTTTCAGTAGTGCTAAAGCTCGTTTATAGTCTTACTTTACGACTAACTAAGAATAAAATCCAAGCATTGAACGTCAAAAGACTTTATTAAAAGAAAAAAAATTTTAGAAATCTTGTAAGAAAGCTTATCAGGAAGTCTGAGCTTGTAGTATTAATTCTTCGGCATATTCTTTAGCCGTGCTTTTATCTTTTTCGCCACTTATTAAATCAATCAAAGCATCAACTCTTTCTTGCCTCAGACCAAGCTTAATAAGATGTAATTTTGTTTCAGTTGCAGTTTGATTTTTTTGTACCAAATAATGAGAATCTGCAAAAGCCGCGACTATTGGCTGATGCGTCACACATATGACTTGTTGAGTTTGCGACAAATTCTTTAATTTTTGTCCAATCATTTTGCTAACTTTACCGCTAGTTCCAGCATCGATTTCGTCAAAAATCATAGTCGTGCTATTGCTTCCCATCAAGCTCTTGAGCAAAAGCATAATGCGTGATAGTTCTCCTCCAGATGCAACTTTGTTGATTTGTCGAGGAATATCTCCAGGATTTGATTTCAAGAAAAATTCAATTTTATCTATGCCTTCAGCATTAATGATTTGGCTTTGTGAATATTCGACTATAAACTCAGCTCCGCTCATTCCAAGATGAATCAACTCAGCCGAAATTTTTTGTGATAAATCTTTGGCTAATCTGGAGCGATAATCCGATAATTCCTTTGCAATTGACTTTAATTCTATTTCTTCTTTCTTTAACTTCTTTTCAAGATTTTCAAGGCTTATAGAGATATTTGTCAAATAATCGATTCTTTCAGTAATTTTATTCTCAATTTGAATTAGCTCTTCTAAAGAGGTTACTTTGTGCTTTCTTTTCATTTGCTGAATTTGACTTACTCTTTTATTCAGAGAATCAATATCATGTTCTTCTTCCTCAATACTATTTAGACTTTGCAAATCTCTGACCATTTCAGACATTTGATTATGCAGTGAATTTAGCTCGGTAGCATATTCTTCTATCTGTTTTTCGGTTTTAGCGCATTCAGTCAGCTTGCGGATACAAAAAGAAATTTGACTAGAAGCACTATTCTCTGATTCAAAAAAAGCTTGCTGAATGACTTCAATATTTTCTTGAATAAGACCAGCTGAGGATAATCTGTCAATCTTTTGTTTGAGCTGAATTTCTTCTTCGGGATCTGAAATTGCTAAAACCTCAAATTCATTGAATTGAAATCGCAAATAATCTAATTCTTTATCTCTATCGTTTAGGCCTTTATATTCACTTTCCAAATTGTCTTTAATGGTTTTCCAGCTTTGATATTTGATTTTAAAATTTTGCTTAAGCTTTTTGAAATCAGGAATTTGATTTTCTATAAAATTATCAAAAAGTGACAATTGACCTTTTGGATCGAGAATGTCACGCTCACTACTTTGTCCATGAATTTCAAGTAATAAATCTCCAAGCTCACTTGCGAGTTTAGCTGTAACCAAAACCCCATTAATTCGAGCTCGGCTACCTTTTTGTGATATTTCACGATTAATTGTGATAGTGCCAGGCAAATCTAGATTTTCATCAATTTGCTGTTTTGCCAACCAATTTCTTACTGAATCATTGAGCTCAAAAGTCGATTCTAAGTAGCTTTGCTGTGAACCAACTCGTATCAAATCAGTTGTCAGCCTACTGCTAAATAAGCCTTGTATGGCTTCAAGAACAATTGATTTGCCTGAGCCAGTTTCGCCAGTGAAAATATTAAGGCCTGATTCAAAACAAATCTGCAATTCAGAAATGATCAAATAATCTTTGACTTTAAGCTCTAAAAGCAATTTTTATTAAGCCGTGAATGAGAGAGTATTAATCAAATTATATGCTGATTCTTTTTTTAGTGTTGCATTTAAAGTCTGCAAAATTATCGATGAAAACTAAAAAACAAATTCAAAGCGTAACGCCCACTCTTAAAATGCTTTGGAATAGTTTCAGCCCATCAACTCCACCAAGCTCTTTTTCGCAGCATCTTTCTGGGTGAGGCATAAGTCCAATTACATTTTTGTTTTTATTACTTACACCCGCAATCTGAGAGATAGAACCATTCACATCTTCAGTATATTCAAAAATTATTTGCTTATTAGCTTTTAGTGATTCTAATTCTTTTTCAGCTACAGTGTAATTCCCCATAGCATGAGCAATTGGCATAGTCACAATTTCTTGATTTTGATAAAGATTTGTGAAAGGAGTGTCATTGTTTACAATCTTTAACTTCACATCTTGGCACTGAAAGCGTCCAGAAGAATTATTTAGTAACACACCAGGCAAAAGCCCCGCTTCCGTCAAAATCTGAAATCCATTGCAAATACCAATTATCAAGCCATCTTGAGATGCGAATTTTTTGATTGAATCCATTATTGGTGCAGCCTTGGCCACGGCTCCCGCTCTCAGATAATCTCCATAGCTAAAACCACCAGGAATAATGAGGCAATCAATTGTGCTCTTGAGATCAGTGGTCTCTCTATAATCTAGTAAATGAACTTCTAGACCAAGCAATCTGGCAACCACTTCCAAGCAATCTCTTTCGCAATTCGATCCTGGAAAACGTACAACTCCAAATCTCATGTGGCTTAATTCTGAATAACTTATAATGTTCACTTATTATACTAGTCAAAGGGTTGCATCCTAGAAATTCGATATAAGCTTCTTTTCTTTTTGACAAGCAAGTTATTTTGTTTTTAATTCATCTTTTGCCCTCAATGAAAAGAACTATAAAAACATGTAATCAAGTCAAGCTATTCATCATTTAAAATTAATCCATTACTTTTGCAATTTAACTCTAATGTCCAATTCCACACCCAATCAAGCTCCTGCCGCAACACAAAACGTTGACCTCTCAGACTTGGCTATAAGAGCCGACTTGGCCGATTATTCTCCAGTCAGAGGATGCATGGTCATTAAGCCTTATGGTTATGCAATTTGGGAATTAATTCAAAAAGAGCTTGACGGCAGAATCAAAGAATGTGGACATCAAAATGCCTATTTCCCTTTGTTAATACCTGAGAGCTTTCTCAAAAAAGAAGCTGAACACGTCGAAGGATTTGCGCCAGAGTGCGCCGTTGTAACTCATGCTGGTGGAAGCAAATTAGAAGAACCTCTAGTTATTAGACCTACTTCTGAAACAATTATTTATCACATGTTCTCGAAATGGATTAAGTCGTGGCGTGATTTGCCTTATTGCATCAATCAGTGGGCCAATGTAGTTCGCTGGGAAATGAGAACCAGATTGTTTCTCCGCACCACGGAGTTCTTGTGGCAAGAAGGACATACTGCTCATGCTTCAGCCGAAGATGCCGATCGAGAAGCTCGTCGCATGCTTGATGTTTATTATGATTTTATGACTAAGGTCTTGGCTTTATCTCCACTTATAGGACAAAAAAGTGATTCTGAGCGCTTTGCTGGTGCCGATAAGACCTTTTCACTAGAAGTTTTGCTCAGAGACGGAAAAATACTGCAAGCTGGCACTTCTCATCATTTGGGTCAAGGTTTTGCCAAAGCATTTGAGATTCAATTCCAAAATAAAAACAATGAACCTGAATATGTGCATTTGACATCTTGGGGAGTTTCAACACGCTTAATTGGAGCCATTATTCTCGGACATCAAGATGAGTCAGGATTAATTTTGCCACCGAAAGTAGCCCCAATTCAAGTGATTGCAATTCCTATCTACAAAAGCGCAGATGAGAGAGAGAAAGTTCTGAATGAATGCGATGCAATTGTCGGCGAATTGAAGAAATTAGGAATTAGAGCCAAAGTAGATGCAAATGAACAAACTTCACCTGGAGCTAAATTTAATGAATGGGAATTAAAAGGAGTGCCAATTAGAGTACAAATTGGGCCAAGAGATATAGAAAATAATCAAGTTGAATTAGTCAGAAGAGATTTAAAGCAAAAAATCAAAAATGTTTCACGTGAAGGACTCTCCGAAAGAATTACATTAATGCTAGATGAAATTCAAGAAAGTTTATTTCAACGCAATCATTCATGGAGAGAAGAAAATACATTTGAAGCGAATTCTTTGGAAGAATTAAATAAAAGGCTTGATGAAAAAGGTGGTTTCGGAAAAATTCATTGGTGCGGCTCCGCTGAACATGAGGCCAAAATCAAAGAAATAGCCAAAGCAACTATTAGAGTTCGTCCATTTGAAGAAGCAAAATCAGAAGAAGCTGGCAATTGCATTGTTTCAGGGAATCCATCACCTGGTCGAGTCTATGTTGGTAGAGCTTATTAATAAGGCTTTGAGCTGGCTACGTATATACAAACGCAAGCAAGAAACTTTATCTGGATCTTAAATTATCTGTTTTGAAAGATAAAGCTTCTTTGCACCTCTTGCCAAGGAGGCGGGGGAAATAATCACATGAAGTTGGAAACGGATTCGAAATATACTCAGACCTCAAGAAGATGAGTTGTATCTACAACTTGTTTCACCCAGCACCAACACCAGCCCAGTATTTGCCTGAATACATGGATTCGGTGACTTCAAACATGCGGTCTATTGTTTTTTTTGCTCTTTCAAATAAACCTCCAGCAACTCCATATTCTGGAATCTCAATTTTATGAACATCATTCTCTAAAGCATTCAGAACAGACTCTAAGCGATGATATTTCATATTCGGACAAAGCGGATTAGGGAAGGTAATCAACAATTTCTTGTGAGGCATATCCGCTTGCATACGACGAATTAATCCATGCTCTGACAAAATAATCACTTCTTCTTGTGGACATTCAGCGGCAAACTTGTAAATTTGTGATGTGCTTCCAACAAAGTCCGCCATTTCCCAAACAGATGGATCGCATTCGGGATGCGCAATGATAATCGCTTCTGGATGAGCTTTTCTTAGCCTTTCAACTTCAGCTGTTGTGATTTGATAATGCGTTGGACAAAAACCATCATAAATAATCATTTCTTTTTCAGGCACTTGCTTTTGTACCCAAGCTCCCAGTCCTTTGTCCGGAATAAAAATCACTTTCTCATCGGGAAGCGATTTCACAATATCAACCGCATTAGTGCTTGTACAGCAAATATCAGAATAAGATTTCACTGCAGCTGATGAGTTTATATAGCAAACTACGGGCGCACCATTATGCTCAGCTTTGAAATCAAGCAAATCTTTAGCCGTAATCATGTCAGCCATTGGGCACCCAGAAGCAAGATCGGGCAACAAAACGGTTTTCTCAGGAGACAAAAGCTTGGCGGTTTCAGCCATAAAATGGACTCCACAAAAGACAATCATGTCAGCATCCGTTTTGGCCGCAACTCGAGAAAGAGCTAAGCTATCTGCTACATGGTGAGAAATACGCTGAATCTCCAGCCGCTGATAAATGTGAGTGAGGAGAATCGCATTTTTGGCTTTCAGCAAAGCTTGAATTTTACCGATTATCTCTTCAGTATTTCTCTCAAGCGGCTGATTAGCCTGATGCAGCGATGAAATAGTGGCTATATTTGCAACCATTTTTTGAAATTTCTTTAAAGTGAATTTGCGAGAAAGAGAACGTATTAATTAATAGTATTAAGCATAACGCTAGATTTTTATTTTTCTATTAGATTAATAAAGCGGCTCTTCTGGGAAATGAGTGAAAGTAAGATAATTAAATGAGAAAGAATTAACTTAATAAATGAATTAAACATGGAAGATACTCAACTTTTTCAGGAAATACTTGGATTAAAAAGCCCATGGATAGTAAGCAAAATAAATAGAAACTTTGAAGAAAAAGAATTAATTTTAACGGTTTCATATCCTCAAATAAAAGTGGCTAATTGCCCTCAATGTGAGGG
>DUDU01000069.1 GCA_005110395.1 Candidatus Melainabacteria bacterium | reverse complement strand
TTTCTTCTATGATTGCATCAATTAATGTTGAATTCATTGGATTTTCTCTTCTAGTACTTCTCTCCAATGATCTCATCTCCTTTTCTACTTGTCGATCTGTATTAATCCAATACCTTAATTTTCCGTGGCTCCTTGAGAAATTTCAGCAAGATTTTTTTCTTGGCCTGAACCTAATGGATATTCAAACTTCAGGTCATTTCTATAAAAGTGAAAATATTTTTCAAGTGATTCAACTAATAAATAATTTACGGGAAACCAAATGGGGCCTCTCCAATTCGAATTACCCCCAAACATGCGACTATCTGATTCGGCTGGTAAGTATTTTATAGTTGATTCGAAACCATTATAACGAAAAGTATATGGGTCTTTTTCATAAGCCTTGGAGAGAGCCCGAATGCCATAGTCAGATAAAAATTCTTTTTCATCACACAAATATTTTAATACTCTTTGCAATTTATCTTTAGAAGGTAGTGCTAATAAGTAATACTTTAATTTATCTCCTTCATTGCATTGCATGATTGAGACGTGTTCTTGCAAGTCTTTGCGATAATTCAAAAACCACTCAACCCTTTTACGAAAATTGGGTAATAATTTCATGGTTGATTCATCAATGATCTCAACTGCAAAAAGTGGAATTAGCCCAACCATGGAACGAATTTTGAATGAAATTGAATTCCCATTACGCAAATTGACACGGTCATAATAAAAACCATCTTCTTCATCCCATAAGCTATGTTGATTACCCATTTTATTCATAGAATCAACGATTGCAATAAAATGCTCAAAGAATTTCGAAGCCACATCTTCATAGCTAGAATCGTGCAAAGCAAGCTCAATTGAAATTGCAAGCATAGTCAAACAATAAAAAGCCATCCAGGCTGTACCGTCCGCCTGTTCCATAATTGCTTCTTCCGGAAAGCTTGCTGATCTATCAAATACTCCAATATTATCCAATCCCAAAAATCCACCCGCAAAGACATTATTGCCGTCTGGATCTTTGCGATTAACCCACCAGGTGAAATTAATCAATAATTTATGAAAAGCCTTGGACAAAAACGGAATATCTCTTTCCTCTTTAGAGCCAGCCATTTTATATACTCGCCAGCAAGCCCAAGCATGCACAGGGGGATTTACATCATCAAAGGAATATTCATATGCAGGAATCTGCCCATTGGGATGCATATACCATTCTCGCAACATCAATAACAATTGATCTTTAGCAAATTTGGGATCGAGTGTTGCAAAGGGGATCATGTGAAATGCCAAATCCCAAGCTGCATACCAAGGATATTCCCATTTATCAGGCATAGAAATAATGTCTTTGTTGAATAAATGAGTCCAGCTTGCATTTCGTCCTTTATTTCTGGACAATGGCGCAGGCATGATGGTTTCATCACCCTTTAGCCAATCTCTGACAGAGTAATGATAGAACTGCTTACTCCACAATAATCCCGCATAAGCTTGTCTTTGAATTAGTTTTTGATCATCGGATAATTTGTTTTTCGATTTCTGAAATGAGTCAAAGGTACTGGAAGGATTCTCTAATTCACCTAAAGAAATGGAATCATAAAACTGATCGGCTTCTTTTTTTCTTAGCTCGAAAATCTCATCAAATGGTTTACCAAATAATTCATTATTCTTATCAGCACCAGAATATAATCTAAAACGCAAAGTAATAATTTCCTTAGGTTTAAATTTGCAATGATAATGAAATGCCGCTTTGGTTCCTGTATTTGCTGGATTAACCGTATCAGCTTTGCCAGCAATTAAATACTCATGAAAAGCATCTTTGAAATACTTTGTATATGATTCTTTGCCATATAGTTTTTGAGTATTAGTTTCATTCTCTGTAAACAGGGTTTGAATTAGTTCACCATTTGCTGGATCTGCCGCTAAACAAAAGCTTTCTAAAGTTTGATGATTAGTTTCAAAAACTAAATTATTTTTTTGGCTAAGCTCGTCTTTTTTTAGTTCTTTTTTTCTAATTCGGGGTTTGAGAGTACAACCTTCATATTCACAACCCCAAATCCAAGTATTTCTAAACCAAAGAGTTGGTAAAACGTGAAGTTCAGCTTCCTCTGAGGAGTGATTTTGAATAGTAAATTTTATGAGTATATTATCTGAATTTTCTTTGGCATACTCAACAAAAAAATCAAAATACTTATTTTCATCAAATATTCCAGTATCAAGAATTTCGTATTCAGGTTGATTTAATCCACGATTTTGATTTTCCGCTTTGAGCTTTTCATAAGGATATTCAGCTTGTGGATATTTGTATAAAGCTTTTTGATATGAATGAGTGGGTGTTGAGTCGAGATAATAATAAAGTTCTTTGCAATCTTCTCCATGATTACCTTCAGGCCCAGTCAATCCAAATAATCTTTCTTTTAGTATTGGATCTTTACCATTCCATAAAACTGGCGCAAAGCATAATCTACATTGTCGATCAGTAATTCCAAGTAGTCCGTCTTCTCCCCAGCGATAAGTTCGGCTTCTAGCTTGTTCGTGCGGGAAATGATTCCATGAATCGCTATTGGCCGAGTAATCTTCACGCACAGTCCCCCATTGACGCTCAGACAGGTAAGTACCCCAGCGCTTCCAATTCCTAATTTGCTGATTATCTTCTTCCAGCCTTTGTTTTTCAGCGTTCATTTAAATATCAAAATTAAACTTGTCTTTTTTTAGTTAGTTTTTGAATTAGCATTTTCTATTAACCACCACTTTCAAAGCCTGGATAGAGTGTCATTCCACCATCAACATAAATCGTTGTTCCATTTATATAATCAGAATTGTCTGAGGCAAGCCAAACTGCGGTTCTTCCGATTTCTTCAGGCTCCCCAATGCGTTTATAAGGAATTAATCTCATTAAGTCAGTATAGGCTTCTGATGTGCTCCAAGCTTCATGATTGATAGGCGTTCTGATTGCTCCTGGAGAAATACCATTAACTCGAATGCGATGCGGAGCAACTTCTTGAGAAACACTTTTCATAAACATCAAAACACCACCTTTAGAAGCGGCATAATTAACATGCCCAGCCCAGGGGATAATGTCATGCACTGAACTCATACAAATGATTTTTCCAGCAGCACATGATATTTCTGGTCTTACTCCTTGCTTTTTGAAAATCTTGATAGCTTCTTTGGCGCATAAAAACTGCCCTCTAAGATTCACACCAAGCACTCTATCCCATTGTTCAACCGTCATTTGGTCAATTGGTGCGTCTTTTTGAATGCCTGAATTACTGACCACAATGTCTAAAGGGGACTTCTTTAAAATAGCGTTTTTCAGCAAAAGCATTCAAAAAAATCTGGTTCACCCTGAAAATTTCACAAAACACACCATTTTGACTTCTCAAAAGCCCTTTTAAGTTCCCCAAAGCCGTTAATGAATACTAGAACCCCTGAGAGCTCTCCACACGTTTTAAAAATCCCGATCTAAATAAAAATTCAACCCTTCTCAGGTTGTA
>DUDU01000068.1 GCA_005110395.1 Candidatus Melainabacteria bacterium | reverse complement strand
GCAAAATCAGGGCAAAATTTCAAAGAAACAATTATCAAACTTTGCGAAATTGTCAAAGGGCCAGTTAGCGCGGAAGTAACAGCTGAAGATGCTGATGGAATGGTAAAGCAAGGCAAAGAATTTGCGATTTGGCATGAGCAAGTTGTAGTCAAGCTTCCAACCACTATCGATGGACTCAAAGCCTGTAAAGTTTTATCAAGCAATGGAATTTCAACGAACCTAACCCTTTGTTTTTCTGTCAATCAGGCTTTGCTTTGCGCTAGAGCAGGCGCTTCTTACGTTAGCCCTTTTGTCGGCAGACTCGAAGACATAAATGAAAATGGCCTCAATTTAATTCGAGAAATCAAAGAAGTTTTTGTAAAGCACAATCTCAAAACAGAAATTATTTCTGCGAGCATTAGAACTCCGCAGCATATTACTCAATCAGCTCTAGCTGGAGCGCATATTGCAACTACTCCTTACAAAATATTCCCTCAATTAGTTAAACATCCGCTCACAGATAGCGGCTTAGAAAGATTTTTGCAAGATTGGAAAGAAGCACAATCAAAAAGCTAAAATAATGAAAAAAATCGGAAATAATTAAAACTTTTTACTAATTTCTTTCATTTCGTCTAGCTTTTATTTCTAACACTTTGTTAATCTTAGAAGATAAGTTTTAGGAATATGTTTTTCACACTTTCTTTTGTATTGGTTTGTGGCAAACTTGTTTTCTGAAAAGTACATATTTTTCGCAAAGTATCATTTAGTCTAATTTTCTTAAGATTTTTTAATGAGCACATTAGTAGATAAAATCAAAAATTTCTGGCTTGGATCAGAAGAGACATATGACGAAGGCTTTGATGATTTATTCAGAATTGAAAGTGGACTTAGTAATACTACGAATAGAACAAATTCTCCTGATTTAATTCCAACAACTTCTTCAAATTCCATGAAGAATAAGGAAAAATTTATTGAAACCTCATCACCACATTTAAAAGTTTTGGAACACAATTCATCATATTCGGCTACAAATGAAGTCATTGTATTAGAGCCTACCTCATTCAGCCAAGCTCCTGATGTTATTCAATATCTAAAAAAAGGCTCATCCATTGTTTTGAATCTTTGCAAGCTTGATGCCGAACAATCTCAGAGATTAATTGATTTTGTTTGTGGCGGAATTTATGCACTTGATGGTTCTCAAAAACGCGTCGGGGAAGGTGTTTTCTTACTCGTTCCTAATAGCATGAATATTAATTTGGTAGAAGGTAAAGAAAACAAATTAACCCAGGCTTTCTGGTCAAAAGATTAATTTGATTTGAGCTACGATTTATATTCTCCAGAATTTTAGAATCAATTAAAACTGTTTTTAACACAAATACAACACAAGAAAATAGTTTTGTGGATTTCTGGATACAAACAAAAAGTTATAATTTTGTCTATTAATGAATTTCACGTTAACCTAAAAAGATCTCTCAAAAAGCAAAGATCAAGTCAATAAACTCAAATCTATTCTCTAAGCCTCAATTCAATTATCTAGAAATCAGTTTCAATATATGAAAATCAAATTATTACTTTCAACTTTTTTCTTCATTTTTATTAGTTCTTTGAATGTTCTTACAGCTCATGCGGTTGATTCTTCTCAAGTGGTATTAAACCTCAAAAGTGCATCTTATCAAATAGGTCAGGCGGAAGAAGTTTATAAAGCTGGTCAAATCAATGAGGCAAAAGCTTTAGTTGCACGTTTACAACCAGCGCTGGTTGAATTAACTGAATTGCATTCTCAACTCTTCAAAGCGCTCAAAGATGAAACAGCTGCAACACTCACAGCGGAACAGGAAAAAAAGCTTACTATTGAGTTCGCAAAGCTAAGAGATAGAACTAATTTCTTGGCTGGTCAAGTATCAATGAAACAAGGCAATAACATGGAAGCTGTAAAACATTTTGTGCAAGTAGTTCAATCTCAGAGATCTACTGAACTTGGTGAAAAAGCATATTCTGCTCTCCGTGATTTAGGTTTTTCTCCTAAGCTTTCAATTGCCGATCAAATTTGATCCCCTCCATCCACCATCAATCTCTAAATTAGTTCCTGTAATATAATCCGACTTCAAAAGAAAAATAGCTGCTTCGGATATTTCAGTCAGATTGGCTGGTCTGCCTAGTGGTATTTCATTCTGAGGAAGAAAATGGCTGTTTTCGCATATTCCTGGTGAAAGGCAATTAATCAAAACCTTTTCCTGATTTTTCTGCTTGGCTTCGTCGATGGCAAAAGATTTAGTTAACAGAATAAGACCCATTTTAGCGATGTGATAAGGCAATATACTTGGTTTAGCCTCGATTTGACTTGCAGTTGCATAACCAATATGGAGAATTCTTCCTGCTCCACTTTTTTTAATATGAGGCAAAGCTTCTTGAGTTAAATCAAAAGCTAGACTTAAATTTGATTCAATAATATTCCTGAATTCATCTGCAATGAGCGCAGGCAAAGGCTTTTGAAGAAAATCGCCTAAGCAATTTACTAATATATTCAATTCTCCTGTGAGTTCAAGAGATTTATTTATCAAAGTAAAAACTGCTTTTTGATCTTTTGAATAATTCAGATCCGCTTGCACCTGGCTTATAGCAATACCTTTGCGTTTTCCCACCGAAACCAATTGCTCAATATTTGCTTGATTGTGGTTGAAATGGCAGCAAATATTCACCCCCTCTTCTATCAAAGCTTCAGCAATAGCAAAACCAATTTTTCCTGAAGCTCCTACAACCAAAGCTGTTCTGCCACTAATATTCATTGATTGCATTCATTAACAAAAAAACACAAATCATTTCCAATTATTAGCATAAGGTAATTTACCTACCAATTCTTTTACCGTGTCCTGATTGCTAAGCAATTCACCTAGAGAGTCCCATTCACCATTGACAAGAGAGATTCTGGCATTTTCAGGAATCTCAAAAGAATAAGTTCCAATACTCGAAGAATCGCTTTTAATTTTTATTAGTTTTTTTTCTAAATCAATTTCTATTGCAGCCTTAGGATTTTGTTCAGTAATTTCACCAATTTGTCTTGCAATTTCATGTGTAACGGTTACACAGGGAATACCTAAGGTGGTGCAATTACCAAAAAAGATTTCGGCAAAAGATTCTGCAATAATAGCCCTGATGGCAAAATGAAATAAAGCTTGAGGAGCATGTTCTCTAGAAGATCCACAACCAAAATTTGATCCACTAATTAAAATGCTCGCACCTTGATGTTCTAACTTATCGAGCTGATGATTCTTTGAATTCCCTAATTCATCAAAACGCACATCGTAAAAGGTGTATTTCCCTAAACCTTCAAAAGTTACGCATTTCATGAACCGAGCAGGAATGATACGGTCTGTATCAATGTCATTTCCAGTAACAAAAACTCCATTACCAAATACTGATTTAATTTGTTTCAAAGACATAAAGTAAATATATTCTGAATAACTTTATCTAAATTAGATTAATTTTCTCTAGCAAGAATATTAACTTACTCTTTGCATGGATGAAAGCGTATTGAATTTTTGAATGATTTTATTATCTGTGATACTTACCACCCTTTCCATTTGAGCGAGTTTTGCTTCCAAAACAACAAATTGTTTCTTCAAAGTATTGGTATATTCTCGAATTTCGGACAATGTATTGGCCATATTCTCGAAATCCTGCCTAGTTCTTTCTAGTCTCCACCCTTCTGCTACAGAAGTCAATCGAAGCCAATCTACGGAATATCCATGTGTACTTCTTATGAAATTTATTTCGCTTTCTTGAATTGAATTATCAAGTTGATTAATCCGTAAATGGATATTATTTAAATCTATTTGTTATGACATATTTTGTTTTTGACCTACAAATACAAAGTAATAGTTAAATTTTGTGTTTTAATTATCTGGAAATCTCTTAATCATGTAAGCAAAGTGATAAAGTCCTATTGCAGCTTTATAGTTTTTCTTCTACTAAATTTGATTTGTTTTTCCTCTTTAGTTCTGTCGGAAGAAATTGTTGAATTCGAAAAAACTTATACACCAAAACGCAGATTTTCACAAAATCAAAGAGTAGATACAAAAAGTAAAAATATTTCTGATGAATTAGAACAAGAAAGTAAAGAATTTAAGAAAATTGATAATTATGATTCCAGTATTAACTTTGATGTAAGGCAAAGATTAGAAGAGACTTTTCAAGCCGAGCCAAGTATTGCAGAAACCCAAAGAGCTGCTGAAAGATATATGGCGATTCCTTCTAGTGAAGAGTTTCGCCGGTATAGAACACAAGCTCGTTTGAGAAATTTATTGCCATCAATCTCAGGCGATGGTGATTGGACCAAGCAAAGATATGGTTCTTATGGCTATGGTGGCTATAGAACAGCTACAACTGCTCCTGTTGCACCAAGTAATGCAATTTACAATAATACGGATATTAATTCCTCTTATGACGACTCCCGAACAGGTTATAGGACCAGAGGATTTGGCTTTGATTCGCAATGGAATTTGAACAAATTAATTTATGATGATGAAATCACCGACATTCTCTCCGAGCAAAGAAGATTTATTCCAATCAAAAGTGATATCAACGATCAAGTTCATAGAGCTTATTACGATCGAAGAAATAAGATTTCAGTTTCTCTTCTTAAGCCGCCAAAGAAGGAATCAGAAAGGGTTTTGATAGAAATGGAGATCGAAGAATTGACAGCAAAACTTGATTCACTTACTGGCGGGTGGTTTAGTTCTCAGACAAGGAATAGAGGAGAAGGCTATCCAATTGAAACAAATAGCAAACCAAATGTCTCAAAAACAAATTTATTACAATCAGACAATATCAATCAAGTTGACAAGAAAACTGAGTTCACAAATCAAGACTTTGAACTTGAAACAGATTTTGATTTCAGTATTGAGCTAGAAGCAGATCCGATAATAGAGTCAAAAAAAGAATAAACCTTATAAAGTTGAAGCTTTCAATCAGCAAACATCAGTCATTTATTTCAGCAGCCAAATGATAAATTGATTTAGGTGCTCTCGCAATTTCTATTTTGTCGACTTCCATCAAATGACTTTTCTTGGCTCGATCATATAAGTTTTCCCAGGAATAGGCTTTACTTACATAACTTTTTAAATCTTCTCTATTCTTAATTTCAACTTCCAGGCTTTTCAATTCTTTAGATACTTTATATTCCAGTGACGCCATACACGCATAAGAAGCAGCGGCACATACCAAGCCAATAATTGCGAAATTGGCCAGAACTTTAGATATTTTATCCAGCTTTGCCAAGAATCTCTGAGAAGGATGAGTGGAATAAACTACAAATCTTTGTTTTTCAAGAGAAGGATTTACTAATTTTAAATTCGCAGTACTGATTGTTCTCTTCTGCTGTGGAAGCTTGTAAACCGTTTCACTGTCAAACTTTTTTTTGGCTGTACTTCTCACTTAATTTGCGACCATTAATTCAACTTTTTAGAATTCTTTTAAATAGAGAAAAGAAAAATTGATTTTGGACAATCAACCTAGTAGCTATTTATTTGACTTTTTCTTTTTCAATAAAGCTCTTAACTTAGCACTTCGAGAACGAGGATTTTTCTTTATTTCCGCCTCCAAGGGAATTAGAGGCTTTGGAGTCAATATCTCAAAATCATTAGATTTCAAGCAGGCTGACTTAAATAAATTTTTCACCACTCGATCTTCACCTGAATGAAATGATATGACGACTATTTTGCAGTCAGGTTCCAACCAATCTATTACATTTTGTAAACCTCCTTCAAGCTCACCTAACTCATCATTAACAATCATGCGTAAAGCCATAAAAGGTAGAGTTGCAGTATTAAGCTTGCTTTTTTGTTGTCCACTTAACTTTGTTGATAATTTGTTTTGGGATTTGTTTTGAAACTTATTGTGAGGTTGGCCTTCAGTTCGACTGAAACTGATTCTGGGATCTGTTTTGTTCAAAACTAAATTGCATAATTCAACCAATTCCCCAATCCTATTTACTGGTCGATTTTGCACAATCAATTTGGCTAATTTACGAGCAAGTTTATAGTCTGCATAATCCCAGAATAAATCCGCTATTTGCTTTTCAGTCCAATTGTTTAGAATTTCGGCAGCTGAAAATTTACACCATTTATCTAGGCGCATATCAAGAGGCTGATCAAATAGTTCTTCTGCAAATGACAAGCCATAAACTGGACTATTTAATTGAAAAGAAGAAATTCCTAAATCAAGTAAGACTCCTCCTAATGGTTTCGATAGTGAATTTTTGTCTACAAGTTTAGGAATTTCTGAGAATCTGCCATGAACTGCTTTAAATCCATTCCAAGATGAGAGCTTGTTTTGAGTGATTTCAATTGTTTTTTCATCTCTATCAATTCCAATTAAATCGATTTGCCCTTTGGTCTTATTAAGTAGTGCTTCAGAATGTCCACCCAAACCGAGAGTTCCATCAAGATAAGTAAAACCGGGTTGCGGATTCAATAAATCCAGAACTTCATTCAACATTACGGAAATATGTAAGCTCATAATTTAAAGATTTGTTTAAAGAAAATGAAAGTAGGATTCAATTATTTATGACGCAATCCATTGAGGAGAGTTTTTTTTGAAAAGTAGAAATTTCATGAATCTAAATTATTTCATGTCCGTCTTATTGCTTATTCGTAACTTTGCCCAGATAATAACTATTCATGGATAACAATCAATCAGATAAAGAAAAAGAAGTAGTACTCGTCCGCAAGGCTAATGTTTCAGTTTGGGGGCCAATTTATATCACCTTAAACCTTGAAAGAACTTCCTCAACCTCTCAAGCGCAGTCAACTCAACAAAGTACGCAGCCAGATGCAAATATAGAGGAAACTAAATCCGAAGCAAAAATTGTTAAAAACCCAAAAGCAAAAGAGACACCCAAAGAAGATGAAGATGAATCTGCTGCAAAAAAATCAGTAAATATTCTCTCAAAGAAAGATGAGAAAACTGAAATAGAACCTGATGAAAAACCACAATCTGCTGAAGCCTTAATTAATCAGCCTAAAGACCCAAATCAAAACAAAAAGATTACTTATATCTACAATTTAATCGATCATGGCCTAGATTGCGAATGCATAGACGTAAAAGGTGAATTGCTGATCAGGAGCGCCTTACCGTCTTATCGAAAAATTTCTCAAGGTATTGAATTTGAGCAAATTACAACTAATCAAATTAAACTCATTATCACCAGCCGAGTCATCGATAATTATCAAGAAGTATTTCAAGGGTTCTCACTTCCAAAAGCAACTTTTCGAATTTGGGTTTTAGGATATAAATTTCATTAGAAAATTTTTGAAGTTCATTTTGAGGAATTATTCAAAGACTTTACAACTTTGTGTATTTAGCAAAAAATCTATTTACCAAAGGAAGGGCTAGATGATAATATTTGGCTCTGGTTTTTATGTTCCTCTAAACATCTTGTTTGGAGCTGTAGCTCAATTGGTTAGAGCGTCGCCCTGTCACGGCGAAGGTTGCGGGTTCGAGTCCCGTCAGCTCCGCCACTTTTCATAACTGGCTAATTTAGACATCTGATTAAAAGGTTCTTTTATCTCATAGAATTTCTTTTGGTCTTGTTAATAAGAAGCTCTATTAAGTGATCGCCTTTTTCAGCGTTACCTTGTCTCTTTTATATTGCTTCCCGGAGCAACCTTTTCCACTGTATGCAATATAGGCTCTATTGATTGAATCGATTTAAACCCAAACAAATATTTCAACTCTTCAACCGACAACCCCTGCTGATAAAGCCTAATCATTAGAGTCTCTCGAATATCTCTCGCTGAAGCCGTTAAACTCAAAGACTCAGCCGTTTTTGCAAAAAGTGTATAAACAAAAATCTCACTGAGAGGCTCTTCTTTGTCATTAACAAAAATACGTTCATAAAGCGCTGGTGTTACCCTCCTGAAGCCAATATATTCTTTCAAGAAGTTCAAAGCTTTATCGCATAGAAAAGTCGTTCTTCCATTTACATAAAATTCTCCAGAAGCCAAATTCAAATTCTTAAAAATACCAAATTGAATTATTTCACTAGGCCTAGCTCCAGTTGAATATAAAAACCAAAGTAAAGCTTTATCTCTGAGCTTCTCAGGCTGATCGCATATTTGAGTCGCTGTCTCATGGCTTAGTCTGGACTGTATGATTTTTTGATTATTAGCATTAGCATTTTCGATATTTAGTATAGGGTTTTCTTTTATATATCCACTCAACTGACAAAATCTAAAAAACTCTCTCAGAGCACTCCAACGCCTAGCTGCTGTTTTTTCAGAATATTTGGATATTAATTCCAAACGCAAATCTCTAAGTACTGAATCATTAATTTGCACAATAGATTCAAAATTCTTTAAAGCATTCAAATCACTTCTATAAGCCTTCAAAGTATTAAGTGAGCTAAAAGCTTCTATTTGATTTAAAAAAGCTCGAATTAAATCTTTAATTGATTGATTAACTAATTCATTTGAATGATTCAGTGCTGAAGCGAATAATTTGCGAGTTTCGATTGTCGGCATTTTGTGCTTTAGCCTTAGTTCTCACAGGGATAGTAAATTAGCCTTTAAATACTAATTTTAAATACCTTGCGTTTGTTCTAAATACTGAATTTGATCTTGCACCAAATTACGTAAATCCGCAATCGAATCACCTATATTGATTTGTTTCTGATTTTCATTCTCTAAAATGACTGTGATCTTCGAGCTTTGCCCAGATAGGTTTTCTAAAGAATCCAATGACTTTCTATAAAGAGAAGCCGCCCTTTCTGGATCTTCACCCATTTCATTAAATCGCCAGCTACCTTCTGCAAAATAGCCAAGCGCTTTAAGGACTGAATCTAACTTGACTGAATCTTCTTGATTTAATCCTGAATTGTCTCGCAAAAGATTAAAGTCCAATTGATATTGTTTGACTTTTCTACGCAAAATATTCCAATTGGCTGATTCTGCATCCTCTGAAGATTTAATAGCCCTTTCCATGTCACTAATCAACCTTACAGTTGGATTTCTTTCTCCTTTTGCTGGCAATAGAAAAAACCAAAGTACATTAATCAAAGCTATTCCAATCAGTATAAAAATAGCCAAATATGAAGTAGTAATTGACATAATCGAAATATTTTTTGAATCAATGATCTTTTTATACATTGTTGAATTCCACCAAAATTATGAGTCTTAGCTTGTAGAAATTCATTTTGAGGGATTCTTTTCATTTTGTCAGTATTTTCCACTCGAAGTTTCAACCACTTTAAGTTCAAAACCCAAACAATGGATATTAACAGAGTCACTTTTTAATGCTCTTGGTGATGCCGAAGACTACTTGTATACATTAATTGATAGCATTCCAGGGAATGAGCGGCAAAAACAATATACTCCATTAAAAAGTCCATTGTTGAAAGAGAAAGTTTGTTTCAGAAAAAACCTTGACTTGAAGAATCTCGTTGGTCGTTTAATGGCAATACTGAGAAATACAGTTTTCGAGATTACCCAGACGATGTGTTTAGAGCCTTTGGTATTTCATCCTAAAAAACATTACAAAGCAATACACTGTTTAATTTAGGAGATTCCGTGGAAAATAGAATTTGATGTTTCCCCTTAAACTCAGATTTAAAAATTAATGTTTTCAATCAAAAAACTATTGAAGCCATTGTTTCTTTGTACCTTAGTAATTGCCTTAGGAACTTCTCTAACAGGCTGTACTCAAATTACAAAAGAAGCAGCTGGACTTAAAGCCGAACAATATTTAGGCAAATATATTCTCAAAGATGGAATTAAAGCTCACGCCAAAGAATCAAAAGATTTAAATGGCTTTTATGTCGTGACTTTAGATGTCAAAAAAGACGATCAAGTTTTAGATAATGTAAAAGTTTTTGTCACTAAAAATGGCGAAACCATGTCTCTTGGGCCAATTTTCAACTTAAACCAAGCTCCTCCTTCACCAGAAGAGCAAAAGCAAGCAGCAGCTCAAGGATTGCCAAAGAAAGACAAACCAGAAGTTAGATTGTTTGTAATGGCTGGTTGCCCTTATGGTGTTCAAGCTGAAACCTCATTTGCACCAGTAATCAAAGCTTTAGGTGACACCATTGACTTCACTCCAAACTTTGTAATTTATTCAAATGCTGGCGAAGGTCAATGCATTGATAAAGGACAAAAATATTGCTCAATGCACGGAGCTGATGAAGCAAAAGAAGATGTCCGTCAAATTTGTGTTTGGAATGGGCAAAAAGAAAAATGGTGGGATTATGTAAGCAAATTCAATACTTCATGCTACGAAAAAGGTGATTTCAGCGAAGCTTGCTCAAAAGATGCCGCTAAAGGCGCTGGTATTGACTTTGCAAAAGTTGAAAAATGCGTCAAAGAATCAACCAATACTTTCTTAGATAAAGAAATTGAACTTGGCAAAAAGTATGATGCTCAAGGCTCACCAACTATCATTATCAATGGAACTGCTTATCAAGGCGGACGTTCACCTAATGATGTTTTGGCAGCTATTTGTTCAACCTTCAACAAAAAACCCGCAGCTTGCGATATCAAACTTGATGGCGGAGACAAAACTGCTCAAGTGCAAGGCGGATGCGGTAAGTAAAATAATCAAATTCTAGTTTCCTCAACCGTTCATTTAAGGAGTCTCTTTATGGGGCTCCTTTTTTATTTGTGACTTACTCTACCCTTGCACAAAGTTTTGAAAGCCCCCTCCCCTACCCCCTCTCCTAAAACTAGAGGAAACCAGCAATGTGCAATTCCCCCTTTCTCTATTACGTTTTGTGTCGTGGCAGACTTGTTAAGAGAGATGTGCCCGCAGGCACGCCCAAGAATGGTGCGTAGCTTTATATCCGCCGAGGTGGGAGTTAATCACAGTAAACAGGAAATGATTTCCTTATTGAGAATGATTCTCATTGAGAAGTAAATTTGCAAAAAATTGATAAAAGTAGTGTGTAAAGAGTTTCAGCTCAATTATCTGGAAAATCTCTAGTTGAAATTTACTAGTTGCTTTATTTGTAAAAATTACACTTAGGAGTTTTAATATGCCATATACAATTCACACCGATGTTTGCGAAGGAATCGCTGACTGTATCCCTGTTTGTCCAGTAGAATGTATCGATTTTGTTGACGATAAGACCAATACAAAAGGCACTAAATGGGCTTATATTAATTGGGATATTTGCATTGATTGCGGAGCTTGCTTAGCTGCCTGCCCAATTGAAGGTGCTATTTCTGATGAACAAGTTGATGGTGTTCAAACTATTCCTACTGACGGCAAATACAGCCCAAGCGGTAAAGTCTAGAACTTTAGAAATAGAAAATTTTTTAGTTTATTTCAATTTAAAGAGTCATTCCTTTTTGGTTTGGCTCTTTTTTGTTTTTCAAATAATCTTCTGAAAACCTCATTAGAAGGAAGGAAACATTAAAGTATTGACAAAAAAAACAAGTTTAATTATTATTCTAACTGTAAAATAGCGATTTAAAAGAGTAATAAAAGTAAATGCGTATTCTTAATCAACATTACCGTTTTTTATTTGCTGGCAATCCTCTACAAAAACGATACAAGAGAAAAAAACAACACCAACTTGGGGCTTTAAATTCAACTTTGACTTTAGCAACAATGCTGAATGGGATCCAACTGTTTCCACAGGTGATTTCAATCTTTTAGTCAATGAAGCCGGAAATCTTAACGGTGGAATACACAGCAAAAGCCGCTTCTTAGAGATACTGAAAGGCTTAAATTATCCAGAAAATGTAAAACAAATGGTTTATCGTTTTCTTTATATCTCACCATCAAAGGCTTAAGTAAAAAATAAAACAAAAAAAAGAGCCAAACATTTCTGAATGACTCTTTTTTTAATTTAAAGTTTTCAAAATTCAAGCAAGAGTCAAAACTTCTTTCAAGATGTTTTTTGCTTCAACTTTTAAATCTTCTGGAGTAATTGGTCTTCCGTCATATCTATTTATTTTTTTATTGACAGAATATCCAGTCTCGGTCAAAAGCAGTTTTGCAAATTGATTGGTGTAATTTTGTTCCACACAAACTGTGTATTTTACCTTCTTGAGAGCTTCTGTAGTTGCTTCAACTGGGAATGGCCATACTTCTGAGAAATGAAGAAGATTGATTTTCTCTTTATTTGATTCATCTTCATTAAAGAGCTGAACGGCTTCTCTAGCAGCGCCAACTGTAGAACCCCAAACAATCAAAGTCAAATCAGCATTTTCTGGGCCGAACAATTTTGGTCCTTTGATTTCTTTACGAGCAGTTTCAAGTTTTTGCATACGCTTATCCATCATCTTAATGCGATTTGCTGCATCTTCGGTAATGTGCCCAGTTTCATCATGTTCATCAGTTGCTGGAGCATATACTGTCTTTGGATGACCTTGAAGTCCTCTAGGAGATACACCATCTTCTGAGAATTCATAACGCAAATACTGTGTTTCGAGTTTGTCAATATCAGCTTTAGAGAGTAATTTGCCACGGTCCACGATTGGTAAAGCATAAAAATTAGGATCAGTATCTCTGACCTGCTCAGCCAATTGAAGATCCGTAAGAATAATTACAGGAACTTGGTATTTTTCAGCAAAATTGTGCGCTCTATATCCAGCTTCATAGCACTCTTCAATCGTTCCAGGAGTAAGAACAACTTTAGGAAATTCACCATGAGATGAATAAACCGCAAAAAGAAGATCCGGTTGCTCTGTTCTAGTTGGCAAGCCTGTCGAAGGACCACCACGCATTGCATTGACAATTACGACTGGCACTTCAGTCATTCCAGCTAAACCGATTGCTTCTACCATTAAGCAGAAACCACCACCAGAAGTAGAAGTCATTGCACGTGCACCAATTTGTCCAGCACCAATTGCCATACAAGCTGCAGCAATTTCATCTTCAACGTGTTTAGTTACCGCACCAATTTTGGCATTTCTCTTTGTAAACCATTCAAATACTGTTGTTCCTGGTGTCATTGGGTAAGCTGACACAAAGCGACAACCGCCAGCATATGCACCCATTGCAATCGCATCATTCCCATTGATGAGCATTTGCTTAGGTATATTGCTCTCTGGTGCAATCTTAGGAAGAGAGAAGGTAAATTTACTGGCAACATTAGCAATTGCATAATCATAACCAGCTTTGGCAACTGCACTATTGCTATCAGCTAATTGTTGACTTTTAGTTCCGAAATTTTCGCGAACAACTGAATCCAAGATTTGAAAAGGAAGATTTAATAAGCCAACGACTCCACCTAAAGCAACGGTATTGGACATAATTTTGTTGCCGCCAATTTCGGTTGCAAATTTCACCATTGGAAATAGGCACAAATGAGCCCCTACGTTTTTTACCGCTTCTTCAATTTGTGGATTGATTGGGGTTGAATCATCAACAATAAATAAAGCTCCTTCGTGAAGGGTTTTAATATCTGAGATTGTATCTTCAACGTTTTGAGGATCAAAAGAAACTAAAACATGTGACTTTTTGGCACCAGCATAAACTTCTTGATCAGACAAAGTAATTTGATAAAAACTATGTCCACCTTTGATCAAAGACATAAAGTCAAATAATCCGAAAACATGAAGTCCTGCTCTTTTAAAAACTTTTGTTAAACCTTGTCCGCCTGAACCGGCTCCTTGCCCTTGAGCTCCAGCAATTTTTATGCTAATTCTTTGTTTTTGTGCCATTGGTCTAGTGATTTTCTAGGTAATTTTTTGGTGAACTGTGTCTGTAATAAGATGACTAAAAAATATTAAAGTCAGAAAATTAAGAAGATTTACTTCTGAAACTCATAATAAATTTAACCTATAAATATTAATGTATTTGGAGCGACATGAGCGAAGTTTGAAACTAAATTTTATTTTCATATTCAATTTTTCGGTAAATGCTTTGATGAATGCTTAGATGAATTTTGGCGTTCTATTTGGTCAATTAATAATTCGGGTGTCTTTTTCTTGATAACAATAATTCTAGGAATTCTAAATAATTCTCTATCAAGCAATTTTTCATCAGACTTTTCAGGTTGAAGGTCTTGTTGTGAGAGGGACTCTGATACTAATTCTTCAACAATTTTCTTTTTTTGTATATTTTTAGCCGCTTCATGAGAAAGCTCATTTGAATTCACATTTACATCTTTATGGAAATTCATATCAATCTCAGGAAAATTAATAACTTTGGTTTTTTGAAATTCGTCACATCGATCGTCATTTAGTGGAGCATCATTTAACTGAACATTTTCAGACAAAGTATTCTCGGCGTAAGTGTTTTCAGGATTATTATTTGATGGGGTTATATTACCTAATGTGCCTGAAGAAGAAAGATGAGTTTCGGTTGACTCTTGAAAGTTACTCGTTTCACTTAAGAGTTCTTTATTCTTTTCTTTGTTATCGATCAAAACTGAATTGTTCTTATTCTTGATTTTTGTTTCAAAGATTTTATTGTTGTAGAGATAGCCAGAAAGATAATATTTTCCAGCAGCTTGTTCAACCT
The DNA here is from genome assembly GCA_005110395.1 of Candidatus Melainabacteria bacterium. Lineage (GTDB taxonomy): Bacteria > Cyanobacteriota > Vampirovibrionia > Caenarcaniphilales > Caenarcanaceae > LMEP-10873. The sequence continues at coordinate 14,185 of DUDU01000068.1, read as the reverse complement.
TCTCATTAGAAGCACCAAATGGATAAGCTAAATGCGCTGCAACTCGACCAGAAAGATTTTCTCCATTTGTACCTACTTTATTGAAATCTAAATCACCAATACATTTTTTCAACTCAATATCAGCTTGCGCAAGCTCAAAATCAAGCTCTGTGTCATCCAACTCAGTTAAATTATAATGAGTGAAGGAATGAGATTGAATATCGTAAAAACCTTCTCTATATCCTTCTTTTAATTCTTGGCAATTCACATAAACCAAATCCTGATCGATAATTCCCATCAAGGCAGGATTGATGAATAGAACCACTTTGATTTTCTTAGAATATTCTGTCTCAATTTTCCGCAAAACCGGAAGTAAATTTGAATAAACTCCACGATAACCATCATCAAAAGTAATCATGATTGGCTTTTTGTCTTTAAATTCTTCTGGAATATCCTTAGATTGAGTTAGGAAATAATCGTAGAAATCACCCGTAGAAAGGAACCAATAATTATTTTCCGCAAGATGAATTAATAGTTTTTCCATCTCAGCTTTGCTGTAATCAATATCAAATTCACGCCTTAGAGGGGGAATTTCAGAGGGATTATCTAAATCCACAACATCATGAAAACCTAGAATCGGTATTTGGATTTTTGAATTTGCTGTTTTGGATTTAGCAAAGCTTTTTATGGATATTAACAAAAACACAAAAATTGCTAAGCTAAAAAAAAGCAATTTGATTATATTAATGACCTTCATGAAATGACTGATTTGACTCAACACCAAATTGTATTTTGCTTTTATTTGAATATTGATCAGAACTATAAGTAAATTCGAAAGCATAACTTTAACCGCATAAATGATAAAAGTCTATTCCTCAAACAGCTCAAATCCAGCAAGCTCTTTCGGAAATCCTCAAAGCAGTTTTGAAATAATAAACCTCACTTCGTCCATTTGTAGAGAAATTCAGATTAATACCAAGGAAGTCTATTGGATTGATCTAGAAGAACCATCCGATCAAGACTTAGAAACTTTACGACTAGAGTTCAATTTTCCAGATAGTAATATAGAAGAATGCAAAAACAGTGAGCTTTATCCAAAGATTGAAGATTATGAAACGCATTTATTTTTAGTAACTTTTTTCCTCACGCTTGAGGAGGAACCATTCAAGGCCGAAGAACTCAATATTTTTCTTGGCGCAAATTTTCTGATTACAATTCACCGTAAGCGAAGCCGATTCATTCAAGCATTGCAAAAAAGACTTGAAAGAAATTGCAATTATTTAATGAAGCAAGGATCTGATTTTCTTTTATCAGAAATTCTTGACTCTTTTGCTGAAAGCTATTTGAAAGTTTCTGAAGGCCTAGATCTTAAAATCGATCGACTAGAAAGCCTAATATTTCGTTCTACTCACCCAATGGTTGCAAACGAAATATTTGAATTAAAAAAGCAAATTTTGGGTCTTAAACGTTTAGTCGTCCCTCAACAAGAAATATTATTCAGGCTCAGCTTTCAGGCCCATGATCTAATCAGTGAAAAAAACAGATTGGCCTTTAGGAATGTCTTTGATCATTTCTCTAGACTTACCAATAGCATTGATTCATATCGGGATTTGCTTATGTCATCCTTTGAGGCTTACAGATCCGAAGTCTCGAATAAAACAAATGAAATCATGAAAGTTTTGACTATTTTTTCGACCATTATGATGCCTCTTACTTTATTAGTCGGCTATTACGGTATGAATTTTGAAGTTTTTCCTGAACTTAAATGGCAAGAAGGACTGCTTTTAGTTTGGGGCTTATTTTTTGGAATTACCTTATCTTTATTTGCTTTTTTCAAATGGCGTAAATGGATTTGAATTTGCTATACATCACAGTAACTAGGTCTAGGATAACAAACTGTTTAACGAATCCATACCTCAGTTGTTCGAGAACCACTAACCTCACATAACAATAAAGTTTCCAAATAAAAAAAGGGCATCTCGCATTGAGACACCCTTTAATTTAGTTGAAATTAACTAAGTTCTTGAAGTTTTTTATTCTTCAAACTAGTCGTTTGCACGAGCAGCTTTGTACTTAGCAATTTTTTGTGACCAATCTCTGTATCCGAATTGATCAAATGCACCACCGTCATTCCAGTTAGGTAACTTGAATGTTGCACGGATAATACCAGATAAACCAGTATTGTGTCCGTTTCCATTGAGTACAAACTGTAAATCAGGAGTAATACTGATATTTTCAGTAATATACTTTCTGTAGTACATTTCAACAATTTGCTCAGGTCTATGGTCTACATAGTTAGCTGGCAAGAAGTTTACACTTGATGATGGACCAACAGATCCATTGATACCATTGAGGTTATTGTTATTAACTCCACGATTGGTAGTTGCTGCATTAAATGGATCAATTACTGAATAAGATAATCCAAACTGATCTTTATTGAAATTCCACTTATCAGTTAAGAAAGTAGTATTCAAAATTATGCCTGCTTGAGCTAACTGATTTACTGGTCCATTAACCAAGTAATTGGATCTTGAATTTGCTGCATATGAATAGTCAACAAATGTTCCGAACGTTCTATTTCTTCCGTAGAACTGTTCCCATTTAGCAAAGAAAGTATTGCCGAATGTGTCATCTACATCTTGGGTTCCAGTAAAGTTAATAGCATTGAAATTGTAATGAACTCCACTCCAACCAGCGCTTACTAAGCCTGTATTAAAGAATTGTCCTGGAATATCATAAAGGAAATTAATAGCTGCATTGTGGCTATTGCTATCCCATACACGATTGGTTGTATCTGGAATACCAAGATTAGCTGCACCAGCAGATCCACCAAAACCATTACCTTTGTGTGCTGCGAATGCATAGTCGAAGCTCAATGCTTGGAAAAATCCTGGTAATGGATTTCCGCAATCATCTACTCCGCCGCCTTTTACATTTCCGCACTCATCGGTCTTTTCTTTTTCAGTTCCATCACCAAGAATATTTAATCCTAAGTGAAGTGCTTCCGTTACTGCATCAGATGCACCAACTACGCCGTGAACTGTTCTGGTATTAATAAAACCATCAAGAGAGTCTTCACGAACTAAGCTCTTGTGGAATGTATTCCAGAGATCTTGTTGTCCTAAATCAGCAACTAAGAAAACTTTATCGCTTCCACTAGTTTCATTAGAACAAGGATCGGTTTTGCTGAACTTAAATACTTGTGTGTAATAAGCTTGGTCAACATAGGCATTCATTCTGGAGTCTTGTGCTCTACCAGTAAATGCACTGTTGTTACCTGGGCTGCTTCCATCAACGAATACATCGTTTAAAGCATTACCTGAAGTATGATAACCAGCGGTTCCTATACCACCATTACCACCATTCAATCTGATGTGCGCAATACCTTCACCTAAGTGATTTGATACATTGCCATCATCTGAAATCAAAACTGCATCCACGCCTAAACGTGCTCTGGTTCCCCAGGTTGCAGTATTGTTGCTGTCTGTTCCCCAGTCTGATTGAATGACATTAGTGATGTCACCACTGACTTTGATTTTATCAGTCCAGCTGGTTGAAACTTTTTCTTCTGTTTCAAGAGCGCTTACACGACCTTCTAAAGAAGCTAATCTATTACGAATAGCTGCTAATTCTTTGTCGTATTCATTGCTCAATTTGCCGATTGTTTCGACATCGTCTGCATCTTTTGGATTTGCTAAGTCAACAACTTTAAGCACTTCATAAAGAGCTTGTGCTAATTCATAACGTGTTGCTGGCTTATTTCCACGAAATGTATTATCAGGATAACCTTCTAATACATCATATTTTTCGACTAGCTCTTTTAAAGCTTTGTAGGCCCAAACATTAGGGTCAACGTCCACTAACTCGCTGACTCTTGTTACGTTGGCCATCGCTGGCGCGGTTGTCAACAATGCCAAACCTAAACAGGCTGCTTTGAAGAAACCACTTTTGCGATTATTTGATTTGAAAATCAACTTATAGAACCTCCGCGAAGTGTGTGTTATTTAGTGATATCGTACGAGATAAAGAAATAACACAATCCTTACATTTGATCAATCACGCTTGACTTAATTCAATTATGATTTTAACAATTGAGAATTGTATTTTTCTTACCTGACCCTTATTGTCTTCGCAAAAGCTGTAATAAGCAATTTGTTTTTACGCATAAAAAAGTTTTTAATTTTAGAAAAAATCTCAGAGAAGAATCTTTCAATCTTGTCCTGGATATTTTCTGCGACTATCACTTTCCTTGCTTATCAACTCACTCAGACGGCTTTTGAGGAGACTAAGAGCGTATCAAAACACCATTTAAGGTCAGGCGCTTTCAATGATATACCTACACAAAAATCTCAGATAAATATCAACCTTGCTTCTCCGGATGAGTTAATACAACTAGAAGGAATTGGACCAGTTTTAGCTGAAAGAATAATTGAATACCGACAAACCAGAGGAAAGTTCAAATCACCTGAGAGTCTTCTCCTAGTCAAGGGAATGGGGAAGAAAAAATTAACCAAAATCGAAAAAGAAATAAATTTTTAAATTCCTAAAAAGATCAAACTATTAAGCTTTTTTGAAGATTTACGGAGAAGGATAAAAAAAAATTCATATTTGTGCTTTTCATTTTTTTTCATTGCTGGAATCGCTTGTCTGGTCAGTCAAATTCCACAGATCAATCACCTAACAATCAAATCCCTCCAAAAATCGAGAAATACATTTTCCAGAATCACGAATTTGCCGATAAATTGCATTTATTTTAGTAATTTTTCATTTAGGAACTTTTTCTGCTAACTATATATATGTCTAAATTTCCAAAACCAAGAATAAAGTTAAAAAAAAACATTTCAGCAAAGCCCTTGCTAAATGAAGACTTTCAAGCCAACACAATCATTTTCAATGAATATAAATTCTAATTCGACAATTATTGCTGAAATTACACCTGCTGGCAGAGCGGCTATTAGCCTAATCAGGCTTTCAGGCAATCAATCACATACCATTGCAAAGCAAATTCTCCTAAATAAAAACTTATTGGAATTACGTCAATTGAGTTGGATTTACGATTATTCAAAACAAAAAATTGATCAAGTCTTATTGAATATTTTCCATGCGCCCAACAGCTTTACTGGTGAAGATATAGTCGAAATAAATTGTCATGGAAATCCTTTGATCGTTGCAAAAATAATTCAAACCTGTTTAGGCTTTGGCGCTCACATTGCCTCTCCTGGAGAGTTTACCGAAAGAGCTTTTCTAAATGGCAAAATGGATTTAACCCAAGCCGAAGCCATAATGGATTTAATTCAGAGTAAAAGTGAAAAGCTTCTTCATACTGCTTCCAATCAACTCAACGGGGATTTACGTAAAATCATTGAATCATGCAGGGACAATTTGCTTTTGTGTATAGGTTTAATTCAAGGGCCTTTAGATTTTCCGATTGAAACGGAAGAAGCCGAAATTAATATCCCGCAAATAAAAAAAGGTATTTCTGAAGTTTTACCAAAAATAGAAACTTTAATTAAACAAGCTCATTCAGCTTCAATCTTGAGGCAAGGAATCAAAGCGGTAATTCTCGGTAGGCCAAATGTTGGGAAATCTAGCTTGCTCAATTTGCTTTTATCTGAAGAAAGAGCGATTGTAAGCGAGGAAGCGGGCACAACCAGAGATTTTCTGAGCGAAGAAATTTTGATTAGAGATATTCCCGTCAAAATAATTGACACCGCCGGTCTAAGAGATAATACTGAAAGTCAAATTGAGCAAAAAGGAATTGAAAAAGCCATAAGTTTAAGCAAACAAGCTGATTTAATTTTATTTGTTTATGACTTAATTGATGGCTGGACCCAAGAAGATAACAATCTCTTTGATTCAATTAAAGGAAATAATCCTTTTGCGAAATTTGTAATTCTTGCCAATAAAGCGGATATTGCAAATAATATTTATCAAACTGAAGAACACTCGATCGGCAAAGGTGACAAACAAAGCAAATACAAAGAGAATGAAATTAAATTCTCAACTAAAAACAGTATGGGATTAAACCGTCTAGAAGAAAGAATTCAGGAGATTTTGCAAATTAATTCATTGGATGGTGAATTCGAAATTGGAATTAATCAAAGACAGTTTTTTCTTTTGAGTTCAGTGAGAGAATCTCTGGTCAAATCAATTGAGATATTAGAACTCAAGAATAAAAGTAATATCGCCCACCCCACTTCTAAGGGTCAGCAAGTCAGTAGAATCAATCAAGAACCATCAAATTTAAATTGTGAGACTTTTGCGGAAGTAATTTCGATTGAATTGGAAGAAGCAATAAAAAGACTAGGAGAAGTAATCGGGGAAAAAGGCTCAATCACTGAATCCGCAGTTCAAAGAGTTTTCAGCAATTTTTGCATTGGAAAATAATGACCTGCCATCATCTTGCAAGCCGTCTCTAACTGTAATATCCCACAATTGAGAATCCTCAAAAAAACTTGAGAATATCCTTCTATCAACTCTTTCTCAAGTTCTTGGTTCAATAGCTTACGCATTATATTAGACATCTTTGAAGAAAAAATCCAAATTTCAAAGCTCCAAATCGATGCCTGAAGTGAGTGATTCCGCAAAGGATAAAATTCAAAATGCCTCTGGAAATCCTTCAAAGAATAAAGAACAAACATTTGAAAACTTTGACGCATAGAGAATGACTGCAAATCAATGTGGAGAATTGAAATCAGAAAAGACTCACTCAGCTTTTGAAAAAATCAAAACCTTATTTCTTTGGGATACTGCATGGTTACGCAATGAAGAGACCCATGCTGCAAGATCAAAGCATTGCAATCAATTCCAATAACTTCTCGATCTGGAAAGTAAGCTCTAATCCTCTCAAGCGCAACCTTATCTTTCTCATCATTGTAAATCGGCATCAGAACCGCCCCATTGATAATTAGAAAATTTGCATAAGTTGCTGGTAGCCTCTCTCCAGATTCATCAAATATTGGTTTAGGCATTGGCAATGGAATTAATTTAAATGGTTGATTGTGCAAATCCGTAAACCCTTTGAGCTGTTCTTCCATTTTCTTCAATTCAAAATAATGTTCATCGGCTTCATCTTCCTGGCTCATATAGGCAATCGTCTGCGGATCACAAAAACGAGCAAGTGTATCAATATGCGAATCAGTATCATCACCAGCCATGAATCCATGATCCAACCATAAAACCTTTTTCGCTCCTAATTGACCTTTGAGAATATTTTCTTCAATTTCTAGTTTGCTCAAAGATGGATTTCGCTCTTTGGATAAAAGGCACTCAGAGGTCGTCATGATAATACCCTCACCATTAGATTCAATTGATCCGCCTTCCAATATAATATGAGAAACATCTTCTGTTTCAACGCCTTGAAATAAGCCCTGTTTGCAAAGCTCATGATGAATTTGATTATCAAAAGCTGATTTGTATTTATTGCCCCAGCCATTAAAGCCAAATTTGAGAAGTATTGGTTTAATTTGATTATTGGAGTCATCAGAATACCCCCCAGCCCCCTTGAAAGGGGGAGCTACGAATAAAGAATTATTCACACAAGAAACATCATCGGGCCAACTCTCGCAAATAGTAAGCGCAGCGTGATCTCTAGCCCAAACATCATTTGATTCTGCTTCTGCAAAAACAATATTGCCTAAATTAGCTTTTGCTTCTTTTAAAAGACCCAGAATATGAGCTTTTTGATCATTTGCTGGTTGACAAACAATTAACAAATTCTGCCGAGCGCAAATTTCATAAGCAATCTTTACAAAACAGTTTTCGACTAAGCTTAAATGATAATGCCAATCACTATTCTCATGCGGCCATGTCAACTGCACCCCAGATTGCTCCGCCCACTCAGCAGGCATATTTATGTACTTCACTTCATTCAATATTTTTTCTAAACAAGTTAATGGAGAATTTGAACTAAATAAATTAGATCATTAAATATTGCTAGAATTTTAGTCTTCTTCAGCCTGTCTCGGCTTGAATTATTACTTTTTAAGTATTCATATCAATTTCCTAAATATCAACAAAATAATTCTCAATGACCATAACACTTGATTCAAGCCTATTAACCTTTGATCTCAACAATTTAATTGATTCACAAAAGGCTAAATTAAATTCCATTTTGGCAAACTTAGATTCCAGAGCTGCTGACAATAATGATTGGGTAGGCTGGCTCAAGCTGCATGAAAATCAAAACGTTTTTACTGAAATTCAAGCTTTTGCTGACGAAACTATTCAAAGTAAGAAATTTGAGAATTTGGTCATTGTCGGAATTGGTGGTTCAGCACTTGGTCCTCAGGCTCTCACACAAGCTCTATTACATCCCCTCTGGAATGAACTTAGCAATGAAAAACGCAAAAATGGCCTAAAGATTTATTTTATTGACAATGTCGATCCAGACTGGACTTCAGAAATCTTGAATCATTTGGATTTCTCTAAAACTTTATTCTGTATAGTCACAAAATCAGGTGCTACCGCTGAAACCACCAGCGCATTTCTTTGGATTAGAGACAAACTTATCAAAACACAAGGAGATTCTTGGAAAAGTCATTTAATTGCAATTACCGATCCGAACAAAGGCTCACTAAGAAAGTTTGTTGAATCCGAAAAAATTCAAAGCTTTGCGGTTCCTTCTTCAGTTGGCGGACGCTTCTCCGTCTTTTCCCCAGTTGGAATGTTACCGCTTGCATTAACTGGAATCAAAATCGAAAAATTCAGAGAAGGTCTCATTCAAGCTCATAAAGACTTAGCAAACAATTTTGCAAATGGGCAAAATAATTTGAATTCCAATCTTGCGATTCAATTAGCAGTTTCTTTGGTGCATGCCGAAAAAGACTTGAAACGCAAAATCAATGTACTCATGCCCTATTCAAGCCATTTAGCCAGAATCTCTGATTGGTATGTGCAATTAGTGGCTGAGTCACTTGGTAAAACACCAGCAATCGGACCAACTCCAATCAAAGCAGTAGGAGCAACCGATCAACATTCTCAATTACAGCTTTTTTCTGAAGGGCCTGCAGACAAAATTATTTTCTTTTTGAAAGTCGCTAAATTCAAAGATGATTTCAATATTCCAAGCGAAATAGTAGAAGGCTTTGCTGATTTGGCTGGCGAATCGATGAAAAGATTAATTCATGCTGAAGGAAAAGGAACGGCTGGAGCGATTGCGAAAAAAGGTGTACCAAGCTTAACTCTTGAATTGAGCGAAATCAATGAATACAATTTAGCTTATTTATTATTTGCTTTTGAACTTATGACCGCCATTGCTGGAGATTTATATGGGATTGACCCATTCAATCAGCCTGGGGTGGAACTAAGTAAAAAATACACTTATGCACTTCTTGGCAAAAAAGGGTTTGAGCAATATTTAGCTGAGATTGGTTGAGTAAATCAAGACAAATGAATACTTTTAGCAAAATTGAATATAAAACTCTTAATGCCAAGCAGCAAGAAAATTACAATTTTCACAAATTAGCATCTGAGTTAGCAAACTATGGATTTAATTCAATAAGACTATCTGATGATTGGTTAGGAGCTGACTTCATTGCTTATCATATTGATGCCAAGTCTTTTATGAGAGTACAACTTAAAGGAAGACTATACTTTAATAAAAAATATATAGGCAAAGATTTGTTTCTTGCTTTTAGAGAAGAAGAAGGGCACTGGTACTTATACCCTCACGATCATTTACTTAGCCTATTACTTCAAAAAGGATATTTTCTAGGAACTTCTTCTTGGGATCAAAAAGGAGAGTATCATTTTCCAAAAATTTCATCTGCTTTGAGAGCTATTATTTCAGAATATAAACTCGGTTGAGCATGCTTAAACAGATAATTTCTTTTTTCAATTTGAATTTTTTCATATAATCACTTTGAAATTGCTGATCTATTCTTCTTCTAAGAAAATACTTTGCAAATATTGAGAGAAATCAAGTTGAAAATACGCTCATCAAAATTTTCATTTGCTCAATTGTTTTGTTTAGGCTTAATAATTGTTTTGTTGGTTTGTTCAGTTAATCAGGATAGTCATGCAATGAAATCTCAGAAAAATGTTTTAGGGCAGCCTTTGCAAATATGCTGCGAAAAACCAATGACTGGATTCACCAGAAACGGCAAATGTGAATCTACTATTGATGATTCAGGACTTCATACTGTTTGTGCGGTTGTTACAAAAGAATTCTTAGAATTTACAAAGTCCCAGGGGAATGATTTGATCACACCAAGATCTGGCTTTCCAGGATTAAAAGCTGGTGATAAATGGTGCTTATGCGTTGGCCGTTGGAAAGAATCCCTCGAAGCTGGATATGCTCCGCCGATTATTTTTGAGTCTACAAATGAATCTGTTCTCAAACATGTTGATTTAGAAGTTTTGGAAAAGCACAAATATCAAAAGTAAAGATTGCTTAAACAAATTGAATTATTCATTAATTCAAAGCCTGCCAATGCCTTCGTTTTGTTATCATGTTTAGATAGCTGGCTAAGAGAAAGCTTTGATGGCTACGAACAAATCATCTCAAGTTTTCCACAAATATAAGCCTTAGAATTTACATTAAACCTCTAATCTCAATTCTATACGTCGTAGAAAAAGAGTTAGAGAAAAGCGATTCAATTTGGAAATTTCATTATGTTTACTACTAAAAAAGATTTTTACTCTTTCAGTTTTGCCATGCTTTTGGCTTTCATCTTGGGATTCAATTCATTAATCTCTCAAGCAAAATACAGCAATCAATCATATAACCAAGCTGTTAATGACTTTGCTTCTCAGAACTGGCAAAGCGCTATTGATAATTTCACCAAAGCGATTGAAATCGATCCTGATTCTGCAAGAGCATATCTGCAAAGAGGTGTAGCCAAAAGAAAAACGAACGATTATTCTGGCGCAATTGTAGATTATGGGCAAGCAATTGAAATTGATCCTGATTTATATGAAGCTTATGTCAATCGTGGAGTAGCAAAATCTCTATTATTTGATTACAAAGGAGCTATTAAAGATTATTCGTCAGCACTCAATATAAAGCCTAATTCTAAGTCAGCTTTGCTAAATAGAGCTAATGGCAAAGAAAAAATTGATGACAATCTAGGTGCAATTGATGATTTGACACAAATTATTGAAATCAGCCAAACACCAATTGCAAAAGCTTATTTTCGAAGAGGATTAATTTTCTACAAATTAGATAAATATAATGAAGCTCTTCAGGACTTACAAACAGCTTTATCAATTGAACAAGAAAATCCAGATGCTTTATACAACATTGCTTTAGTCGAAGTGAAATTGGGTTATTGGGACAAGGCTCTCAATAAGGCAATTAAATCAAAAGAAATTTACAAGTCACAAGGTTTATTAGAAAAATATCAGCAATCGGATAAATTAGTTGAATACATTGAATTCAAACAGGTACCCGAACCATCAACCGAGCAGTTCAAACCTCAGCAAGGACTAGAAACCGACAAAGAAGAAATAGATAAAATTGACAACTAATGAATCATTTGAGTTAAAGCAGTTTTTTCTCATTTAAACGCTCTCTAATCATTTGCACAGCATCTTGAATTATGCGAGTTACACGGGTTGAAGTAACGCCCAGTCTTTCGGCGATTTCCGTGCCTTTCATTCCTCGATAAAAACGCATTTCAATTACTTGACGATAATTGTCTGGAAGCAAAGCTATTGATTCAATTAGAGCTTTTTTCATTTCAGCCAATTCAGCTGCGTCAAGGGGATCTAAAGCCTGTTCATCAGCAATTTCGAAAGCACTCTCATCAAAAGAAACAACCGTCTCAATTACTGCTTCACGAATTTCGGCAATTGTATATCCTTCAAAATCAGTTTTATAAGTTGAAGTAGTCGATCTGAATTCTCCACGCTGATGAGATTCTTGACGATTTTTATTTCTGATTTCCCAGGAAATACCTTGTGCAATATAGCTTGAATTATATTTAAGTTTTTTGTCGGCAGATTCTTTAATTAGCGAATTAATTTTAATAAGCCCAATGTTTACTAGCTCACGGAAATCACCTGAGTGAGCAGGCATACTTTTCATTTCCTTGCGGGCAACCATTTCAGCCAAAGGAATATACTTGATAAGCGCTTCTTTGTCGTTTATCGTTTCTGGATCTATGCCTGGAAAAGAAGATTCTTTATTTTGAGATATTTCTTCCAATTTGACTGGCCTGAACTAGACTGAGGAGACTCAATATTTTAACTTTAAACTCAAACTAAAAATCAAAGACTATTGAATACTATTAATAATTATTGCTATCCTGACATGCTAATTAATTAAAGTAAATCTATTTTTGGCTTTGATGCTTTAAAATTTCTACTTCAATTAATTTTTCCTTTTGCCAAGATAGCTCAGTCGGTAGAGCAGAGGACTGAAAATCCTCGTGTCCCCGGTTCGAATCCGGGTCTTGGCACCACTTTATTCCCCCTCCTAATGCTTAATCTCAACGATTTAGACTCTTGATTCTAGACCTGTAAATCATGGTCATTGTATAATTCTTGTGTAAGCAGAGCTTTCATCTTCGATGTAGTTGTGCAGAGAATTAAATGGAAGTAGATGGATAATAAAGGCTTTTAAGAGAAAGCAGACTTTATATAATCTTGAAGAATAATTTAATAAAAAATTCAAAGAAGCTCATTTTGAGAGACGTTCGAGAATTCAATGTTTTGAAAGAGAGCAGGGGATTTCGTGTAAAAAGTGAAACAATAAATAAACCTCTGAGTTTTCATAAATCAGTAAATTATGAATAAAGAAACTATAAGCCCATTAAAAATTCTATTTATACGTCTTGGTAAAGGTAATGAATTTGCTCAAGATTGCATTGAACAAAGCCAAACTCTAAAACTAAACTACGACAAGACTGATCATAGTTTTTGCCAAAATAAGCAGTGGGACAAAGTTGAAGAGGATTTCAAGCGTGAGAGTGAAGAATTGATACAACGAGGAGAAAGAAAGCGAGGATTAGACATAGGAGGACACATAAAACAACTGAAAATATTTTATGAATGTTTGGATGACAATGTTTTATGGGTAACAAAATACAAAGGTAGCTTGTGGTGGTGTTTTGCTCAACCAGAAATTACTTTAGTAGAAGACAATACAAAAACCAGAAAAGTTAATGGAAAGTGGTCTAATTGTGATTTACAAGGATCACCTCTACTCTTAGAGAACTCCGTAGAACTGGACGATAAGTTGAAGAATCTTCCCCAATGGACAATACCCGAATTAGATTTTAATCTTCAAAAATATATAGTCAAATTAATAAATGGAAAATTGAATCCAAACTATTGGTGGGTAAATCAAGGACAGTCTTTTGAAGATGAATTTAATGGAGGATATATTAGATCTCCACAAAAAGAGAAAGACGGAGGAATTAATCAGTGTTTTGAGAACATGAGAGAAATAAAGAGAGGAGATAAAGTTGCTTCTTGTATAAATGGGGAAATAAAAGCAATTGGAATCGTAAAGTTTGATGTGTTTGAGGAATCAATAAGAGCAGAAGATATCGGTACAGAGAGAGAAAAAGGGTGGAAAGCATTTGTTGATTGGACTTTGTTAGAGTCTCCATTTAAAATCAAAAAAAATCATGAATTAATAAGGTTAGAAGAACCCCCTTTGGACAAAAACCATAATGGCCGACAAGGATATATATTTGGAATCTCAAGCAAGCTTTTTCACATTATTTGTAAGAGTGATTTAGAAATTCAAGAAAAGCTTATAGAAAAAGACATTATCAATAATCCACTTCTCGCTATTACAGAAAAAGAACAACTAATTAAGGCTCGCAGAGGACAAGGAAAATTCAGAGAAAATCTTGAACAAATTGAAAAATTCTGCCGCTTAACAAAACTGAATAGAACAGAGTTTTTAATAGCCAGTCATATAAAGCCTTGGCGTGATTCAACTAATGAAGAAAGACTAGATGGAAACAATGGGCTTTTATTGTCTCCACACATAGATAAACTGTTTGATAAAGGCTGGATTTCTTTTTCTGATGAAGGAAATCTTTTATACTCCGCAAAAGCCGAAGAAGCTTTAGAAAAATGGAATATTCACAAAGATATGAATGTAGGTGAGTTTACTCAAAAACAATGTATTTATTTGAAATATCATCGAGAAAACCTTTTCTCAAATGCAAATTTATTGAGCAGCACCAACTAAGCTCAAACCCCCTATTTCAGCGTATCAAAAGCTGATTGAATATGTTCATTGTTTTGA
>DUDU01000067.1 GCA_005110395.1 Candidatus Melainabacteria bacterium | reverse complement strand
ATCAATCAAGCTCATTAGTTGGGCAAAAATAGTTTGAGAAATTGGCATAGCTTTTCCTTTGCTTGGATAACTATGAAATTCTCTCCAAAAAATATCGTCCGAAGATTAAATCTCTCAAACCTCTCTTTGAATCAGCCAAAAAACACCTTTGCTAAATAGTTAATGGGACACTAGTGAATTTACATAAACTCAATAATAAAAAACTCCTTGAAGCACCTAAAAGATATGTTTACCTTTTTGAAATGAAGCTATAGCATACCTATTAAGGTGCTTTCATATTCCAAATAAGAATTTATAAGGAATTACAAAAGGGAGCAATAAAACCCAAATGAAGAAACATATTGTCATCCCAAGTGGTAATAAATCAAATTGTTTGTTCAATATTTTTGGGAGAGCTCCTACAAGCAACCACATCCCTTTATACAAGAATTGAATTATAAATAAAACACTCATTGCCTTAGGGAAAAACAAACCAATTATCGACACTAAAGCAACGCTTAACCAGAAACTGCCAAGTATTTTCAAGGGAATTGAGTCTAAAGCTTTACCCGCAAATACTTGTGTTCCTATAGATTCAGAAAAGAACAGGCACAAAATACCCACAATACCTGCAACAAAGATATTGGCTGAGTACATAGTCTGCATGAGTAGAATTGAAGGTTCAACCATAAAAATGTTTTCTAGAAATCAGTTTCCTGTATTTTAATGTGTAACTAGTTTATACTCAAGCAAGCTAGGATTTGAGTTGACAATCCCAAAAGTGAGATTTCTGAATCCTGCCTTGTGAGGAGGCTAGTGGGTATTCTTGTAAAGCTTGCAGCGGATTTAGAATACACTCATGCCACAGCAAAGTACAGTATATTTTCATTCTCGACAAATTATTTGTTCTAATAAATCTCAAGGCAAGGACAATATTTATGAAACAAGATTGAAAATGACCTTTATTAGTTTTGTGTGTTGGGTTCAATATCGCTAATTCAGGAATTCTTTTGACCAAAAATAATGATGCAGCTGCAGTTAGGAGAGTAAAGACTGTAATGAAAATTGACTTAACAAATCAAGAAAAAAAGAATATTGCATTTATACTCAAAAGCAATCAGGATGAAATAAATGCCCTTACTGAAAAAGCAAAAAACTCAAATCATAATGTTGCTAAAATAATTTATCTTCTAAGATGATTGATCAACCTTTAGAAAAAAGCTTTTAATCATGCTAGCAAATATACTGAAAATGCTTTTTTGTATTAAAGTACAAAGTATTAAACTCAATAAAAAAAGTTTTAACAACTACTCAAAAGATGGAAATGCAGGAAGCTGGTTTAGACATAGTTGCTTACGTGAACAAGAAAAAGGATGAAAGTGGAAGAAAGCGATTCAGAATTAATAATGAAGATTTTGTCAGGTGATTCGAATTCTTTCGCTCCGCTCCTGAGAAGGTATCAAGGTTTAATATTCAAAATCATTATGAAATACATTCCACAGAATCAAATTGAAGAGGTATCGCAAGAATCAGCGATTCGTATTTTTAAAGCACTTGCAAATTTCAATTACAAATCTTCATTTAAAACATGGCTTACTACAATTGTTACTCGAAGTTGCTATGACTATTGGCGTAAACATTCTAAACTTCAAGAAGATAATTTCAGTTCTTTGCAGAACGAATTGACTGAAAGCCAACAAGATTGGATTGATAGTATTACAAGTGATTCATCAATTACGTCTTTTAATGAACAAATAAAAAAAGATGAAGCTAAAGAAGTCTTAGATTTGCTTTTTAATCACTTAGGAGCAGAAGACAGGATGGTTTTGACCTTAATTCACTTAGATGGTTATTCAATCAAAGATGCCGCCGAGCAGCTCTGTTGGAGTGAATCAAATACTAAAGTTCGTTCTTTTAGAGCTAAGTTGAGATTAAGAGAATTGTTAGAGAAGTTAGTTCAAGAGGGTAAAGTCAATGTTTAGTAAAAATGAAAAAACTGAAAAACTAGACTTTGCTCTGAGGGAAGCATATAAAGAAAATTCTTACTATGAGCCAGTTATTCAGCTTGAATGGGCAGATTCTATTGTCAAGAAAATACAAGAAAATGATTGGAACTATACTCCCAATATTGTTTTTATTGATCGACTAAATATACCATTTGCGTCAGCAATAGCTATTTTTTGTGGCCTACTCAGCATATATGCAATATCTGAAACCATTGATGCAGCAGATTTTTTAATAACAAATATGCTGTTCAATGATCAGTTTAATTTCATGAGCACAAGTTAAAAGGAGTGTAATGATGAATAAAATTAAATTAAATTGGAAAACATTTTTTTTAGCAATAGCTATATTTTTAGTAGGCTTAGGAACAGGTTCTTTGTTAACTGGGATGTATCTCAAAAACCTCTTTCAAACATTGACTAGTAGGGGACCACAAATTTTTAAGCCACGTATAATGACGATGCTCATTCGACGTCTTGATCTTTCAGAGAATCAACAAAGAATAGTTGAATCAAACTTAAAAGATACTTTTGATGAGTTAAATACCTTAAAAAAGCGAAGAGAAAAGGTACTCGATACCAGTATCCAGAAAATAGAAATGGAACTTAATCCCCAACAAAAAAACAGGTTCAAAAAAATAGTTGAGGAGTGGAAAAAAAAATCTGGCAGGGGAAAAACTAAATGAAGTATTCACAAATTCTTTTCAAGAAAATTCCTTTATTTACTTTATTCTCGTTATCAATTGTATTCCTTGGTATTTGACTAATTAATTTATCCTCGTTTTTTGCAATTGCTGAATCTCGCAAGTTAATCACATACTCAATAGATTAACTTTTGGAGCTCATAAATTTTTTAGGGAACATTTATCTAAAATAGGTTTAATCAAAAGATTCACATTATTTGATTAGTACTTGTAACCTTTTTATGGTTTTATTCGACTGATAAATTAATTGGCTAATTTATTTTTGACTTTAAAAGGCTTTTTATGAAAACTAATAAACTTATTTCAGTATCTATATTCACATTACTTTTAGCAGTATTCTTTACTAACTTTAGTTCAGTTAGCAAGGAAGCCAGAGGAGGAAAGTTTCGAGAATGCATAAATCAATTATCAGATAATGATCGTAATACTCTTAAGCAATGTATATCAGAGAATAAAGGTCAAAAAGGAGCTTTCCGTAAATGCTTAGAATCAATACCAGAAAGTGAAAGACAATCAATTCGAGAATGCATGAAGCAACAAAGGAATAGAGCTTAAATTAGTTTACTTAAACCAAAAACTTTCTCATAGAGAACAAATCTACTTGCCATTTATTTTCCAAAGTTTCAGAAGTATATAAAGGACATTAATCCTGACTCGCGTTGAATTTATTAATTCAAAGAGGTATTAAATTTATTTGCTATACATTTAGGAATACCTTATGGGCGTGGTTATGCAAAATGGGAAAATTATATAAATCAAAGATTATCCAAAAAGCTCTCCTGAATCAGCCATCAATACAGTTGAATGTCTCAATTAACTGCTTTCCCGCCAGGAACGTGAATGGAATGGTGAATTATTTGTTTTGGTACTTACTCATTTCATTCAGCCTATAACGTTCCTCGGAAATTTGTTTTTTGTTTAATGAATAATAAGGGATGTGTTTTCCTTCAACCAGAGCGATGAAATTATTGCCATCATGAGGAAGAATTTTTTCTTGCTTATTCATTCTTCTTTCTAGATCCCATAATGTTTTGAGTTGTACAAGATTCTGATTTTCATTGAAAGGTTCATCCTTCAAGTATTCAAGGGATTGATTCAGCATTCATGTTTTCTCCTTTGAATGAATTATAAATTTTGAGACAAAGATTTTCAACAAATTATATTAATTATTAGTTATCTCCTAACAAAATCTTTTTTTGTAATTCTGTTTTCATTCTCACAAAGTTTGTTTAGCAGAATTGTCCCATTCGGCTTTGCGCAGAGGGTTTACATTTAGGGTTTTAAGCTCAGCATCTTGATTTATTACATTGTGGGAATTCATTCAAAAGGTTTTCCAAAGAGGGAATTCACTGGGTTTTGCTTTTTTGAAGTGGTAGATATCAGTCAGTAAAGCAATTTGCTTTTGCTTAATGTATTCAGATTATCGATTTAGATAAAGTTTTCTGCTGTCTTCAAAACTCAATTCCGAACTTGTTTTCAACCAAGGTTATAACTATGAGAAATCTCAAATTGTTTGGACTACTTTCACTTACAGCTTTAGCAGCATCAATACCTCTAATGCAATCAAATTCTGCTTCAACCGACAGATTAATTAATGTACCAGCCAATTCCAAGATTACATTTGTCAAAGACTTTATTATTCCACCAAATGAAATCTCTATTCCGCTTGGTGTTGACTCTAGTGGTGGATACAAGACTGAATGCAAACTTTATTTGAATAGTTATGATCCAGCTATTCGCAAAGTCCCCGCTGGTACTGAATTTTTAATCAAAGATACGAAAGAAACCTATATGCAAAGAGTGGATCTTTTAATCACTTCGAGCGCCATTCAGTCTATTGCTTGCGCCACTCACAAACCAGCAACCGATCCTTCTTCTATTATGCCTGCATCAGGCTTGTCATATACCAAGATTAATCAGGCACAAAGAGCATTGGGCAATAAAATCAAAATCACAATCAATGACCAGCCAAAATTGATATTGCCAGATGAGCTAATGCAACAACAAGCTCAGCAGCAAGCTCAAACACCAGGACAAGCTCCCTCTCAAGACCCATCAATGATGCAACAATATCAGGCTCCACCTCAGCAAGCACCTCAACCACCGGTAGCTCAATAATTCAGCATATCTAAAATACAAAGTTCTTGAATAAGCCTTGTTATCAATAGATAATTTCTTCGACAACTCTGTTGATAGGGAAATTCCTAAATATAAGACCGCATACCCTATAACAAGGGATAAAGGTTAATCAACCTGTCTAAATAACTATTAGATACTAAGAAATTAATATGAATTTTATGACTTACGGTATTCCATCAGTTGGTTTTTTGAGTACTGGCAATAATGTCGGGGTCAGTAGATATACTGAATCCCTTTTAATTGAAGGTGACTATTACAAAGAACTGCAGTATTGGCTTTCAGTCTATAACCGTGCTCAGCAATTTGGGCTTCCTAATACCAGTATTGCGGAAATCAGCGCACAGATATTCAGGGTATCTCAAAAACTATCAAATCTTAGACAAATTGTTAAACCTTTTGCTGAGAACCTAGTGAAATCAGATACTGAGAATAACAATAAGGCCAATGAGCTCTTTGCAGCTCAACAGTAATAGAAAAACGAATAGGAGAAAATTAATAGAATTGAGGTATGCCATGGCTGATAATACAAGTACAAATTTTAATACTAATTTCAACTTGAATAACTTACTTTCTTCTTTTAGTGATGGTTCTTTAGAAATTAGTATTGGTTTAAACAATTTACAATCTCAGTCTCAGACAAATTCTCAAGCCAAGAAAGATACAGAAGCTGTTAGTGAAGATACATTTGCATCAGCAATAAATAAGATAGGAGTTTTGAAATCTAGTGATGGCTTTCTTTATTTAATCAAGCCTAATGATCAAATAAAGCATGATAAAGAATCTAATCAAGTTTATATACTCCGCAAAACTTTATTTGGATATGAAAAAAAATATATTAGCGGTGATCCAAAGAATTTAAAACTTATTTTCCCATTAAATTATTCGGGTGTCTCTCAAGCAAATATAGAAGATAAATCAATAAAGTACCAAAACGGTGATCAGTTAATATCCAAAGTTGATAGTAATGGTGATGCAAAACTTTATATTAAAAGAAAAAATAGTTCAGGAGAAGATCAGCTTATTGAAGTAACACAAGATCCATTAACAGGAAAACTTGTACTAGTTGGCGAATCTAGTAAGAATACTTCT
Source organism: Candidatus Melainabacteria bacterium (assembly GCA_005110395.1). Classification (GTDB taxonomy): domain Bacteria; phylum Cyanobacteriota; class Vampirovibrionia; order Caenarcaniphilales; family Caenarcanaceae; genus LMEP-10873. The sequence goes on along the minus strand of DUDU01000067.1, from coordinate 9,366 downwards.
GACAAATCATCATCTAACAATTCAACTAATACAACAACAAGCAATTCATCTTCTCCTATTGCTGGAAGTGATGTTCAAAAGTCAATAGATTCCATAGGCTCTAAGGGCCAATTATGGAGTGCTCTAGGCCTGCCACCTGGAATAAGACCTGCAACAGTTAATGTAACTGGAGTAGTTCCAGCATTAGGTGATTTTACAGGTGCAACTATTCAAGTAGGTACTGTTGTTAGTTCGCAAATCTACAATACTTTGCAACAAACTCTTTCTGCAATTAACTATTTGAATACAACCCCTGCAAACCCTAATCCAGATTTCTCTTATATTCCGGGGCAACCACCATATGGGCAAGCCAACGAAGAACAAAAGAAACAACAAGCACAAGTTTATGCTGCACTTCGCACAACTATTATTGCTCAATTAACTAGAATAGCTCAGCAACTCAGAGAAGCTTATGATGGCTTCAAAAGAGAAACTGATGCTGCTGCAACCTATAAGGGTGAACAAGATAAAACAGTTAGTAAGTTTGTAACTGATGCTTTTGGAGGCGGCAAATAAAAAAAATACAAAGTACTAATTTGGATATTCTTTAGAATTGCAAACCTAAGTCTTAAATCAATAAAGATATTCCTTTTTTGTGGAAAGTTTTGCAGAGTTCGTGAAAAATTGAATTTATGAATCAAGAAATACAAATCTAGAAATAGAAGAAAACTATAAACAGCTTTTATTGGATGGTTTAAAGATATATTATGAAGGAAAAATTAAAGCTCTTGATTTTATAAAGTCCATTCACGATTAATTGCTGGAAGAATAGACAATAATGCACGAAATGAAATTATCACAAGTTGTGGTCTTAGCTACTGGTCTGGCTAGACGCAAAGCAGTTGAATTAATAAAGTATGGCTCTGTAAAAGTTAATAATGAAATTGCACTTGAATATAGTCGTTTGATTAATTGTCAAAAAGATAAAGTTGAAATTCAAGATTATAAATTTTCACTGCCAGCGCTAAAAGAGAAGAGCTCAGAGAAACACTATTTTATTTATTACAAACCTAAAGGAGTTGAGGTTACTCTCAAAGAAGGCTTGTCTGAGCACAACTCACCAGAAGATAATTATAGAAATGATAATTCTATTCATAAAAAGTTGAACACCTTACAAGGAGTCATTTCAGAGATCGGAATTCCAAATCTCAAACCAGTTGGCAGATTAGACTTAGACTCGGAAGGACTTTTATTACTCTCGAATGATGGCGATTTCATCAATAAGCTGACTCACCCAAAATATCATGTGCCTAAAATCTACAAAGTTTGGGTAAACGGATTAAAAAATTCAAGCGAAAACTCACAACAGGTAAAATTTCTAAATGACTCATTTAATCTGCTTTCAATAGAATCAGAAGAAAATGATTCTATCGTTCTGGAAATTGAGCTTAGAGAAGGCAAAAATAGACAAATACGCAGAATATGTGCTCAAGCAGGTTTATATGTGAAACGTATTTTACGAATATCGATTGGGGAAGTAAAATTAAATAAATTAAAGCTCGGAGAATGGAAAGTTTTAAATAATCATTCAATTCAATCTCTCCTAAAAAAAGCAGGCTTATAATCAAGTCTCATAATAAAGTTTAATAATTAAATACTTAGCAAATATCGTATAGCGAATATCACATAGCAAAAAACCATCTTGTCAAACAAGTTCACAGAAAGTAATAAATCAATTTAATATGCAAGAAGTCAAAACAGTCCCAGCTTCAGTAAAGGCTTTTTTATCAAAAATTGGCAATCAGCTCAAAGAAGCAAGAGAAGAGCAAGGTCTTAGCCGAGAAGATATTTGCCGAGCTCTAAAAATTCATATAAATTTCCTTATCGCCCTTGAAGAAGGACTTTTCGAAGATTTGCCAGGAGCGGCCTCATTTTTTGCCTCCCTAAGAAGTTATGCAAGACTTCTCAAGCTCGACGCAGACAAAATAGTTGAAGAGTGCAAAAAGAATAAATATCTCTTTGAATCATTTCAGGGGTTAGGTCAAATAGAGAGACACAGCAAACCTGACATTCTTCATCAAAGCTCTAATATAATCAGAAGCTCACCAGTCAGCCTGCCTCCAGTTGAGATTCCAAATATCATTCGCAGTGAACCAAGCAATACATACACTAAAGAGTCTAGGCCCAATTATCAATCAGGTGAAGGTGGTGGCAAAATAACCAACTCCTCACAAGAAAAGGAAGAGGAGTCCGATCAATCCCAATTGTCTCAATCTCAATCAGGAAAAGCTTCAGGACGGAAAATTAACCCGCTGAGACCAGTATTTCTTTCATTAGTAACTTTTTTAATTCTCTTTTCAATATTTCTTTTTGCTCCTATTTCGGGTTTAAAAGGAATACAAGACTCAATCAAGTCCAATGTAATACCACTAAATACCTCATCTAGTCTAAATGCCGAGGAACTCTCTATTAATAATTCCAATGAAGATAATTTAGTTGATATTAATGGCGGCATTCTTTCAGGCACAAGTAAGATTTGCGGCCCCTTCAAATTAAGTATGGAGCAAGCAGCTCTGATAGAGGTTTATGGAATTTCAGGTGGACAAGCTATTTTGCCTCAGAGAATTGTGCAAGAAGGTGAAGAGCTTGAATTCAGCGATTCTAGAGGGATTAAAATCTACACTTCTAGTCCAGATGAATCAATACTGAGATATAAAGGTCGTAAACAGGATTGGTCAAAAATTGAAAAGCAAGGCAAGTTTTTTGTCTTTAAATGCAATTAAAACAACTCTACTTAAAGGGGCCATGAAATCTGCTTAAATTAATTTCAGAAAATATTAATCAGGACAATAATTCAAATCAGAAAATATCTAGAGCTGTCGAGAAAAAAACTCTCAAGTATTGGCGTGGCGCAGATTTTCTAATAGGATTAACTTTTGTAAGTAGTCTTTTATTCTCTAATTATCTGACCAGTTGGGGTTTAATACAAAACAAAAGTTTTCAAATTTTCCCACAAGCTTTGATTTTGTATTTATTTTCTTCGTTTATTCCTGTTAGAACAGTATTACTGGCTGTAACAACTTTTATTTTAATCACTCTGTGCTTCTCTGGAGCCTTTGGTACTAATACATTATTAGTTAGCGGATACTTATTTGCTTTATTAATTGCTGGATTTTTATTGAAGAAATTAATATGGCCACTCAGAATATTAGCTCCATTAGCTATTCACTTAATTGGTGCAATTGGATTAGCAATATGCTTCAAGATCGAAAAATTATCATTGGCTGAATATATCAATGCTTTAAAAGTTTTGTCCTTAAACTCCTTGATTGCTGAATTACTCCTTATTTATCCATTATCACTTCTTTCAGATAGGCTTGGGAAGCTCTTGAACTGGTGTAAGTTTTTTGAATAAGCTTTATGAAGCCAAAAGTATTTCTTTTTATCTCTTCTTTATTTTCATGGTTGTTTATAAGTTTTGTACTGTTTCCATCCAATTCTTCAATTACAAATCTAACTCAAATTGTTTACAAAACAATGCAAGCTCATTTTGAGTCTGACACACAATTAATTGGTATCTCAAACTACAAAAAATTTGCTGATAGTTTTCCTGTAGAACAAAAATTCCAAAAACCTGCTGGGTTATTTATAACTTTGAGCCTAAATAACGCAGGACAAAGCCAATCAAGAGCTTGTTGGGGTTCTGTAAATCCTGAATACGCCGATCTTGTGAAAGCAACTGTTTACACCACAATTGGAGCTCTAACTAAAGAATATCGATATTCACCAATTAGAAAAGATGAATGGAAAAGACTCAAAGCCCAAGTAACTATTATTAACGCTATTGAACCTGTCAAAAGCATAAGATCAATTAATCCTCTCAAAGATGGCTTAATGATTAGAAGTGGCAATAAAAGCGGAGTTATACTTCCTGGAGAAGCGATGGATTCACACTATCAGTTAATACTTGCAAAACTCAAAGCTGGCATAAAAAAAAATGAAGGTTTTCAAATTTACAGATTAAAAACAGAAATACACAAATAAAGTTAGAGGAAAACTAATCACTAAATTCTTTTGATGGTTTATGAAGACGATAGACAACTCCTCTTTTGGCTCGCAATTCTCTGACTCGACGCAAATACATCATCACAACTTCAACCACAGTTGCATGACTCCAAGTAAGTGGCGCAACTGAAAGTGGTCTTCCATTAAAAGGATTGACTTGTTCCGCTAATACACCCGAAGGCGAAGCATGATTTTTAACCCATTCAAGATATTTTAATGATTCCAATAAATCCTGCTCAGTTTCAGCTGAAAGAATTTCCTCCATCATGAGCCACAACGTGCAAATAATCCAAGGATTGCCAGGGACTTTCTCGCTAGGAACGCATTGCGTGTGATAGTAATCATATTGATATCTGGCAATACCACCAACTTCAGTTTGCACCCAGAGATACTGCTTATAAGCCTGCATTGTACTTTTCACAAAAGGATCATCAACCGTAAAAGTACCAAAACGGAAAAGCGCATATAGGCTTGCATCAACCGTTGAATCAGGAAAAAGCTCAAGAGTATTATCGGTTGGGTGAACTAAGCCTCTCAAATAGCGACCTAAATTGCGATCATATAAATGAGTTTTTATGGCTTCTTTGACTTGGCCTGCTGCTTCGAGATAATCATGATATTTACTATCCCCAAAAGCTTTCGCAAAATTGGCGGCTGCTCTCAAACCAGCTTCTACAGTACAACAAGTAAAAGTCATAACGCCTTTACGCTCTTCCCACAAATCAAAAGAGGGCAAAGGTAAATGCGTTTCTGGATCTCTATAACTAACCAAAAAGTCAGCGGCCCTGCGAATTAGTGGTTTATAAAGCCTTCGGACAAATTCAACTTCTCGGTGAATACGAAAATGCTCCCAGAGAGCCCACAGAACAAGAGCTGTTTCATCCTCCTGTATCGGCAGTTGGTATTTACCAGCCCTTACCCACGGATGCCATGAACTAGCAACAGAACCTTCAGGATTGTATTTATGTAAGAAATAACCTTCAGGACTAATAATATTTGCGACAAATGTAAAGAATTTTTGAGTAACACTTTCATATCGCGCTTGATCCAAAGCTTGTGCAACTAAAGCTCCGTCTCGAGGCCAAAGATAGCTGTAATGATCTTTATAGGTTGCTTGAATATCGCTATCATTTGCGGCTAAGATTGCGCCATCATTATCAATTTGCGTTCTGACAACCAAAAGGCTTCTTTTAAAAAGCGTTTGTGCCCAGTCTGGTAGAGGTGATAAATCAAAATTTTCTTTATTAACCCATAATTTCCAGTACTGATCAGTTAATTCCAAGCGGCTTGCAGTACCACCAGCTACCATTTGACCATTTAATTCATTCACTTCGTCGATTGTTTTGCCACAACATATCCAATAGTCGAATGAATAACTTCCGTTGGGTTCTATTCTGAAAAATTTACCAACAGTCGAGTCAACAGATCCCTGAGTAATTGGAGTATTTTGCAAATAACCATCTTCGGCATCTCGCCAGGTTCCCTCTGAAGCCCCTATTGCTTTAGATCCGATTGAATAATGCTCTACTCCATCAGATAGGCAGGACAAGAAATAGCGACTTCCTTTGTAATGAACAACTGCCTTCAGATAAGGTTCATAGAATGCAGTATCTCCTACTTCGCTGCCATAAATACGATAGTCATGATGGAAGAAGACATGAACATCACGCTCATAATCTCTTAAATTTTTGACGTTCAAGCTTCGAGCGTAAATGTCGTAATAATAATCAATAAAGTCATTGCAAATTATTTCAAGGCCTAAATGCTCATTGCGAAGCAAAACCTCAGTGACTAAAGTGTCAGGTCTATATTTGAGCTCTTTGTGCCAACCTGCATCAGTAATCCAGGTGAAGCTACCATCAACCCAAATCCCAAATCTAAATGCATAGCCGCCAGCATGATTCTCTTGACCAACATGCGGAAAATAAAAATCTTTTATCTGATATTCGCGATCAAAACATACTAAGACTTTTCCATTTGAAACTGGTATATCTCTTGGCATTTGCTATCTATTGGACAAGACTGATGAATGAGTGGTTGAAAAAGCTAAATTATTTGAGGCTAAATTAATTTTTTGGTTAATTTACTTAAGTTAATCTTTAGTAATCTTTCTAATCCTTTTTACCCTGTCGAATATATCAGTAAACAGATATAATATGCTTTTTTCGGGATAGATAGCTCATATTAGTTCTGAAGAGCCAGAAGAGAAGTTTAGAATCAAAAAATTTAGAATCAGAAATTCAAGTATTAGAAATAAGCATTAAATGTATTCACGCAAAGAAGAGACAAATTTGTCAGAAGATATTTCAGAGAAAACAAGCGCAAATAGTTTATCTCAAAGCACAACTCGGACTAATTCTGTTTTAGGTGATTTTGCAAATTTGTTTTTGGCCAAGACTGATCAGATCACCAAGCCGAAGCAAAACTCAACTCAAAAGCCTAGTCAGGAAATAAAATCTAGAAACAAATCACAAAGATGTACTGACAAGAACTTTGCAAAAAATTTCAATAAATTAAGTCATAGAAAAATCCGTACTCATCTTCCTATTCATGGCGGAAAAAATCTCTATTTGCCTTCTCATCCTTTTTCTGAGCTACATAAATACGATTTGAGCGAAATTACTGGCCTCGACGATTTACACAACCCCGACAGTTTAATTGCTAAAGCACAAACAGAAATTGCTGAATTGTTTCAAGTAGAGCACAGTTTCTTCTCGGTCGGCGGAGCCTCTACCTGTTTACTGGCCAGTTGCTTAGCTCTCGGTGAAGGTGGCAAAGTCTTGGTTCCAACCAATGCGCATAAAAGTGTCATCTCGGGATTAATATTGAGTGGAGCCGAGCCGATTTGGTATGAGCCTGAATGGGATGCTGTATGGGGCGTTTTCCGCGACATTAATTTAAATCAAATTACCAAGCTTATTAAAGAAAATTCCTCTGACAAAAGCAAAAGCATAAAAGGTTGTTTTGTAACTTCCCCAACCTATGAAGGAATTGAAGCATCACTCGAAGAATTGGTAAGCCTTTGTCATGATCATAAAATTCCTGTAATTGTAGACGAATCTCATGGAGCGCATCTTAGTTTAATAAATCCTGGACGTGGAGCAGTAAATGCTTGTGCAGATTTGATTATACATTCTCCGCACAAGACACTGGGAGCCATGACCCAAACAGGCTTATTGCACGTGCAGTCAGAATTGATTTCCGCACAAAAAGTTGCAGCCTGCATGAGTCTATTGCAAACTACAAGCCCATCTTGGATTTTGCTTGCCAGCCTGATTGAAATGACAAATTATCTCAAAGGTAATTTACAGCACTTACACAATCAAATCAGCATTGGAAAAGACCTAAAGCGCAGACTTAGCAAAATCGACAAAGTCAAAATATTTCAAAATGACGATTCGCTTAAATGTATTCTTTCTCTTGGAGGAGTAAGTGGGCATGAATTGAGCGAATGGTTATTTGAAAATCACGATATAGAAACCGAAATGGAAGGAGAGGATTGGGTCTTATTATTAGCAACCATGAGCTTGCAATCTCATCATGTTTTGCAAATAGAAAGAATTATTCAAAAAGCATCAAAAGCTTTATCATCCCCCAAAGAGAATGAAGCTTCGCATCCCGCCTCACGGCAACTTCTAAGTGCCAGCAAAGAAAGCAAGACTGATTCTTTCGTCACACTCAGAATAAAACCACCGCAAATTATTACTGAGCAATTACCTAGAAAAGCATTTTTTGAGAATAACAATTCAAAGATTGAGTTTAAATGCCCGCCAGGAATACCAACTCATATACCTGGATCAAGAATTATCTTGAATAATGAAGTATCAAATAATATACTCAAACAAATTGAAAGTATAAAAGAAGCTGATTCTAAGCAGGATTCAGAACTCAATCTAGATAATGTTTTGAATTTAGTATCAAAAACGCCTAATACACAGTTGGCTAATAATACTCAACTCACTACTCAGAATACTGGTAAAACTGATGCTGAAAAAATCGAGGCCCTGAAAAGATTAGTAGCTTTACCGCCAAAGAAAAAAGTAAATAAGGAAGATGATCCGTATTTTGATGAAGATTTTACTGACTATGAAGAAGACCTAGCAAACGATGTTTACAATACTACTAGAGTCGAAGAGTTTGCTTAAGGTTTAAACTTAGTAATAATTTTAAGTAATTGATTCAGCACGAATATTAAGAAGTTTTCCGTATGTGGAGTATTACTTTCCTTGTCAGCATAAGATACTTTATTTCGACCTGATTTTTTTGCAACATAAAGAGCCTCATCAGCAGCTGTTAATAGTGCTTCTTTACTTTTATACTTGTTCCCTTCTTGAGTTGCAACACCAATACTTACCGTAATCTGTCCATGAGTAGAACCACTATGTTTAATTTGAAGTTTTGCAATTTCAGATTGAATTCTAAGAAGTATCTCTTCTAACGCTTGGCTATCAACATCAGGTAAAAGTAAAACAAATTCTTCTCCTCCATATTTTGCCAAAACATCTCCGCACCTAACAGAATTCTTCATTGCTGAAGCAACTCCCTTTAATGCTTCATCTCCTGCCTGATGACCGTAAGTATCATTGTATATTTTGAAGGAATCAATATCCATCATAGCTATCGATAATGAATTACCTTTTTTCAATGATTCAGTCCATAATCTCTCAAAAGAACTGTTAAAGAACCTTCTATTATGGACTAGCGTCAGGGCATCAATATTGCATTCTATTGCCAAAGCTTTATTTTGTGTTTCCAAAGCTTTCTTCTTGTGGAATTTTTGAATTGTGTTTTGAGTTTGTTGCAAACTATTTTTCAATGATGGAAGAACAAATTGAGAGCCTTCACGCTGTAACTGACTTAAATATAATTCACAATCAGCCTTTTGTATGAAAGGTAATGCATATTCAGGAAATATTGCGGGGGGTTGATTCTTACAAGTCTGCGGAATCACATCTATGAAATCAGCTTTTTTTGCTTCTAAAAGTTCACATAACGGAGCATATTTAACCGCACGAGGAATAGTAGACAAACTACTTGTTTGAATTGATAGTGACATTACGAAAACTTTGAATCTTGAAAACTTGGGTCTAATGCTCAAAAATAGACCTAGAGTTAGGAAGAAATTAGTGAAATCAGCATTCTGATGCGGTTAAGAGGAGACAACCCAGGGTGCACATTCACCATCTTCTTCAGATGAGAGAAGTAACCTTCACAGGAATTTGTTGTATTCTCGATTTTCAAATGAGGAAACTTCTGACAAGTAAAAAGATAAGGAATGTCTCTTCTAAAGGCATTCATAGCACTTCTTAAACGTCTGTGTTT
>DUDU01000066.1 GCA_005110395.1 Candidatus Melainabacteria bacterium | reverse complement strand
AAATTCATGATGATCAATCAAGCTCATTAGTTGGGCAAAAATAGTTTGAGAAATTGGCATAGCTTTTCCTTTGCTTGGATAACTATGAAATTCTCTCCAAAAAATATCGTCCGAAGATTAAATCTCTCAAACCTCTCTTTGAATCAGCCAAAAAACACCTTTGCTAAATAGTTAATGGGACACTAGTGTCAAGAACTAGATGATATTTTCATCATACTACAAAGCTTCTTCAGCCTAACTGTTTAAACTCGTTCTTCAAAAGAAGGATTTCACAAAAGGAAGAATTACCCTATACATATCTTGAAAAATATACTCATCTAAAAATACACATAATGAAAAAGAATTTTTTGTGTTCACTTTGAATCAGATCAATCTTTTCCAAAATATTTATAGTCCAACGATTTTATATTTAGCGCTGATTGTGAAATAGCAAAAATTCGAAAAACCCTTAACCAAAGCTATTTAGTTAATAAAATTTTCTTAATACTGAATATATGTATCCTCATCTATTCAGTGCCAAATATAAAAATTGTCTCGATTCTTGAAAAATCTTTTGGGAAAGTTATGTGCTATTGTTTCTGCTAAGACTTATTTAATTTTAATAACTTGAGTTAGAGCCCGTTACTTTTATATTTTCTTATATATTTAAAGTTATAAAGCTCCCCCTAAATTTATCGAAATTTTTCTGTAATTATTAATGATTTCAGATGTAAGTCTTACTATATTAAAGATTTACGTCAACACAAAATAATTGAGAAAACATGAAATTCGCAGAATTAAACCTGTCTAAGGATATCTTGGACGCATTAGAAGCATTGAAATTTGAGCAAGCTTCTCCCATTCAAGCGCAAGCTATTCCACATCTTTTAGAAGGTCATGATTTAATTGGTCAAGCTCAAACTGGAACAGGAAAGACTGCCGCTTTTGGAATACCTGTAATCGAAAGATTAGATCCAAATATTAGAGAACCTCAAGTATTAGTGCTTTGCCCAACAAGAGAATTAGCTTGCCAAATTGCTGATCAATTCAAAAAGATCGCTAGATTCAAAAGACAAGTATCGATTGTTTCATTATATGGCGGACAGCAAATTGATATTCAGTTCAAAGCTCTCAGAAGAGGAGCAAATGTAATTGTTGCCACACCAGGCCGTTTAATGGATCACATCAATCGTCGTAGCGTAAACATGGATTCCATTAAGACTGTTGTGCTTGATGAAGTCGATGAAATGCTTAATGTTGGATTCAAACAAGCAATTGACGAAATATTCGAAAGAATACCAAATAGAGAAAGACAAACTATTCTCTTCTCTGCCACAGTCTCAGAACGCATAATGGGAATGGCAATGAGATATCAGAAAAATCCTAAACTTGTGAAAATTGCGCAAACTGAATCTTCTTCAGCAAATATTGAACAGTTTTATTATGAAATAAAAGAAAGAGCTAAGCCAGAAGCTTTAACTAATTTAATTAATGAGTACAAATTGAAATTTTCATTAGTTTTTTGTAATACCAAAAGACAAGTTGATGAAGTGGTTCGTAACCTCAATGATAAAGGTTATTTTGCAAATGGCTTGCATGGCGATATGAGACAAAGTCAACGTGACAGAGTAATGAATAGCTTTAGAAGAGGTGAAACTGAAATATTAGTTGCTACTGATGTTGCAGCCCGCGGAATTGATATGAATATTGAAGCTGTATTTAATTATGATGTACCAGAAGCTGCGGAAAGCTATCTTCATAGAATTGGTAGAACGGGAAGAGCTGGACAAACAGGAAAAGCTTTTACTTTTGTAGTTGGAAGTCAAATTCATAAACTCAATACTATTAAAAGATATTCCAAAGGACAAATTCACAATAGTAAATTACCAGTTTAATGAAATTATCTAAATTTACTTTTCATTGAGAATGGTTTAATCAAGCAATTTGAAACTCGGATAAAAAAATTAGGTAGGTGAGCAACGACTAGCAGTCAATTTTTGCTCTCCTCCTAATTTTTTTTGATTTTACTTGGCTTCAATTTGTATAGTCAGACTAATGTAAATTCAGCAGCAACTCAAACAAAGCACACAATATTTTCGATGAATTCACTTTCAAATTCCTGGCATTGATCTTTTCCAAATTAGTCACTTGCTAACTTCCTATTTGGGAAATCCTGAAATCAAATTTGTTAAAAATGAATTTATTGAGATGCCCTCATTTAAATTTCCTTTATACTTGTCGCAAGTAAGTTCAAAAAGTAAGTGCTCTAACAAATAAGCTATAAGAAACAAATGAGTAAAGAAACAGCTATTGAAGCAATTGAGCAAGAAGTAAAAAACAATAAGATAATTCTTTTTGCAAAGGGAACGAAAGAACAACCTCGATGCGGGTTTTCATCGGCAACCATTCAAATCCTCAATTCCTATAATATTCCTTTCAAGGTAGTAAATGTTTTGGAAGATTTTGAGTTAAAAGAAGCTCTGAAAGATTATTCCGAATGGCCAACTATTCCTCAGCTATACGTTAATTCTGAATTTGTTGGCGGTTGCGATATTACCCGTGAACTTCATGAATCAGGCGAATTAAAAAACTTATTAGCAAATATCACTTAAGAAGTTTCAAATTCATTCTCTTCTCTAAAGCTTTGATTATTTGCTTGTAAGTCCCATCCTAAGGGGATTTAGGAGTTTTCTAAAATCAATAAATTTACTAATCGCTCTAGCTTTGAGATCCTGGAAGCTTTAATTCCTATAATTGAATTTGAGTTTAGATAATTTTCTTTTTCTGAAAATAGAAATTCATAAGCTTTCTCAATTGAATCAAATTTAATAGCTTTTTTTGTTTGACTTGAATTGATTTTTTCTTCTAAACATTCAAGCCCTTTTCCAATGAGGATAATGGTATCGATCAATTCTGTAATTTTGCTAGCAACTTTACCCAACAATTCACCCTTAAAATCGCCCAATTCAGCCATTTCACCGAGAATTAAAATCTTATTTTTGTGTTCAGTTTGGCTTTCCTGTTTTACTAGGCAATTAATAGATTCAGCAAGCGCCAAGACAGAATCAGGACTAGCATTATATGTTTCATCAATCAGCAAAGCCCCTGAGGGTAAATGATGAATTACTCCTCTACCAGGTGTAAGAGAAAATTGATTTAATCCTTGCTGAATTTGAGAATCAGTTAAACCCAATTCATGAGCAATATCTATTACTAAACAAACACCCGAAATCAAAGCTGTATTTGGCGATTTGAAATAGAAAAGTGAATTTTTGTATTCAAAACTCATCAGACCTTCCTTGAATGTTGCATTCTGAAATTTGCCGAAATATTCAAATGTAATTGACTTACAAGCGTTCTCTATCCATGACTTTAAGAGAGATTCATTAGTTGGAATCCAAGCTTTCTTTTGGGCTTTTTCATTATTTATCAAACTACGAAAAATTTCCGATTTCGCCTCAGCAATTTTTTCACGCGAGCCAAGAATGCCTATATGCGCAGTTCCAATATTAGTAATGCAAGCATAATCAGGTTCTGCAATAAGTGTTAATTCTTCAATTTGATTCAATCCACGCATACCAAATTCTAAGATCGCAATTTCATGTTCAGGCTGAAGTTTGAGAATCGTTTTTGGAACACCGATTTCATTATTCTCATTACCTTCACTCGAATGAACTTTGTACTTGACAGATAAAACCCGAGTGAGTATTTGACGAGTGGTAGTTTTCCCATTGCTGCCCGTGATTGCAATTGTAATTGGACTTAATTCTCTTCTGTGATGCTGAGCAATAAGCTGATAAGCCTTGAGAGTATCCGCAACCAAAATAATTGATATGTGGCTGTTATTGCCTCCAGCGATTTTCTCAAACACTTCTAAGTCACTGATTATTAAACCTTTTGCGCCATTAGCAATAGCTTGCTCGCAAAATGCATGCCCATCAAAACTTTGTCCTTTTAGCGCAATAAACCAACTATTTTCAGGAACATTACGAGTATCAGTTGTGAATGACCAAGCTGGGAGAGAATCTGGCAAAAAATTCTTGGTTTGAATAAAAATATTCTCTTTAGTGAATTTACTCTTATTGAAATTACTTTTAGGAGAATTACTGGGCGTCGACAATATTTCTGGCAATAAGGCTGAATTGAGCATACTGAAAAAATAGAAATTACTAAAAGATTTTATTTCTGAGACTAGATTCGATTGACTGATTTATTTATACAGCAAATAGAATTCAAAAGAAAAGTAAAAGAAATAAATTAGATTATTATTTTGCAATCAATTCTCATTAATGCAATTAGACTAACTCTTCAGACTTCTTATCAAAATTCAACTATTCAATGTTTTCTTTTGAAGCTCCGCTATATTTGCTTGGCATTCCAATTATTTTGGTACTAGCACTATTGGTCTGGAAAATATCATCTAAAGCGCAAGCTGATAAAGTTTTTTTATTGTCAAATTTCAATGTCTTAGAAGAAATTCAGTCTGAGAGAAAAGATTACAAAATTTATTTTCTTCCATTTCTGCAAATTATTTCGCTTATTTTGTTTTGCATTGCTCTCAGTGAGCCTTCTATTATTCATGAACATTTGGTGAAATCAGCGCAAGTAATTTTATCGATTGATATTTCGAAATCAATGGAAGCCACTGATTTTAAGCCAAATCGAATTTCTGTGGCCCGTGAAGCAGCCCTCAAGTTTATTGATGGTTTGCCTAAAGATGTAGAACTTGGAATTCAATTATTTAATAAAAATGTCAGCCTTGCTCTACCACTCACCAAAGACAGAGCTCCTGCTCGCAAAGTTATTCAAAGCCTAAATATTGATTCATTGGGAAATGGAACAGCAATTGGCGAGGCATTAGCCTCATCAGCTCAGGCATTTAAGTTATCTGACAAAAGCCTGGCAAATAAACTCTCAGTAAATAAAAACGCTAAAGATACAACTCTGACTCAATCAAAGGAAGACCAGCATTTAATACTTTTGAGTGATGGTGAGAGTAATGCAGGAATCGAACCATTAGAAGCTCTAAGCAAAATCCCCAATGTGAAAGTTTATACAATTGGAATTGGAAGCCCGCAAGGAATCACGATTAAAGGTGGTCTAATCACTCAACTCGACCGAGACACTCTTCAGAGCATAGCCTCACTAACTGGCGGTAGCTATTATGAAGCCTGGCATGATGAAGCCAAACTCAAAGATATTTACAAATCTCTCACAAAAAATTATCGAGTTGAGCGATCAAAACAACCCCTATTTGCAATCTTTGTTTTGATTGGATTATTCACTACTACCCTATCTTATAGCCTTGCTTGGACTAAGTTTCGTGGTGTTTGATTTGTCAGCCTAACCAGTTCCAAGAGTTTTCAATCCTGGTGGATCAGGTCTTTCGGCTTGCGATGTAGGTGCTGGTGGTGGAGTAGCTTGTGTATTGTTGCTATTCCCAAAGTCTTGTTTAGTTATTCCAAAATCGCGAATTTCCCCTTTACCAATTGCATCTGTTGAGATAGCTTTCTCCCCTTACTTCAATTGCTAAATTCACTTTTCTTTTATATGAACAGCATATGAATCAGGAGTTAAACTCAGCTTGCACGTTAATTAAGAATTGATTTCCAACTGCATTAAAGATTTCTCATTATTTGTTAAATTCTTGCTTTGTTTCATTAGGAGAAGGAAGCCAAACATTGCGAAATCCTCAAAATAATTTTCAAAACTCTTGAATACCCACTAAATCTCCGAAAGGATACTTTATGACTTCTTTTGGAGCCCTCTCAGGGGGGTGGGCGTTAGAAAGCTTGAATTTTATACCTTCCAGCTTAAACTCTCAAAAGATCTATGAATTCTACCCAAAGAAAAATCATTCAAATGGCAACAAAATGTTTGAAAACAAAACTCAGATTTATTCAAATTAGCTGACTTGCCCTCAAATCCCCATAAAAAGGCACAAGCCAAACTAAGATCTGACAATCTGAATTTTATTTACAAACTAATACTCGCCAAATGAATGATTTGAAATTATTGAGATAAAAAGAATCTTTCAGGATCCTAGATTATCTAATCCAAAAGAAGAAGTTTAGCCGTGACAGTTTGTACAAGTACCAACTCCTGTTTTTTGAGTTTGAGGACCGATATTTGGATCGGTTTGATTAGTGCTTGCTGTTTGAGTTGTTGGTAATTTAGCAATTGTTTCTAAAGCTTGTTGTTTTCCTCCAGTTTTCTCAGTTAACGTATTTGCTAAAACCATTGCTTCAACATTTTGTGTTCCTGTCTCTATTTTTGACATTGAATTTACCCCTTTGTTTTGCGTTTTCCTACTAATCAGATTAGTGGCTGGGTATTAAATTAGGCTTGCCCTCAAATTAAGAGAAAATTACCCAAATCATTAAACGTTTCTCATTTTTTGTTAAATATTTTCAGCCTTTTGTTTTATAGCTATAAGCCTTATTACAGCCATGCTGTTTTGCTTTTCCCTATTCTGCATAAACCTAAATCTAGACGTTGATTTCTTAAAAGAAAAGAATAAATAAATTTTGTCAAATCTCAATTCGGCTTTCAGTGAGTAGACTGAATCAGAACTGAACTTTTCACGATCGTAATCGACAAAAGCTATATATTTTCTGGATTTGAAAAACTCTTAAATATTCTTATCTATCCACATCAGGCATAATAAAGTCTATACTCGCAATGCAAGCCATAACATCTGAAATCCTCAGATTCGTTTCTCCTGGGCCACCCTTTGTAAGCATATAAGGCAAAGCTGAAACTGCATTAAATGATGGCGAATGCCAACGAACTCTGTATGGAGATGAAGTGCCGTCACTGACAACATATACACCTAAATTACCACGGGCTGATTCTACGGCCCCATAACTCTCACCCTTTGGTGGTTTAAAACCAGGCAATATTTTCTTTCCGCTGATTGGACCTTCAGGAAGCGCATCAATAGCCTGAACAATTATTTTGGCAGATTGATACATTTCACGTACACGACACAAATATCTGGCATAGCAGTCTGAATCAGTTGCAGTTGGGACTTCAAAATCAAATTTAGAATAAACTGAATAATCAGCGGTTTTTCTCAAATCTAGATTGACTCCGCTAGCTCTCAAAGAAGGACCCGTTATATTGTGATCTAAAGCCACTGATGGAGGTAAAAAGCCAATACCTTTCATGCGTCCAATAAAAATTGGATTTTCAGTTGCAATTGCTTCATATTCTCTAGCTCTGCTTGGAAATTCATTTGCTGCAAATTCTCTGACATTTTTGAGCCATTCAGCACTTGGATCTCTCTGAACCCCACCAATACGAATAAAGTTAAACATCATACGCTGACCAGAAATTTCTTCTAAGAAGTTTAGAATGCGGTCACGCTCTCTGAATGGATAAAATGGAAAACCCATCATGGCTCCCATATCAATTAAGCAAGTTCCAATCCAAAGAAGATGAGAGCTAATACGATTTAATTCAGAACAAATGACTCGAATATATTTTGCTCTTTCTGGGATCTCTATGCCTGCAAGCTTTTCAATCGCAATCGAGAAAGCTTCATTATTGTGCATTCCCGCCAAATAGTCGACTCGGTCAATATCAACTTGATAATTAAAATAATTTCTTTGCTCACCTTGCTTTTCAATTGCCCTATGCAGATAACCAATTACTGGCACTGCTTCACGAACATATTCCCCGTCAAGCTTCAATTTGAGTCTCAGAACCCCGTGAGTGGCTGGGTGATGAGGCCCCATATTGATGACCATTTCTTCGGTTTTGAGATTATCACTCACTTCATGAGATGGATTAGAAAGCAATTCTTGAGTAGGATTCATAATATTGCGTGTTGTTGAAAATTTAAAACTGAGAAAACTCTAGAAATTATTTACGAAAAAATATGTCAAAAAAGATAGTCAAATTTTAAACCAGATCTCATTAACTGACTAATTTCACAAGGTTTGAATACAAAGTTTGAATATAAGGTTTAAAAGTAGGGGCTTAGATTCCAAGGAAAAGCTGCACTAAAATCTAGAAGTTAAAAAACTGTGAATTTCATAGAGATATCCCTAAATAAATTGGGCAAATACTAATTGCAAGTAAAATATTGCAGTTAAATCTTAATCAATAAAAATACACAAATATGAATAGCGACAATACAGCAACCTTGGCAGGAAATCGTTTTGCTTCAGAATCTTTTAATCGCAATTCTTTATCTGGTGCTTCTGGTTCAATTCAAGTCAAATATGCTCGTCTTCAAGGTTATTTAGAAGGTTATCTTGATCAAATGTCCGCTTCTAAAGATGCTCAGGAAGAATTAATTTCAAAATTATTATCTGAAATCGCTGATATGTTAGGCCCAATTTCTTCATCAACTGAAGATAGATAATATTCAAACTTACATTAGATGTGAATGATTAATGGGAAGAGATTCTCGTATTGTTACTCATGTTACGCGAAAATAACATTCTATTTGGTGAGATAGTTCCTGAGACAAGCTCAGGATGACAAGATCCAGTTTTCGTTGTCATTCCGAACTTGTTTCGGAAACTAAATAAAATCATGCGTCTTGCGTAAGACGAATTATTGATTATCAAAACTACATTGCAAATTATTCTGAATTTCCTCTGTTTAAGAAGAAGTGAGCATAAGCAATATTTAATGGTGGAATTATTTTTTCACCATTAAATATTGGAAAGAAATGCAGGACATGTTTCTGTTATTTCTATTCATACGTAAAGTGCATCTCCAACTAAAATGATTGCCTAAAAAATTAAGCCTTATCGAAGCTAATACCGCTGTTTGTTCTTCTGGCTTATCTCTCCCCGAAAAGCTCTATTGAACTCCATAGAAGTCATTATCACCATGAGGCGAGTACAAAATAGATCTCAAGAAAAAACATTAACCTGGTGCGGAAACTTTCAAATCACTGTGTATCACAAGCTGATTAATTCAGGCTTTTCAGGATAATCTTATTTAATTGTGATTTTTAATAATTGATTTCTCATTGTTGACTTTTTCATTTGGTCTAGAAATGAATAGATTTATTTTTCTTTCGATTCTATTTACTTTATCCCTATCGCCTTCAATAGTCTCAAATGCCAAAACTCAAAATCCGACGCTAAATGCATCAAGTCTAAGTACAAGCTCAAGCGCAAAGTCCATTAGTCGCTCCGATAATCCACTTATTAGGATCGGAATTATTCAACATTTGGGCAGAAATTATGGTGAAAGTCTTCAAATAAAGGTTCAAGATCCAAAAGACAAAATCCAAATTACTTTTCCTGAAAAGCCATGTTCAATCAATATGAGCCAAACTCAGACGGAAGAATTGGATTTATTGAATATAAAAGTTGTTTCTTTTCCGATTCCTTTTGATGAAATTGCGGAAACCCGCAAAATCAAAGTCGGTTCATTTACAACTTATGAAGATGCTTATTATGCGGAGCAGGTTTTGAAGGATTATTTCCCAGAGCAAAATTGGCAAGTATATTATCCAAGACCATGGGAAGTTTGGACTTTATCAGAAAAACCACATGAATTAATGCGGACTTTAACGCGCAAAGGATTTCATGCAAGCTGGATTAAAGAAAAACCTTTGAGCAAAAGAACATTGAGCTGGCAATCTTATTCATCGATTCCAAGTGCTGACCCAAAGTCCGAATATCAATTTAATCGTAGTAAAGTCATTTTGCAAAGCAAGCTAGGCAAATCTCTGATTATTGATTCAAAAACCTATCCTGGAATTATTGAAATTACGCCTGATTCTTTTGGTACTTTTTCGGTAATTAATGAATTGCCTATTGAAAACTATCTTCGCGGTGTTGTTCCACTGGAAATTGGCGCTGATTCACCTAGAGCGGCACTCGAGACACAGGCTATATTGGCGCGTACTTATGCTTTAGCTAATTTAAACCGTTATTTGCCCGAAGGATATAATCTGTGCTCAACTCAAAAGTGCCAGGTTTATGGTGGTTTATCAGTTACAAATAAAAGAATTGATAATGCAATTGATGCAACTACAGGAATAGTACTCAAAGACAAAACTGGTTCTGTAGTTCAAGCTCTTTATTCTTCTACTGATGGAGGTTACACTGCAAATTTTGATGATATATGGTTTGGGTTCAACAATAGTAAATCACTCATGGGAGTTAGTACTTGCAGTAAATTACCTAAAGAATTTGATTTATCAATTGAAGAACAAGTTTATGAATTCTTAACTAGTGAAGATGCTAAAAAATGGAATTGTTTTGATGTTGTGTCCCCACATTTCCGATGGACAAAAGAAATTGATTCGAGAGAATTAGCCAGGTTAATAAATGAGGCGAAAAATAATTGGAAATTTAACTGGGTTGATCTTGATCAAGTGACAGCATTGAATATTTCTAAAAGAAGTAAGACTGGTCGAATAATTGAGTTGATTGTACAAGGCTCCAGAGGAGAATCTTTGATTATTCCTAAAGATAAAATCAGGGCTGCCTTGGGGTTGAAAAGTACTTTTTTTGTAGTTGATAAATTGGAAACCATTTCCGATAAAACAAATAATACTGAAATAAAATTCTCTTTCAGGGGTTCAGGCTATGGTCATGGAGTAGGGCTTAGCCAATTCGGTGCGAGAAATTTAGCTAATCAAGGTAAAAATGCTAAAGAAATTATCAAAATTTATTTTCCAAACTATGAATTAGCCAAAATCTAAAGCTATATACTTGAAATTCACTTTTGATTTGGTGGGGAAGTTTTACTACATTCACTAACGCTACAAAACCTAATGTGCTCTCAAGTAGCTTGAATTCAAACTAATCAATTCAACAAAATAAGAACCCATATTGTTCATGAAGCAAATGTTTTTATTCTGCGAATTGTGATTAAAGAACTACTCAGCCTCGATCATAGTTCCAACTCCAGCTTCAGTAAAGGTTTCAAGCAATAAAATATGATCATGATTACCATTGAGAATATGAACTGAGCCAACTCCCTTTTTCACAGCATCAATTGCACTTTCTACTTTGGGAATCATGCCGCCCTGAATAATTCCTTGCTTAATTAATTTCAAGGCTTCTTGAGTATTTATTCTTCTAATCAAAGATTCTGGCTGATCTTTATCCATCAAAAGCCCTTGAGTGTCAGTCAACAAAATAAGCTTTTGGGCTTTGAGTGCTATTGCAATCTCTGAAGCGACAGTATCAGCATTTATATTACAACTATGATAATTCTCATCTGGAGCGACTGAGCTGATTACTGGGATATATCCTTGTGCTGTCAATAATTCCAAAATTTCTACCGACACACTTTTCACATCACCGGTAAAGCCCCAATCATCGCCAATATCACTAGTCAATCTAAAAGCTTGCATAAGATTTGCGTCTTTGCCTGAAAGCCCAATTGCCTTTGCTCCAGCCTGACCCAGAAGACCAACTAAATCTTTTTGAACTTTTCCTGCTAAAACCATTTCGACAATTTCCATGGTTTTTTCATCGGTTATTCGCAGACCATCACGGAATTTGCTTTCTATGCCAAGACGACCCAGCATATGATTAATTTCGGGGCCCCCCCCGTGAACCACAATTGGCCTAACACCGACATAATGCAAAAGCGCAATATCTTCAATCACTTTCTTTTTCAGCAATGGATCTTTCATACTTGCGCCACCATATTTGATCACAAAAGTTTTGCCGCTAAATTCGCGAATATAAGGAAGAGCCTCGCTGATTGTGGAAACTCTTTGCTGATCGGTGATAGTAATTTTAGGCTTTGTCATTAGAGTTATTAATTTTAGGAAACATTTAGGTCGTTAATGCTGTCTCATTTCTCATATAGTTCTATAGCTCCCTAAAGATTAACAAGATTAAGCGCTGTACCGAAATAAAGAATTATTCTGAGAATTCATGATTAGAGACACTATTTTCAAATAAAGATTTCAAAGATATAAGTCTTCATGTTTTTTCGGGAAAGATTATAGAATCAAATAAAAGTAAATTAAGCTAAAAACTTCATGGCAACCCGCAAACAAATAATAAAGCATTGCTGCCTTTCAATTGTAATATCGCTTGGATTGTATTGTGTCACCGAGTCATTGAATGATACTCAGAATAATACTCAGGTTAATGACTCCAATAAAACCTCACATAAAAGAATTTCGCTAAGAGCAGAATATCCGCCTATGTACGGTGGACCTCAAGGAATGGGACCACAGGGAATGATGCCACAAGGGATGATGCAGGGTATGCCAATGCAAGCTTCACCTTATTCTCCTCAACAAGGAATGATGATGCAACCTGGTTATGGCGGTCAGCAAGGAATGCCCCCGGGATATGTTGATCCTTCAATGATGATGCAGGGAATTGATCCATCAGGCATTGACCCAAATGATCCAGTTCAACAAGCGCTATCACTTCACCAGGCTGGTCGTTATGCAGATGCTATTCAAATCTATGAAAGCATAATTATTAATAACACTCCTGATCCAAGAATTTATGCAAGTATTGCCGACGCTCATTTCAGGCTAGGGAATTTAGATAGAGCTCTCAAGTACTGTGTAGAAGCACTCAAAATTGATCCAAACTATGCTTCAGGACATCTTTTGATCGGAACCATACTTGGTGAAATGGGAGATATGGTTAGAGCAATTCGTTCATATGAAAGAGTAATTGCTTTAGATCAAAACAATCCATATGCTTATTACAATCTTGGTTTACTCTATTACAAAAAATCCGATATTAGAACAGCGATTGAGTTCTTGGAAAGAGCAAGAGATTTAAACCCAGGCGATCCAAAAGTTTGGAATAATTTGGGAGTTGCTTATTATGATAATGGTCAATTCACCAAGGCTGCATCAGCTTATTCACAATCTCTGAACTTAGATCTAGGTTATAGCGTAGCTAAGAAAAATATGGAATTGGTTAGAGATAAAATGCCACCTCCTCCAATTGTCAAAGCCGCTCAGAAGAAAGTTGTAAGAAAATCTAGCAAAGCCTCTTCTGCCAAGAAAAAGAAATAATTTTTGTCTTAATTGAGCTTTCTCGAAGTGAATTCAGTAAAACCTAAGCAAGTTATCAAGTTCTTTGAAGCTGAGCATGCAATTGATAACCTGAGAAACGAAAGGCTGAAGGTTTCACAATCTCAGGACTTTAATGATCCATTTGAGATTCTTGTGGCAGACAACTCAATCCCAGACACTTATGAGGAATTTAAACATAAACTCACATTCAATACTTCTTTTAGAAACATCCTAATAGAAATACTGTTAAAAAGAGAACCAAGTATTAGTAGAAAAAACCTCAAAAAACATATTCTTAAACTCATAAACAATGGCACTGTAAAAGAGTACTTTGGAATTTTTAAAGAGGAAGAAGTTGAATATGCAAGAACTTCTAGAAATGAATTAGATAGAAAATTGAGGATTTGTTGTTTTTCCAATTTATCTTTTGAATCATCTACTTTAATGTGGTCGCATTATGCCGATTCACATAAGGGCATAGTAGTTGCAATGGATCTAGATTCTATTGCATTACCCCAAGATCATGATTATTTCTTTCAAGAAGTTGATTATCCGAGATCAAAAGAAAGAATTTTAG
>DUDU01000065.1 GCA_005110395.1 Candidatus Melainabacteria bacterium | reverse complement strand
ATTACCTCTGTGAGTTGTCCACCTTGATCGTGCCCGATATATCCTGGAGGCGAACCAATTAAGCGAGATACCGAATGCTTTTCTTGAAACTCGCTCATATCGAAACGCACCATTGCACTTTCGCTATCAAACATCAAAACCGCCACGGCTTTGGCCAGCTCAGTTTTCCCGACGCCGGTTGGCCCCAGAAACATAAATGAACCAATTGGACGATTTGGATCTTTGAGTCCAGCTCTTGCTCTTCTGAGCGCATCCGCAATTGTTTTGACCGCTTTTTTCTGCCCAATCACGCGCTTTTGCAATTCATCTTCGAGATTAAGTAATTTGCGCATTTCGCTGTCAAGCAGCTTGGTTACAGGTATTCTTGTCCAGCTTGAGACAATCGTGGCTATATCATCTTCATCAATTTCTTCTTTTAGCAATCGTCCATCAATTGATGAATTAGTATTTTCGATTTGCCTGAGCAGTCTCTCCAATTCATGAAGGCGGCCATATTTTAGCTCAGCGGCTCTTTGTAAATCGGCTTGTCTTTCGGCCTGATCAACCAAAACCCGCACGCTTTTGATTTCTTCTTTGATTGAGCGGAGTTTTCCAATATATTCTTTTTCCGAAGCCCATTTAATACGAAGAGTTTGTGCTTCTTCGTTAAACTTTTCGATTTCCGCTTCAACCTTCCCAAGCTTTTCACGGGACTGATCGTCAGTGTCTTTTTCTCTTTCCAGTGCCGCTTTTTCTATGCCAAGCTGAATTAATTTGCGCTCTAGCTCATCCAAAGAAGCTGGCATTGATTCAATTTCCAGCCTTCTCCAAGCGGCGGCTTCATCAATCAAATCAATTGCTTTATCAGGCAATCTGCGATCTGGAATATATCTTGCCGAAAGTTTTACCGCGGTGACGATAGCCGCATCCTTGATCAAAACTCCATGATAAACCTCATATCTTTCTTTCAGTCCACGCAGAATTGAGATTGCTTCCTCAATGCTAGGCTCATCCACAAATATTGTTTGGAATCGTCTTTCTAGTGCTGGATCTTTTTCAATATATTTTCGATATTCATCTAGAGTTGTAGCTCCAATACAATTGAGCTCGCCACGTGCCAATGCTGGTTTGAGCAAATTGCTGGCATCCATGCTTCCGCCTTCTCCACTTCCCGTCGAACCCGCCCCAACAACCGTGTGAAGCTCATCAATAAAGAGAATTGTATGTCTGTCACTTTTTTGAACTTCATTGATTATGGCTTTGAGTCTTTCTTCAAATTCCCCTCTAAATTTAGCTCCAGCAATTAAGCCTCCCAAATCAAGCGCCAAAAGAGTAGTTTCTTTCAGTCCATCAGGTACATCTCCACGCATAATACGCTCTGCTAAACCTTCCACCACCGCAGTTTTTCCAACCCCAGCAGGCCCAACTAAAACGGGGTTGTTTTTGGTACGTCTGCTCAGAATCTGCATTACTCGCCTGATTTCTTCATCACGCCCGATTACAGGATCAAGCTTTCCTTGTTTAGCAGCTTCAGTTAAATTGCGGCAATATTTTTCGACAACATTATAAGTCGCTTCAGGATTGCTATTGGTGATGCGCTGATTTCCACGAACTTTGGCGAGTAACTGAAATAAATTTTCTTCATTTAAATTATTCTTGAGCAATAGTTCAGACGCATGGCCTTTTGTTTTAGGGTCGACCAAAGCAAGCAATATATGCTCAACACTAGTAAATTCATCATGAATTAATTCGCGCTTTTGATCGGCTAAATCGAGCAAGTCTTTGGTTCTTTGCGAAATGAATAATTGATCGGTTGGTACTGGGCCAAGTGGGCTTTGAATACGTGGAAGTCTGGATAAATGATTTTCTAATTCTTCAATTAACTGATTTTTTTCGAGCTGAGCGGTATTAACAATTTTATCTATGATGGAATCGCTTTGACCCAGAGCCGATAAAAGCATATGCTCAGGTTCAAGCGAATGGTGACCATATTTACGCAAAATGCTTTGGCAGCGGGCAATTATTTCTTGTGTTTTTTCAGTAAAGCGATTGAAATCCATATATGCTTACTTGTGATTTAGTGTTATTTAGAGAGGTTGTAGAAAAAATACAATTAAAAAACTCAATAACTCATCTTTTGCAATTCGCATGATTTTATCTAGTTTCCGAAACAATCCTGAAATAAATCCAGGACGGAATGACCAGGAAAACTTAATCTAGTCATCCTGAGCTTGTCTCAGGAACTATCCAAGTATGCAGGAAATAATTTTTGCGTATCGTGAGTTAATAGAAATTTTAGTGTAAAAATTCAATTATAAATATGCGATTAGCAATTGAAAACATCATAGAATCAATCTTAATTGAGTTTCAAGAATGTGCTGGATTTCAAAAGAATTTTTAATCACTGTCAAAGTAAATAAAGATAATTTCTACTAAACTGTATTTATGAAGCTACTCATAGTTGAAAGCCCCGGCAAAATCAAAAAAATCAAATCTTTTCTTGATCCTAATTGGCAGGTTGCTGCTTCAATTGGGCATATACGTGATTTACCAAAGAAGGAAATGGGCATACAAGTAGAAGATGCAAAAGTAAAGCTTCAATACATTAATTCACCTGACAAAATACAAACTATCAAGTCTTTGCAGTCTACAGCAGGTCATGCCGATGAAATTTTTCTGGCAATGGATATGGATCGTGAAGGAGAAGCAATTGCTTGGCATGTTGGCTTAGTGCTTGGCAAACCAAATTGGCCGAAGATTAAGCGTATTGCTTTTACCGAAATCACAAAAAATGCAATTTTAAAGGCAATTGATAATCCCAGACGAGTAGATGCCGATTTGGTAAATGCGCAACAAGCTCGCAGAGCAGTCGATCGCTTGGTGGGCTTTAAGGTTTCTCCTTTGGTTTGGGCTGCCAAAGATGCTGGTACTAGCGCAGGTCGTGTTCAATCGGTAGCGGTACGTTTAGTGGTTGAGCGTGAAAATGAAATCCGCAATTTCAAAGTACAAAATTATTGGAAAATCAAAGCAAATACGAGTCCAGACAATTTGCCGGAGAATAACGCCGAAGGGAATCATGCAAGTTTGGATTTTTGGTCTGAATTAATAGCCCTTGAAGGTAAAAGTTTAGTTTCCTCCATTGAAGATGGTAAAGAAGATAAACAAACTATTATTCATTCAAAAGAATATGCCGAAGAATTACTTGCCAAATTTCAGGCTGGCTCATGGACTGTGATTGCTGAGAGCAAAGAAGTACAAAGCAAAAATCCCTATGCTCCTTATGTAACCAGTACTCTTCAGCAGGCCGCAAGCGTCAGATTAAAATGGAATTCAAAAAAGACAATGCAGGTTGCGCAAAAGCTTTATGAGAATTCGGCTATTACTTATATGAGAACCGATTCCCCTGTTATCAGCCAAGATGCATTGGTTATGGTCAGAGATTATATAAAACAAAAATATCCTAAAGAATATTTGCCGAGCAAAGCTTATACCTACAAAGCAAAAAGCAATAATGCGCAAGAAGCTCATGAATGCATTCGTCCTACTGATGTCAATAAAACTCCAGATTCTATTACTGGTTTGAATAAAGACGAAATGGATTTATATAGTTTGATTTGGAAACAATTTGTGGCTTGTCAAATGGCGGCGGCTCGTTTCAACGTTGCAACTATTGATATACAAAATGGGCCAGGTTTATTTAGAGCGGTTGGTCGACAAATGTTATTTGATGGTTGGACTAGGCTGACTGGTTCAATTTCACAAACAACCAAAGACAAAGAAGGTGGCGATCAGGATGATGAAAATGGCGATGAGCCTTTATTGCCCGAAGTTCAAAAAGGCGATAATTTAATACTGAATGAAATCAAATCTTCTGAGCATAAAACCAAGCCCCCAAGTCGTTATACCGAAGCAACCCTGATTCGTACCTTAGAGAAATATGGTATAGGCAGACCTTCTACATACTCAAGCATTATGGAAAATATTAAGCGTCGAGGTTATGTCAAAGAAGAAAAAAGAAAGTTTTATGCTGAGCCAGTAGGTGAGAAGCTAGTGGATTTATTGATTAGGTCATTTCAAGATTCTTGGATGGATTATAAATTTACGGCCAATATGGAATCTGACTTGGATAAAGTTGCTGAAGGAGAGCTTGATTGGAACAATTTGGTAATTGGATTTAATGACCAACTCGATGCAAAAGTCAGAAATACACAATTTAAACCTAGGCAATTTCAGAGTATAGAAGCGAGAAGCAATACTGAGACTGAAGGTGGAGTATCAGCTAACTCATCCTCAGAGATTTGTGATAAATGTGGCAAACCAATGGTGCAGAGAAAAAGTCAGCATGGGGCATTTTTAGGTTGTAGTGGTTATCCAAATTGTAAGAATATAAAGAGTATGAGTACAAAACCAGCAAAGGCACAATCAAATACAAAAACTACCAGTATTAACGAATCCCCAGACTTACCTAGTAAAGATATTCAAGAATCTCTTCGCCCAGTAAAAGTCAAAAAATCGACAACTAAAACTCCAAGAACTACTCGAAAAAAGACAAGTGAGTAACTTCTAGTAATAGTTGAAACTCAATCTTATCCTGTTTTTCTTGTCATTCTGAGCTTGCCCCAGGAACTATCCCAACAAGCAGAAAATGATTTTTGCATAACATGAATGTGTAAACCTAATTCCAGCTTCCTATGAATGATCGATTACCAATTTTATATTCTTTTATACGATGTCCTTATGCAATCAGGGCGCGATTAGCATTATGTTGCGCGAAAACAGTATATGAATTGCGAGAAGTTAGACTCAAAGATAAACCTGTTTCATTGCTTGAATATTCACCAAAAGGTACTGTACCAGTCTTGATTTTGCCTGACAGGACTGTTATTGAGCAAAGCCTTGATATTATGTTTTGGGCCTTAGAAAAGAATAATACTAAGCAAAATTCCCAGTATACAAATCAACCATTATTAAGCCTCTCAGGCAAAGATAAAGAATATGCTGATTACCTGATTAAAGAAAATGATGGAAATTTCAAGTATGCACTCGATCGTTATAAGTATCCAAATCGCTATGCTAATGATGAAAATCAAAATAGCACAAGCTTAGAATGGAGAAATGAAGCAGAAAAGTTTTTGAAAGAATTGGAGAATCAATTGAACCCACATGCTTATTTGTTTGGCGATCAACTGAGTTATGCAGATTTAGCGCTTATGCCATTTGTTCGGCAATTTGCAAAGGTAGACCCTGAATGGTTTTGCAATTCTCCCTATAAACAATTAAATAATTGGTTGAATAAAATTGAGCAATCTGACTTGTTTGAAACGGTAATAAGAAAGTATGAGCCTTGGAAGCCTGAATGCTTTGAAAGAATTATCATAAAGTAAAATGATGACTTAAATAATTCGGCGGTAAAAGATAAATATTTGAAATTAATAGACAAGATGAATGCGCAAGATATTGCAGGAAACCAAAATACAATTTCTCCGAGTCAAGTTTTGAATGAAGTCCAAATAGTAGTTGCGGCTTTTTATAAATTTGTCACCTTAAATGATTTAGATGATTTAAAGGTCAGGCTTAAAGATTTTATGTTCCAGCATGATATTCGTGGAACAGTTTTACTAGCAAGTGAAGGTATCAATTCTACGGTTTCAGGTACTCGTGAAAGCATAGATAGTTTTTTGAATCTCTTAAAATCAGATCCTTGTTTCGCTGATTTAGAGCACAAAGAAGCATATTTCAGCAAGCAAGTTTTCAAAAGAATAAAAGTTAAAATTAAAAAAGAAATTATTTCGCTTGGTTGTCCAGTTAATCCGAATGAAAAAGTAGGTAAGTATATTACTCCGCAAGAGTGGAATGAATTGATTAATGATCCAGAAGTATTGTTAATTGATACTCGCAATGATTATGAAGTTGAGATTGGAAGCTTCGAAGGAGCCATTAATCCTAATACTCACAAATTTAGTGATTTACCACAATTTACTGATGAGTATATAAATAAAATCAAACCAAAAAAAATTGCTATGTATTGTACTGGCGGGATACGGTGCGAGAAATACTCAGCCTATATGCTAGAACAAGGATACAATCAGGTTTATCATTTGCAAGGCGGTATATTAAAGTATCTTGAGGAAATACCAGAAACACAAAGTAAGTGGAAAGGTGATTGCTTTGTCTTTGATGAAAGAAGAAGTGTCAATCATAAGGTTTATGAAAATGAATCAGTACAATGAGAAACTATCTTTAAAGATATAATTCGAAAATTATTTGTTAAACAAACAGTAAAGATCAATGATAAAGAAACTCAGTTTTATATTTTATCTCCTTCTCTCTTTCAGTCAGCTCAATCTAATTTCTGTCGCAAAAAAATTAGACTCAGAAAAGCCATTTTCTAAATCGGAAATAAAACAAACTGGAATTATTTTTCAAGATGATTTTCTGATAATAAATTTAAAGAAAAAAGCAATTCAATTTTCTATTAAGAATACTTGGGGGAACAATTCAATATATGATGAATATGAATTAGAAATAAAGAATACATCTGAGGCAGAAATAAAAGTATCAGGTCAAGTTTTTACTAGCTTGCCTAAAGCGGAACTCCATCAAGATATATATGAAGGAGTTATTCAAATTTACACTTCCATCAGCAATGCACCAAATAATGGGAAGCAATTAAAACAATTAAAAGCTTCTTCTGAGAGTTTAATCAAAATGGTTAATAGTGAGTATAACTTTGATGATGGACTTTCATTATCATTGACTCCTCAAGAAAAGAAAGTATTTAAGTTTGCTTTCAACAAGAAAAACAAATTCCATCTAGCTCTAAAGTACTCATTAGGCAAAGGAAGTCAAGAAGCAATCATTAATTACAACATCAGTGAGGAATTAGGAAAAGAAATTATTTCCAATCCTTTGGTGAAAGAAAAGCCATATATTGCTGAGAATCTACTTGATATACCCAAAACTGGAGTATATGCAATTAATCTAATTAAAGGTGAAAGTATAAATAATTTTGATTTGTCCAGAGCAATTCCATTAATAGTTTACGAAAATGGTTTTCCTCAGAATAAATTAGAAGTAGTGACCTTAGCAAAAGAAAACCTAAATATTCTTTTGCTAAAAAATGTTAGTAATAGACCAAGCCCTATGGATATATCAATTTTCCCTGAGGAGAAAACAAAAATCAAACAAACTTATACCGATGTAAAAGAGCCAAAAAATGGGCTAATTCTTTTAAAACCAATTACTATTCCCTATCAAAGTGGAAAAAGCTATTTCGTTTTTGATTCATACAAAAAAATTGGACGCAAAATCTTCGTTGAAAGCAAAGGCGGCAAAACAAACAAGTAAAGACTCGCAGGCGTCAGTTGTCTGCCTATACACAACCAAGGAATTTCCCTAAAGTTTCTTGCCGATAAATCCCTTAAATAGGTCAAATTGATTATAAAAGGCGTGAATTCCTTTTCTTCTCTGGGAATCAAATTAGAAGAATTCAGGGGATTTAAAGCTTTTGTATGGACTTTCGAATTGCATCTCAAAAATTAGATCAAGGTGAATTATCTCAGGATGATATCACCCGTCAAATACTCAATTTACCTTGCGTTTATGGCATTTTTCGTGACCAGTCAAAGATTTTTTGTCTGGAAGTGAATAATAGACAAACCTCTTCGGAAATAACGGTTGCCCTTCTTTATTCCAATTTGAAGCTGGCAGTTGAAGCTACTAATGAATTTCAGATTCCAAATAGTTGGTATATTGCGCAGTGGTCTGAAATCGAAGATGCTTTGCAGGCTTGTTTGGAACTAGAAATTGATGCTGTAGCTTTTGATAGCTTGCCTGAAGATGATACTCTCAGCGGGCTTATTATTGATAAAGAATCTCTCAAAGAATTAATTTGGTTGTCTTTGACTTCTACTAATAGCTAAAGCTAAAGAGAATTAACTTTTAACTTCAAGCAATTGACTCCAACCAAAGGTGTACAGATCTGATCTCTTTGAGGATTTCATTGTCCAATCAGGATTAAATCCTTCACGTGCAATTTTAATTATTGGTTTGCCATATCGTGAATTGAGGCTATCCATAAGCTGCATTAATTTATCTTCTTTATCTCGATCTTTTTGCTCAAACAAATTAACCTGAGCCGCATCTTTCGTTATTAGCCCACTCAATAAAACTCCCGATTTTTTATATTCATAACCTTTGCGATATATTTCATTCAATGCATCTAAGGCCGCTT
Organism: Candidatus Melainabacteria bacterium; assembly: GCA_005110395.1. GTDB lineage: Bacteria > Cyanobacteriota > Vampirovibrionia > Caenarcaniphilales > Caenarcanaceae > LMEP-10873. The sequence goes on along the minus strand of DUDU01000065.1, from coordinate 2,425 downwards.
TGATCAAATCCGGGGTGTAATCTGTAGGTGTAATTAATTGTCTAGAAGCTGAATTGTAATATTGCGGCAAATCTTTCTTGAAGCGATTAGTGACTATATAAACCTGAACGTATTTTGCAACAGAGCCATCTTTTCTTAGTTTAGTAGCGGCTTTGCTTATATAGCTTGCAATAGATTGACTTAGCTCTTCAGCATTAGTAATTGGCCGACCAAATGAACGACTAGCTATAATGCTTTTACGCGTAGCTGGATTATTGTCAATTCCGAAACATACTATTCCTTGCAATTCTTTGACTGTTCTTAAGCCAATTATTTTCAGATTTTCTCTAATCCATTTATCTTCTTTGCATATCAATTCAGCGGCGGTTTCAATCTTTCTATCCAAAAGAAATTGAGTCAATTTGCGACCAATACCCCAAATCTCTTTTACCGGATAAATTTTGAGTATTTCCTCCCAATCGGACTTTTCGACAAATGCTTTAATTCCTTCTTGATTTGTACTTTTCAAAGAAGCTTTTGATTTATTCTTCAAATTTCCTTTTGCTACTTCATTGGCTACTTTCGCCAAAGTTTTTGTTGGAGCAATTCCAATTGATACTGGTATTCCTGTCCATTTCAAAATTATTTTGCGAATATTCTGAGCTTGTTGAATTAATAATTCTCGATCTCCTTGCAAGAGCATAAAAGCCTCATCAATAGAATATATTTCCATATCAGGATAAAAGTTCTTCAAAATACCAAAAATCCTTCTCGACATATCGGCGTAAAGCGCAAAGTTAGAAGAGAATACTTTTACATTGTTTCGAGTGATTTCGCCCATAGACTGAAAATATGGTGCTCCCATGCGTATACCTAGAGCCTTGGCTTCCTGCGAGCGTGAAATTATACAGCCATCATTATTCGACAAAACCACCACTGGTTTATTCTGAAGATCAGGATTAAAGGCTCTTTCGCAAGAAACAAAAAAATTATTACAATCAACCAAAGCAAAATATTTATTTACATTGTTTTGTTTAAATTCATCAATAATCTCTTCAGTATCTGAATTTTCATCAAATTCTTCTAAGTGATATCCCTCATCCAAAATTGTATTAATTGGGATTATGGATGACATAAGTCACAGTCCCCCATATTTGAAAATCTGATTCAGGTTCAATTGGGATAGGCGCATAATTGGCATTTTCGGCAATCAAATACAATTTCCCTTTTATACGCTCTAATCTTTTTACGGTTAAATCACCATCAATTGCAGCAATTACAATTTTGCCTTCAGTTGGCTCCAAAGATTTGTCAATAATAAGAATATCTCCGCTATGAATCCCCGCATCGATCATAGAATCTCCGCTTACTCGAACAAAATAGGTAGCTAGCGGATTTCTAACTAATAATTCATTTAAATCTTGTTTCGCTTCAATATCACCGTCAGCAGGAGAAGGAAATCCAGCCGATATTCTTGTGCTAAATATTGGTAATTCGATTTTGCTTTGCTCTTCAAAAAGCAGAATTTCCGTAACTTTCAAAGGCATAAATCAAATCTTTATTTTAATTTCAGTATCTTGAATATTGCAGACTTCAATTTTAATTCAAAAGCTATAAAGCGTCTCTGCAATTCTTTTTATAGATAAATTAGACAATCACTGACAAAAAACAAATTCAAGAGTGTATTGAAAATTAATGAGTACCAAATACTAGATAGATTGATTGATTAATTGTTGAGGGAGTATTAAATGTAGTATCAATCTGATTATAAATATCATTTACGGCAAAAGGAATTTCAATATTATTATTCACCAAATCAATTTACAAGTGTAATTCACGTATTCTGAAAATCATTCTTCAAATAGTATCTAAACAGTATTCATGATTATTATTTCTCAACAATCGCAAAGTAATTTCTGAATGTGATTCTTTCAACATAGCTCGAACTTCAAATTCAGCTTCGCCTGCTTATTGTGCTCCTGGAGACTGAAACAAGGCATTATTTGCCTGAGAACGACTTGAGATTTAACTACTATTTCACAACACTAAACAAATTAAAAAATTGGTTTATAGTAAATCAGTCTGAGCTAAAGATAAAGATTAGTATTAGGAATTCTGCATTTATTGATCGCAAAAGGCTTTTCTGTAGTATGACTTATATAGGTATCGTGTACGAATTCAAGATAATACTAAGTATCTCTTATACAAAATTGCCTAAAGGAAAATCAAAATGAAAAAATCTAATTTCTTAATTTCACTATCAGCCTTATGCCTTATTAGTGGATTTTACTTTAGTGAATACGCCTCTGCAAAACCTCAAAAGGAAATAATGGTTGGCGGTTCTGCCATGGTATCTGTAAAGTTTCACCAGGTTATGGAGAGTAAAGACTCAAGAAATTGATCTGGTGTCTTGTGAAATAAATCAGTATGTTTATCATACCAATAT
>DUDU01000064.1 GCA_005110395.1 Candidatus Melainabacteria bacterium | reverse complement strand
TCCCACACAATTATTTCTTTAATCCGAAGAAGCCTTTGTGATTTTTCTCTAACTTTGTCTTCAAATTTGGCCTGCGCAAAAAGATCGGATTGCATATTTTTTTAATTTCAACATCTTAAATCCTAGACCATTCAGAGCCAAATGCCAACAGTGCCTTCTTAGGTTTTTCCCTTCCAGTCAGCTTTCTCGACTTTATAGAAGTGCCCTAAAGTAAATCATTAGATGAACGCTAAGAGCTTGTTAGTTTTATAAACCGCAAACATTCATTTTATCTTAACGTTTGTTGCCCTTATTGACTGCTATTTTTGATGAGCAAGATTCAAGTTCAACATAGAAAGATTTAAATAATAAAATGATTCATTTTGCAGTTGGTGCATCCGGTCGATGTAATCCAAGTCGAAGAAGGTCAGCCTTAAGGGTGCGTACCTCAGCTTTAGGATCAGAATTGTCAACCTCTTGAGCGAAATCCATAGCTGCTCTATTCATTTCCTGACCAATTTCCGCATATCTTTTTACAAAGCTTAGTTTTTTCTCGGTCATTCCGAAAATATCGTCAGAAACCAAAATCTGTCCGTCGCAGACTGGCCCAGCTCCAATGCCAATTGTTGGTATTTTCAAAGACTTAGTTATTTGACTTGCCAGATCAGTGGGAATCATTTCGAGCACAATTGCGATTGCTCCAGCTTCTTCCAGTTTTCGGGCTTGTTCAAAAATATTTTTGGCGGACGAATCAGTTTTGCCTTGTACTTTTAAGTAAATTGAATTCTTGATTGTATGTATTATTCACATAAATTCTTGTTTCTTTACGTATCAACCTTTTTGTTTTGTTGTAGCAGTATTATTCCTGCCAATGCAGCCATCATTGTGCCACCAATTATTGCGATCTCGGTTAATGGTGCGACTAGCGGAGGAACTTTCTATAATTCACAATTGGGACCAAGCAAATTTGACTATACAGCAACCTTAAACGATATTGCTGGAACTAGTTCTTCAGGAACTCATGATTATTTGATTAATGGTGCGGTCTATACGAATTGCGGAGCTAATGGCAATTGTAATGGTAATGGCTCTGTTGCCGTTGAAGTCATACCTTTTAAACTGACATTATTGAATGGGACCGATAATGTCTCCCTGAATATAACTGGGCAAGTTGGAAATAAAGTTCTTAGCAGCGGAAAAGCAACTGATTTTAAATTCAAGAGAACAAATACAATTCCCGCAGCCCCGTGGCAAGCAGATCTGCAATTGTTTGGTGATTTAGATCAGACGACCATAAGCACTAGGACGAAACCTGGAGACTATAGTGGTGTATTCACCATTCAAATGACAGTTCCATAAGCTACCCTCCGCAATAGCAGTCCCTTATTGAAACCAGTTTTTTAATTAAATCTCAAAATCAATTCTTAACTCCTCAGCTTTAAAATCATATTATTAGTTAATAAATAATTCAGATAATCTGAAATACATGCCCTAATTGACACGCTCCATTTATGCCAATTCTGCAAGTTTATCAATATGGTGATCAAGTTCTCCAAACGCCATCAGCGGCTATTGATAAAAAAGAAATAAAAACCAAGGCTTTTAGAAAATTCATTAAAGATATGCTTGACACCATGTATGAAAGCAATGGCGTTGGTTTGGCTGCTCCTCAAGTTGGTGTGAATAAGAGAGTAATTGTTATAGACACTGAATGGCACGATAAGAGCGTAAATCCATTAGTCCTTATAAATCCTGTTTTGGTCTTTAAAGAAGGCGAAATAATGAGTGAAGAAGGCTGTTTAAGTTTTAAAGGAAATACCATCAAAAAAGAAGGCGTTCAATTAACTAAAGTCAAAAGATTCAAAAAAGTAAAAGTAAATTTTGTTGATTTGGACAATAAAAGACAAAGTATTGAAGCTGATGGAAATTTGCTCTCTAGATGTCTGCAACACGAAATTGACCATTTAGACGGTATTTTATTTATTGACCGTTCTGAAGATATGAATGAAGTTCGTGAACAACTCACCAAAAATGGCTTTGGCTCAACTACCGAGAATGCAAAAGATAAAATCGATTCACCAAAAGAAAACAATGTGTCAATGGGTGATTTAAATTCAGCAAATTCTTCAAGCTCAGGGAAAGGGAATGCAATTTTATTTCAACGATTCGACTAATTTTGTAGCCTTATTTGAAAGCTGTATTAGGCATAAGGAAACAAAAATCAACCGCCAACAAAATAAGATTTGCAAGCTCTATCTATAAGCTCTTTTGTAAGTTCTTGAGGAAATTTTTTGACTCCTCTAAATTTGAGAATATCAGTCACCCTTGCAAGCAAATCTTTTGGATCGCAAGCTCTCATTGGGCGACCATCTTTCACATAATGAGCTTGAATCAAATAATCTAAAGAATCATCTTGCCACATAAGTCCCGCTTTCTGAGCCTCACTTGCAAATATACGACAATAGGTTTCGAGTGAGGGGAAATTGATTTTGAGTTTATAAGCCAATCTTCTAAGGAAAGCATCATCCACAAGCTGCTTGGGGTCAAGGTTTGTGGAAAAAACAATAAAAGCTTTTAGGGGGACGCTAAATTGTTGTCCTGTTTTGGGGAAAGTCAAAATATCTTTTTGCTTATCTAGAGGGATAATCCAACGATTAAGCAGAATTTCTGGACTTTCTTTTTGTCTTCCAAAATCATCAACAATAAAAACGCCTCCATTGGATTTTATAGTTTGAGGAAATTGATAATTAGTTCCACTTTGCTCTAATTGAATATCAGTGGAAGCAATCGAAAATTCTGGACCAACAATAATACATGGACGCTGAATTTCAATCCATCTAGCATCAAGGTTGGGCTCCATTGGTGGAAGACTTCCAGGCTGCAAATTTTTATTAGCGGGAGTATGCAGGAAAAAATCAAAAAAACGAATTGGTGTTCCTTGAATATTTATGCAATAAGGAACTCTAATTGTATCCTTGTAGCAACGGTTGATCCTTTCGGCAATGCTCGTCTTGCCCGTACCAGCTGGCCCATACAAAAACATTGACTTGTTAGAATACAAAGCTGGGCCTACTTCTTCAAAAGTCTTTTCATCAATTACCAAATCTTTATAAGCTTCTCTTAGCAATTGATCAGTAAATTGAATTCGAGGATAGCGATTCACCGAATCAATATAGTCTGACAAAGATACAGGAGCTGGACCCACATACGTTGACATTTGCATGGCATTTTCAGCCCTTTCACCTCCTTTGCGTGTCAAACGATAGTCTCGGTTATGACCTCCGAGTCCTTTGGTTCCTGTTACTTCTATGAATTCTTCTTCTGACAAACCCATCATAATTGGGTCAACAATTGTATGCAAAGGCAAACGAATCATAGATGCTAACTCTTTGCCGGATACTTGTCTTTGGTAATACAGAAATTTAAGCAATAAATCCTCAATTGCAACTTTCTTTAAACCAATATCTTTGAGTCCAGATGGTGGTGCGAAAAAATCTTCTTCTTTAGTTGGCGCAACCGAAGTTAAATTTGGATTCAATTTAAAGTCTGAATCAGCTGATTTTTCACTATTTAAAATTCCAGAAAAAAGATTAGGTGTACTTGTATCATCTTTTCTATTATTCTCTGGCTTCAAGTTAGCAAAAACAGCATTATTAGCAGGCTTTTCGTTTGTGGATTTTTCTTGTAATAAGGCTTGTGATCCTGTGCTTATGGGGCTGGAGGTTGCTTGTAATTGTTGAATTTGGCTTTGGAGTATGGCAATTGATTCTGAATCAAAATCATCATTTGCAGCATGATTTTGAGGAGTCGACTGAATCTGCTGATCGATTAGGTCCTGTAATTGCTCGTTGTGCGTTGAACTGCCCAAAAGTTGCTCAAGAGGCGTTGTCTTTTGATTTGTGCTTGGTTGATTTGGTGATTGACCCTTTATTTGATTTGAAGATTGGCTTTGCTCATTTTGGTTGTGATTAGCTGATCTTTGTGTTCCAAGCAACAATGGATCTTCTCTGCGCAGCCTTGAAGCAGAGATGTTTTGCGACTCTGAGTGATTATTTTGTAAGTGATTATTGTCATTATCATAATTCTTACCAGTCTCATCATCCGAGCTTGCCGCGCTAGAATTCATAGCAGGGTTCAAGTTATTGGTGATGTTACCGATATTATTATTTATTTGACTGAGAATATCTTTGAAATCCATAAGAAATCCAAAATACAAGCGAATATCTACTTATGCATAGATATTGCCCATTTTGAATTGTTATCTCAAGAACAAAGAGTTGATATCTAGAGTAATCCCTTGAAAACTCATCCTCAGGATATTTAAGTAAAGCATTGTTGATTTCAAATGAATGCTAAAAGAATAAGAATTGACGGTAAATGAACCCACCAAGAATTATCTTCCTTGGATGCATTATTTTCATTTCCCGCATAATTTACATTGAATAGTTCTTTTGATGAATCCACTGAGATTTTTAATGGATTACCAAGATACAAATATTGATCTAGCAAAATATTCATTTTTAATCCCCTTTAGCAAAACCTGAAAAAATCAAATTGAAAAACATGAAATGACAGACAAGTCTTTCATTTGTAAAAGTCAAATTCTTAGTGCTGACTTCATTACAAAATGAGCCTATAAATTTGTATTGAAACTTTGTGAATTTTCATTAACTCAAAAAATCACAAATAAACCTTAAAAACGTTGTGAACTTTCTTCAAAAATAGCCAATCTTATTGATTGCTTTTAAACTATTATTTTGAAAAAATATTGAAAGTCTATACTTGTAAGAATATTTACTGCCCAAAATCATCTCTATAGTTTTAGATTAACTCTGTAGTTTTTGTTAAGCAAGTATTAGAACAAAAATAAAAATTAACGTTTTCTCATTCTTTTTCATTGAATTATTTCTAATCTTTAGTAGTGGTATGTCAAACAATTAAAAATTTAGTTCTAAGACCTGAAAATAAAATCTCATCAAAATAAAATTCGATAATGCCTCCCAAAATTTATATATACAAAACAGAAGAAGAACAAAATTATTTTCGTAAAGCCGGGCGATTAGCAGCACGCGCTCTTGATGAAACTTGCAAAAGAGCTGTACCAGGTATATCAACTTGGGACTTAGATGTGTTTGCTGAACAGTGGATTAGGGACAATGGTGCTATTCCAACTTTTAAGGGGTATTTGGATTTTCCATGTACTCTTTGCATCTCTCTGAATCAGGAAATCGTTCATGGTATACCTAGCAAAGAAAGAATTCTTCAAGAAGGAGATATTGCAAGCATTGATGTTGGTGTAACACTCAAGGCAATTGTAAATGGACAAGAAACAAATTTTATTGGTGATAATGCTAAGACAGTTCCCGTAGGCAAAGCATCAGACAAAGCCATTCAATTAATCGCAGATACTAAATTAGGCTTAGAAAAAGGAGTTGAGCAATGCTGGCCAGGGAAAAAAATTAGTGATATTGCCGCTGCAATCGAAGCTGTTTCAAAAGCAAAAAAATATGGTTCTGTTCAGGAATTTGGTGGGCATGGAATTGGACCAGATTATCATTGTGCTCCGTTCATCCCTAATTATTTGGGTTATTTTCAAGCTTATGACGATTCGGAAATTCAAGAAGGAATGATTCTTGCGCTTGAACCAATGTTTAATTTGGGATTGAGTGATATTCGCAAACTCAAAGACGGTTGGACTATTGTGACAAAAGATAATAAGCTCTCAGCCCACTATGAATATTCTGTTTTAGTGACCCAAAACGGCCCCGAAATTCTGACAGTTGTGGATTAAGTTTCATTTGTCTAGGTTGCGTTTGTTCTCTATTTAGGAATTGCCTTATTGGTTACTTGGCAAGGATTAATAAATTGCATATTGTTTTACTCTTTCACTAAAATCCTTGTTTTTATCCTGAAAATATTTTTTTTCTTCTTGGGATAATTGGGCTTTGAATGTGAGTTTATTGAAATCTGGTTTCTTAACTGGAATACCATCACCTCTAATAACTACGGTTGTTTTGACACTAGACTTTTTCTTAATTGATTCCGCCTGTTTCGCTTCGCTACAAGAACTTAGCAACATACACAAGGTTAATATTAAGATTAAGTATTTTCTCATTTATTTTCTATCAGTTGTTAAATTATCGACTAAACCCCATAACCATCATTAACACATTCGATATCCTTAACTGGTATCTCCTCAAATCTTTTCAACTTTGTATTGATCTTCCATGCCTTTTTAATATCTGTATAAACTTCTACATCTTCCTTTTTTGCGATTGCAATTATCGACCTATAAGAAGCTTTATTTGGATTATTCTTTTTATAGTAGCAAAAACAACTCGTTGCACCTTTAGGCATTTTTTCTGTAATAGCATCTATGATAATTTCGGGTGAATGAATGTTTGATGAGTCCGTCAGTTTAGTCAGTAAAGTAAGGAATCTACCATCTTTTAGAACCATGGTTGTAAGAAAAAACCTTTCTTTAGAATCGGGTATGTCCACCATTCCAGAGCCTGCTCTAAAGTTCTCATCGATAGAAAAAGTTGTCCAATGGTTAGTAAATTTCTTTCCAATAAACTTTGTGGCTTTATCCGCATAGCAAGAAGTTATTAAGCTAAAAAACAATAAAAAATATGAAATTAAAATTCTCATGATCTGTCTCCTTTTAATTTCCCTAAGCGAGGGTCTATTTGCTTGGGTTTATCTTTTTCTTGGGATTCGAGAACTTCATAGTGAAGATGTGGACCAATACCAGGAGGCCCATTTTTGCCAGAGAGCCCAAGCTCCGTCCCAATGTCAACTTTTTGTCCTTGAGATACTTTAACATCACCAGGATTATCTATATGAGCGACTCGAATTATTTTATTTGTGCCTTCTTCGTTCACATTTATGTAATAGCCGTAACCTGCAGGATCAAGTAATATACTTATAACATTACCCTTAACAGTACTCCTAATAGGTGTATCAAGTGGTGAGCTGAAATCCATCCCGGTATGTTTTTTTGTAATGTGCTTAGTTGGATGAAACCTTGGAGGATCAACTTGATACGGACTCCTAACCCATTTATCCGCTGGCGACGGACTAAGCATATTGCCAAAATAAGTCATACCTTCTGGTATATCTGGAAGATCCAAAGATGGATAAAGCAGTTTATTCATTTCATTTACATGTTTAATACCTTCTTGTGAAGACTTAATATAAACATTTGCTAATTCGTTTCTCAGGATACTGTTTTGATTATTTAATCCTTGATCTAAAGGCCCAACAAAATCATCAATTCTACTTGAATCTATTATTTGATTAGCCGCTTCATATGCAATATGATCAATTTCTGCATAATAAACTTTCTCTGGTAAATAGTCCTTATTCTGTAATAAAAATGCCATTTTGTTTTCCAAATTGGTCTTAATTTGCTTCTCTGAATCAATGAATTCTTTAATTCTGGATTTAATCTCTTCTTGGGGATGTTTATTACTATCCTTACTATCAATAATAATTTGTTTTGTTAAAGCTTCATTAGTTGTTGAAGCACTACTTAAATCCTTTCTCTTATCAATTTCAAAGGTTTGCAGTTCTTTTAACTCAGATTGATTGATAGTGTTTTTTGACAAAATGTTTCTTATGTCTTGAGAACCAAATAGCTCAAGTGCTTCTGGAGAAGATAACGCATTGAGTTTAATAATTTCATTGATTTGATTTCTTAAAGCATTATCAATATTGTTTTTATCAACAAATACCTTGGCAACCTCTCTTATGCCTCCCCAGGCTCCCAGTTCGATTTGAGTCCAAAACACTTTGTTCGTAATATTGTCTAAAGATTTCTCAAGAAGAGGATCATTAATCTGTTCTTTTATTTGTTTAATCGTAATTTCTGCTGCTTTGAGATTCTTATTAGCTTCCTCCGCAATAAAGCCTGAATCTAAAGCTTTTTGTCCTTGCAGTAATTGAATTTGAATTACTACTTTATTTGCCTGATTATTTGCTTCATTATAATTAATAATATTTTGATTGTATTTTGTCAGTATGGCTTGGAATTGATTAGCAAATTCAATTTTCTGAAATGCGTTTAAACTACTATTATTATTTGTGAGTTGTATCAAATCATTTAAAGTATTATCAAATGGATAGGAATAAACAGTATTGCTTCCTTGTATGGGTTGTTCATTAATAACTTTATCAATTACTGGTTGAATAAGAGTGGCTGTTTGCAGCTCTTTGGCTTTATCATTAAAAGCTTGTGCCTCGTTTGGTTTGTAATCATTATGAACTAATACTCCAGAAAATGAAGCTGAAGCATCCTGACTTACGTGACCAGCAAAGTAATTATGATTATCTTGAACTTCAAAGTTATATACTTCAACTTGTCCAAGTTCTTCATTGATTTCTTCTATCGTAATCCCTTTTAACTCAGTATCTAATAATTTCATTCCAACTTCTAAATAAGCAGCCTCAATCCAGTTGTTGCTTGTTCTGACTCCTCCTGCTATGGAGGCGGGGGAAGTGCTAACAAAAAATCTATGCTCAGGAGTTGATTTGATTTGTATACCATTACTCAATTTTAAGACAATTAATTTATTATTTCTTCTCTCAAATACATCTAATACCTTCTTCCATTCAAGCTGTTTGGTACTTTCATTAAAACTTAATACTTCATTTCCAATTTCCATATCTTCTATATTTATATCTATTTCTTCATATTCTAATTCAGCTTCTGATTCTTCATCTCCCACTTTCAAGGGGGCTGGGGGGTA
>DUDU01000063.1 GCA_005110395.1 Candidatus Melainabacteria bacterium | reverse complement strand
AAACAAAATTAGTTTATTGTTTTAGTCTTAATTTTCATATTGGGAGTTTTGTGATTTGAAGGCTCAGGAAAAAGAAATTGCAGAAAATTCAATTAGACTTTTGAAATCATCTGCGGCTTTCAACCAAGAAAATAAATTGAGCCTTCCGCAACGAATTCACTTTCTTGGAATCGGTGGTGCTGGCATGACTCCTTTAGCTGGCATTTGTCTCAGAGAAGGAGTTCAGGTTTCAGGCTCTGACAAAACCCCAAATCAAAATCAAATTGAGCTCAAAGACAATGGAGCTGATATTTGGTCACCTCATTCACTTGATGAGCTGAAGGAAAAAAAACTACCTGAGGTTTGTGTTTACAGTACGGCTATTCCAGCAGATAATGAAGAATTTCAATATTTGAAAGAAAATGGGGTTGAATTTTGGCATCGCTCAGATCTGCTTCAGCGAATTGCAAATCAATTTGAAAAGCAAATAGTTATTTCGGGTACGCACGGCAAAACTACAACTACTGCAATGCTAGTTTGGATCTTGGAAAAGGCTGGCCTAAAGAGTGGATTAAAGCCATGCTGGGTTCTTGGTGGTTTACTTAATGATTTAGGTAGTTTTGGTTGGTCAGATCAGCGTGAAGTTTTTGTTTTTGAAGGGGATGAAAGCGATCAAAGTTTTCTCAAAAGCAATCCTTATATTGGTTTAGTTACTTCGTTAGAACCAGATCATCTGGAAAATTACAATAATTCTTTTGATGTACAAATCGATAAATTTCAGGAATTTGCAAAGAAAAGTCAGTTTTTCATTTCCACCAAAGAATGTGCTGGCGCTCAGCCATCTATGACCGATGAAGCAATAATGGGCAAAGAAATTTCCTTATATAACGAGCAAACTGCTTTGAATGGCATCATCTTTGGCAAGCATAATAGACTTAATGCTTCAGCCGCTCTTAAAGCTTATGAGATTTTTATTTCTGATCGTGATAATAAAAGTAGTCAAACCCCTAAAGCCTTCATACAAAGCGCAATTGAATATCTCAAAGATTTTCCTGGTATCTATAGAAGATTTGAATTAATCGGTACAACTGAAACTGGAATTACGGTTATTGATGATTATGCGCATCATCCAACTGAGGTGAGGGCTGCTATCAAAGCTGGTAAAGATTTTCTTCAGGAGAAAGGCAAGAGCGGGAAATTAATTGCGTTATTTCAGCCGCATTTACCAACCCGCTTGCGAGATTTATGGAATAAATTTATCAATTGCTTTCAAGAAGCTGATGAATTGCTTATCAATGATCTTTATGTAGCTCGAGGTCGAGAAATTGAGGGTATTAATAGCCAAAATCTAATCAGAGAAATTCAAAAAGCAAGAAGTGTAATTTATTGTCCTGGCAAGCCAGAAAGCCTTATTGAGCAAACCTTGAAAATTGTAAGACAAAATGACTTGGTATTAATATTAGGCGCTGGGGATATTACTAATATTCGGGAAACACTATTAGACAAACTGCGTCTGAAAGACTTCAGCTCTTTAACTTCTGCGGCCTCGGTAAATCGCTAAATAATTACTCAGATTAATTAGATTAGATAATAGGCAATTTACTAGGCAATATGGGTGCAGAAAACCTTGTTTATGTGGTAAAAAACATTACAAGATTATAAGGAAAATTAAATCTTTCAGTTCATTATTTAGGTTAGACGCATAGGCTCAATGTTTAAGATTGAAAAAGCAGATATTGGTCATTTGACAACTCTCCGAATTGGAGGGCTTAGCGACTTTTTGTTTTTTCCTAGTACACCAGAAGAATTAGTTTCTTTGATTATTCAGCTTCAAGATAGCGATATTCCTTGGTCAATGCTTGGTGGTGGTTCTAATCTTTTGGTTTCATCCAGAGGAGTTAGAGGAGCTGTTATTTCTACCACTGGTATGGATTGGGTTAATCGCATTTCTCCAGATACTTTGACAGTCGGAGCTGGAGTGAAAATGCCACGTCTCGCTGGACAAACTTCACAAATGGGGCTTAGTGGTTGTGAGTTTATGGAAGGAATTCCTGGCACAATTGGTGGCGCAATTATCATGAATGCTGGTGCTCATGGTGGTTGGACTTCCAATATTCTTGAAAAAATTACATTAATTGATTCCCATAAAGGAGAGATTTTTACAGTTCCTGCAAGCCATTTTGATTTTGGTTATAGAACCTCAAATATTGATCCAAAAAGATACATAGTAGTTGAAGCCAAGTTTAGGCTCTCAGACGGAATGCCTGAACAGATTCAAGACAAAATCAAACAATATCGCAGATATAGAGCCGAAACTCAGCCAAAGGGGTTTTCTTCAGGTTGTATTTTTAGAAATCCAGTATCTTGTTCTCCTGCAGGCAAATTAATTGACGAGATGGGAATGAAAGGATTTAGAATTGGTGGGGCAGAGATTTCAACTACTCATGCAAACTTTATATTGAATTCTCAAAATGCTTCTTCTGATCAAATATGTACTTTGATTAATCGTATTCAGTCTAATGCTTGGGCAAACAAAGGTATTTGGTTACAACCTGAAGTATGGGGAGTTGGTGAATTTACCGATGAAGAAAAAGTAATATGGCTTCATCCAAATCTTAGAAATAATTTGTCTCAATCAGAATCCAAACAAGCCGCTTGATAAATTACTATCTTAATTTTGCAAAATTATTTTGACAGAAATGAAAGAAGAAAACAGACTTGCTAAATCAATTCTTGACAAAGCTGTTAGAAGTGGAAATGAATTTGGTTGGAAACAATCAGATTTTCTCGAAGTAGTTGAAGCTGCCAAAGAATTTAGAATGGCAATTATCGGAGGACAAGTTCAATATGTTTTTCCTGACGGAACCTGTGAACTTTATTGGCTTTCATATGATCCCAAACCAAGGCTACAAAATGAAAAGTGGTTGGAGTATTGCAATAGAACTACCTACGAGTGTTCTGATATATTTCAACAACTCATTTCAAAGATCAATATTGAAAAAGAGGCAATTGAAAGTTTTGAGTTTTTAAAAGAAAAAAAAGCTGAAGGGATAAATATCAATGACTTCTTGATATTTATACTTTACTTTGATGATAGTGAAACAGACAATATTGTTAGATAAGTAATGATTTAATAAATTAACAATTACCCAAACAAATATTTTGGACAAAGCACTTTCATAGAGTTCATTAAGGCATACCATATTGAAGCCACGGGGTAGGATTCACATTTAACCCGCCTACATAAAGCCCAAAATGCAAATGAGGTCCTGTTGCAATTCCAGTATCTCCTACTTTACCGATTAACTGGCCAGGTTCAACTTCTTGCCCTTCCTCTACGCTAATAGTCGATAAGTGCAAATATCCAGAAATTACTCCTTGCCCATGATCAATAAATAAACAATTGCCATGAACTGCAAATCCTTCTTTTTCATAGCCCGCTAAAATGACTTTTCCTCTGGCTGGCGCGACTACTGGTGAACCACTAAAAGCGGCAAAATCAAGCCCTTTATGAAAATAATTTTCAGCTAGCTTGCCATTATAGGTACGCCTGAGCCCATAAACCGAAGAAGTTGCAGCATTACTCGGGTGAACCCAGGCTTTTTCTGAGCTCCAAAGTTTATAAAGAGAATTTGTAGCCAGAGCTTTATTAATTGCCTGAGTTTCTTTGTCAGTTGATTCAAGTGAATTTTTACTTTTGCTCAGTTGAATATTTTGGAGCGGAAAATTGCCGCTAGTGACGCTTAAATCAAAACTTTGTTGACCCAATGGGCATAGAAGTAAGGCTTGCTTGGAACCAGCTTTTGTAAGAGGAGTTGTAGCTAATCTAGTTGTATATTGAAAACCTGCTAAGCCTTGTGAGCCTTTGAAGACTTCATAATTAACGATTTCACGAAAGAATTTATAGTTTTTATTTTCAAAGGTAATTTGGCAGTCTCCCAAAAATGAATAGGAATTGCCAAAGGGATAAAACAAACCAGAAATCACAATAACTTCTCCTTGCTTTACGGAAAGAGGCCTAATCCAGATTCCAGATTCAGAAGGCAAATTGGATAATAAAACCAAAGTAAGGCTAACCAGACAAGAAATGAGTTTGGATTGAATGTATGAAGATTTAACTTTTTCATTTATCAACCTGATGAAAGAGCGAAATGAAAGATTGGTTTTTAAAACGGATTGATTTTGAGATGGATCTTTAATTATTTCCATGAGTGAAGGTTTGGTAATTTCAAGACATTAATTTCTGTAATTTTTATTTTTTCTCAAATCAAGCTCTCAAATCAAAG
The DNA here is from genome assembly GCA_005110395.1 of Candidatus Melainabacteria bacterium. Classification (GTDB taxonomy): domain Bacteria; phylum Cyanobacteriota; class Vampirovibrionia; order Caenarcaniphilales; family Caenarcanaceae; genus LMEP-10873. The sequence goes on along the minus strand of DUDU01000063.1, from coordinate 2,973 downwards.
ACTGTATCGATTCAAATGAAATTTCTCTAGACTGATTTTGAGAAATATTTGATTGTGAGTCTGGCTCGGCGATTTCCACTTCCATTTTCTGGTCAAATTGACTTTCAAAAGATTTTTTCAAAGATTTAACTTGGATAATTTCAGGCTTTGGATCAAGGCGTGGAAAAACTTTCAGAATTACATTATTTGATGAATTTGGCTTTCCTTCAAGCTTTGCATTAAGCACGGCTGATCTTCCACTTATATCAAGCGCTTTGGCCGTTTGAACTAAAGCCGACATTTTTCTTGCTATTGGTTGCAATTCAGTTGGCAAAACGTCTAAATATTTTGATTGCTTGATTGAACCAGTAAAAGAAGAAAGCGCAATTATTGAAGTTACCAATTGTGCCTCTATTTGACTAATACCTTGTAATTGAGAAATAACCTGAAAAGTCAATTCTGAGCTTAATCTCGAAAAAGTATGATGAAAAAAGGCGCTGAGCCATAAAATGTTTTTTTGTTTTCGTGACCAAGAATGAAGCCACCCATAGGATGAGTCAAATAATTTGCTAGACAAAAATGCTAATTGGCATGAGCGGCTAAAATCTCCAGGATTGAATCGCATAAGAGAATCATGCGCACTTTTTTGCCAATCTAAACTGTGACCTGAAAACTGATCTTGCAAAAGCCCATCATTTACCAGCAATTTATCAATGAAATAACCTTTAATAAAATTATCAGTCTGAAAAGTACAAGTAATTCCGCCTAAACCTTCAAGTATAAATCCAGCTAAAACCGCTCTAGCAGAGGCATAATCTGTTGATTCGGAATTGATAGTATTAAGCCCATTCCAATAAGAAAAATTAGAGTCAATCATTTTGTAGCAAAGATGCTGAATGGAAGAGGCATTTACTCTTTGTACTTTCGAATCACGTGAAAGTATTTGCGATAAAAGCCTGGCAGTTACTTCATCAAATCCGATTAGCTGAGGTTTGCCGAATAAACGAGCTTGCTCAATAAACTTATATAAGTTTGATTTGATCAGGAAAATTAAAGTATCCATTTCTCCTGACTTTCTGAGAGAGGCTATTGATTCTGCGATTTGCTCAATACCGAAATCAATTTCAATAATTTTGTCCTGTTTATGCAAATCTCCAAAAACTAAATGGATTTTGTCTTTTTCAATATTGATATGCAGCAATCTAGAATTGACTCTGTAACCCAAAGCACCATGCTTAAGTCCAATAAAAGATAATCGTGATTGTTCAGAAGGACTGAAAGAAATTGGTTTAATTCCTAATTGCGTCTCTAAATGATTGAGAAGAACGGTTCCTCCTTCTGTATCTTTTATATATGGCGAAACCAAGAACTGAATTTCTGATTGCTCATAATTAAATTTAGCTTCAAGACTCTTTATCCAACTTTTGAATAAATCCGAAATTTCAAAATGTTCTTTTTTTGACAACGGTTTACTTTCGCTGCCAAATAATGAACCGGCTGAATAGGTTTCAATGAAATCTTCTTTGTCCAATTCAAGAATGCCGCCATCGGAACTGTTATTTGAATTGTTGAATTCAACATAAACTCTGCGAGCATAATTAGAAGATAAAAAAAACGTGAGCCATCTTTTGGGACTGCTTGGCTTTGATCCTTCTACTGGGCTGATAGATTGTGAATTGAAAGTTTGTGACATTAAGTCAAACATTTGAATGGAACAACTTGTGCAGTTAATCTTCTCAATTAGAGCGCTTATTCGCAATAAGTCTTAACGCTACGTGGTAAATAAATATTTTTTTATTGATGAGAAATCCAAATCTGCTTTTGAAGCAATTGATACAAAACCTAAAAGTAACGTATAAAGAGTAAGTATTTTTATCGGCTATTGGTGAATTGCTAGCTTTAGCTTTTCTTTGGCAATTGCTTTGGCTCTTAGGCCTGGAGGAATTTCTTGCTCCTTTTTATCTTCAATGTAGTGCACAAAAACAACAGTGCGATTATCTTTTTGCATCCACCCAACAAACCAGCCTATTTGAAGATTGAACTTTTCTATTTTTTTCTTACTAGCCTGAGAACCACTCCCTGTTTTTCCGTATAGTTTCCAACCATCTGATAATTCCTCAACAAAGAGAATGTTTTTTGTCATTTCATGGGCTTTCTGGCTAACTGGTAAATCATTGGCAAGAAGCTTTTGTAAAAATACCAATTGTTCTTCTGGGGAAATTTGCAAAGAACTAGAAAGCCACGAATTCGTTAATCCATTATTTTTACCTTTATCCCCAGAAACATTTTGATTTCCATAATGAAATTTTCTTATGTAATCTTTGAACTTCTTCATTCCAAGTTTTGTCGTTAAAATTTGTGAATACCAAACACAACTGTTTTTGATCCACTTGATTGGATTGTGAGGTTGTTTCCAATTGTCAACCCAATCTATATATTTTTCTTCAAATGGTAATTCAGGATTCATCTCATCAATAAGTAGTCCTTCATCTTAAGCCATTAAACTAATAGCAATTTTGAATGTAGAACATGGTGAATGACGAGATTTACATTCACCTTCTTTTTTTGTGACTTGATTGTTTTCCATTATTAAAAAACATTTTGTGTCTGCTATTGATGGAGAGTCAAGCAATAAGCCAAGAGTTAAAAATAGAATTATGTTTTTCATGCTGCCGTCAGAATCTAACCCTTTTACCTATAAATGTAGGTGATATTTTATATTTGGTTTTTTCATTGTAAATTCCATACACAAATTACTAAGCTTTTCCTAATCAATTTATTTAACAAAATTCAGTATTATTGTTTGTCTATAGTAAGAAGTGAATATTCTCTCCTAATCAACTCATTCGCTAAATGTAGAGTTTCACAACGTTGTGGATAAAAAGAAAGTTTCTCCAGAAGTTATTGGAGAGTAAAGACTAGGTGCTTGAGTGGAATAAGTTAGATATCGAAGCCTAACCCAATCCACTCATATGCAAAATTATCACAACAATG
>DUDU01000062.1 GCA_005110395.1 Candidatus Melainabacteria bacterium | reverse complement strand
TTGGTCATGATTGCCAAATTGATGAATCAGTTGTTATTGCTAATACAACCCAGTTGGCAGGTCACGTCCATGTCCACACCAAAGCCACCATTAGTTCAATGTTTTTAGCTCACCAATTTATTTCTATTGGTGAACATTCTATGCTTGCTGCAATGAGTGCAGTCCTCAAATCAGTTCCTCCCTATATTATGACTGAGGGCAGACCTGCTCGCATTATTCGAGTTAATACAATTGGTCTAACTAGAGAAGGATTTTCAACAGATGAAATTTCAGCAATCACCGCTGCTTACAATCTTATTCGTAAAAAAGAAACAAGATTAGCGCTTGAAGAAATTGAAATTGAAGCTAAAAGATTTCCAAGATTAATGAAAATAGTTGAATTTTACAGAACAACTAATAGAGGAGTAATTTCATTTCTTCGGCTTGGTCATGGTGAATCACAACCCACCTCAGAGTAATTTGTCTCTAACTTCTTTCTGAAAATCACAATGATTATTAAGAATCAACAGCTGTATTTACCTAGATCGGGACTATAATTGGTCAATTATTTATTGAGACAAAAAAATATATTTGAGCGAAAAGAGATAATAAATATCTGCTAAAAGCACGCTTGAAATATGCCAGAAGGATTTGAATTTTCTATGACTATTGATTCTGAAGAACACACCGAGACATCAACCGAGCAATTAACTGGACAATCAATTGAAAAATTAATTGAAAGGCAAAAACCAAATTTGAAAATTGCGATTGTTGGTGCGCCTAATGTCGGCAAATCTACTCTTTTCAATAAATTATTGGGTGGTAGAAGATCTATTGTTGAAGATCTTCCTGGCGTGACACGCGACCGAATTTATGCTGATGTGAATTTAGCTCGCTGGAGTTATAAACATAATAATTTGCAAGTAACTTTAATCGATACTGGCGGATTATTTTTTGAAGCTGATACTTTATATCAAGGAGTTCAAAGTCAAGTCCAGCTAGCAATTGATGAAGCTGATTGTATTTTATTTGTGACTGATAGCCGATTGGGAATTACACCAACTGATAGGCAAATTGTTAAATTATTGCGTGCTAAAGACAGAACAGCAAAATCACGTGGAGTTGAAAAACAACCAGTTATATTGCTAGTTAACAAAATAGATTCAGAACATCAAGAAGATCTTCTCACTGAGTTTTATTCTTTAGGCTTTGGTGACCCTTTGCCATTCTCATCTCTTGGGAGCAACTTTGGTCAGTCAATTGAAAGATTATTAGAAAAGCTTGATGAGTTGGCTTTACTTGATAATCTCGATAGCAAACATATGCCCGCTGAAGAGCAAATAAAAATTGCTTTGATGGGAAAGCCAAATGTTGGCAAATCAAGCTTATTAAATAAGATGGTTGGTTATGAACGCTCATTAGTTCACGATCAACCAGGCACAACTCGTGATGCACTAGATACAGAGTTATTATTCGAAGACAAAGAAATCTTACTAATTGATACAGCCGGTCTAAGACGTAAGTCAAAAGTTTATGGAGGAATCGAACGTTTCTCGATTGACCGAAGCATAAAAGCAATGGTTAGAGCCGATATTGCAGCATTAGTAATTGATGCTTCTGAAGGAGTAACCCATCAAGAGCAGAAATTAGCTTCACTCATTCAAAAACGAAATAAAGGCTGTGTGATTATCCTCAATAAATGGGATTTAATCGATAAAAGCGACAAAACTTTCAAAGAATATTCAGAACAAGTTAGAAAAGATTTGTATTTTGTTGATTATGCTCCACTGGTTATTACAAGCGCTCATTCTGGCCAGCGAGTAGAAGATATTCTCAAACAATGCATTATGGTGCACCAGAATATGCAGAAACGCATTTCGACTGGTGTTTTGAATTCTGTTTTGCGCGAAATTGTAGCTTTGAATGAACCCGCAAAAGCAGGAGCTAAAAAACTAAAAATTTATTATGGCACTCAGGTTGAAATCAATCCGCCAACTTTTGCAATTTTTGTAAATGATCCCGACAATTTTCATGAGAATTATTTACGCTATTTAGAAAGGCAAGTCAGAAAAGAATTTGGCTTTGCAGGAGCTCCTCTCAAATGGTTAATCAAAAAGTCAGAGGGAAAGATTAGAAAATAAATTTGGAAATAACCTTAGAACTTATGCAAATTTGAGTTTGGGTTTGAGTCATTGAGAACGAATGAAATTGCTGGATCGACTCTGGTGAAGAGAGTACACAGTAATATTCCCATTTCGGGCTGCGGATTTCAAAAACTGCCAAGCTAACAACAACAATATGATTTTTCTGAATCCTTGATGTGCAAGTTTGGTACTTCTTAGTTCCAGTCAGAAAGTATGTTAAATCAGAAACATAATCTCAATTTTTTATCCCGAACATAGCATTTGTTCCCCAGCTGTCATCTTTGCAGCCAAGTATTGTATCCGCAAACTTATACCAAAATGCGATCGGAGGACGACACAAAGAAGTTTAACTAATTAGTAGATTTGAGCTAGCTAATGTTGAGTTTTGATTGCAACTTAGTATTAATAAACTTTTGTATAGCTGCCAGTCGCTGAGAGGAATTCTCTCCGTTTTTAAATTCAGAGGATCTCACAAGATTCAAAATTATCAATCTTAAATCCTTCCTAAACAGTTCTCTAGGATTTTGCCCCTGTGTAACACTTAAACCAGTTAACAAAAACCAATTCAAGCTCGAAGCACAACAAGTCAATACAAGTCAAGATTAAAGGAATTACATTGAACTACATGCGTATTTACAACAGGTCCAAATTGTACCCGTTTTTTCCTATATGGCAAAAAAAACAAACCGAGTGGGGTTAAGATTAATTCTTTCTACTTGTTGATTAGGCCTAGAGATGAAAATTTCTTAGACGCTTTAACTTTATGCTAATTTTCGTCAGTCAAGCTATAAATACTTAGGGGGAATAATAATGGAAACTCAACTTATTACACAAGTTCGTATAAGTCCTACTAATAATTCTAGTTATGGTACTGCTGGAAAACTAAAAGATGGCGATTATATTACAATGGCACATGTTTTAGCAAAGAATCTTGGTTGGGATAATAGTAACACCTCTACTCTTATGGATTCTTTAAAACCATTAATTCAAAATGGATCTATTGAGTTGGTTAGCAAATATTTTCAGGTGAATAACATGGTTAATGAAAATGCTGCTGACGTTGTTATAAAACTTAAACCAAAGTTTTTCAAAGACAATCCTAAAGTTTCATTAGCCCCATTAACTACTAAAAGCTTTAATCAACCAAAAGAATTCCCAAATTTAACAAAAGCAGCATTTTTTAGAATGAATCTTTTTGGTGCAAATTTTCAACAGACGTATAACAGATGTAAGCGCTAACATTGCAAGCCCTGGTCAATCAGGGGCTCAAGTTGTGGATCCTCAGGACAATACTCCTTACTTTACTTTAATTGGGGGTAGGGGGGAAACGTCAGAAAGTGGAATGGCTAAATACTTTAGAATAGGTGGTTTTCCCGTTGGCGAATGGTTAGGTAATAACAGTAATGCTAATTATGCAGTGTATGTTCCCAATACAAAAAACGCAAACTATATGATATTACACGATAGGTCTTCTCAAAGATTATATAAATTATATAGTGATGGTAGAACAGACGAAATTGACCCTCCACAAAATACCAAACAAGATAAATGGCAATATTGACTTCCTCCATATTAATCTCTTTTGGTTGGAGTAAATTCCCCGTTACTTGCATCGCCGTATGGTCATCACCTAAAAGGTGGAGTTCAAGAAATGGCATAAATGATGGTTCAAGCTGTTTTAAACTCTCTTCTTGATACCCTGTTGCTTGCGGCTAGGAGCATCATTTGAATTGTGAGAAATTTCGATTCTTTCATTTAAATTCGCTCATTATTGATATCTATAAATGATTTTAGATAGGTTTACCAATCAAAAAGATCAGGGTGGTGTCTTCTTTTTGTCAATATTTCCTACTTCTGCGTAAATCCTAAACCTAATAAAAAAGGGCCCCTTCAGATTAGAGCCCTTTCAATAAACCATCATTTTCAAATGGCAAGTTTCCTTTGTCTATTTACAACTTATATTTTGCCGTCAGGAGCATCATCCTGACAATTTATATGTGCCACTCTTGGTTACTTTATATCGTATTTGGTCGCAAAATTGCGGTCAAGACTAACAAATTCAGTAATAACACTATCTTTCAAGCAAAATTGCAGAGGGATTATTCAGTTGAATTAAATGAACAATTCAATTATCAATTAGTTCTTCGATTGAATCTAATATTTGCTCAGCTTTTATCTCAGTTAAACATTCACGCTTCTCACACGTTGGTTTCATCAAGCATGGCCTACAAGCCAAATTTGATGATGAAGTAATAATCCTGTATTTTTCAGCCCATGGATGCCAACGCTTTGGATCACTTGGTCCGAACAAAGCTATTAGTGGTACGCCCACAGCAGCCGCTAAATGCATTGGGCCTGAATCAACACAAATTGCTAAATCACATTTCTCATATACGGCTATATTCTCTCGAAGAGTATTCTCCAAAAGGCATAGATTTAAATCGGCTTTTAGATTAGCTTTATTCTCAATTTCCTCATAATAAGCTTGATCTGCATTTGCACCTGAAAATACTATTTCATACCCCAAATTCTTCAATTTAGAAATCAATTCAGCCCACCCATCAATAGTCCACATTTTTAGCGGATGCGCGGCAGGTGCATGGATTAAAATTCTTTTTTTACTTGAGGATAAATATTTTTCAATAAGAGTATTGGCTTTTTGTTTTTCCTCAACTGTTGGCCAAAACAATCGATCGCTAATGGGAGGGGCCGTATTCAATGGTGAATCTAAATGAGCTAAAAAATTCAGAACTTCATATTGATTAGAATCAAATTTTATTTTCTTTGTAAGGAAAAAGCCTCTGAATTCAGTATCAAAACCAATTCTTTGAGATATACCCGCAAGCCAAACCAAAAAGGCACTAGAAAGAGAACGCTTGAGAACATATGCTATATCAAAATTCTCTTTGCGAAGCTGCCACACATATTCCCAGAAAGACTTTGATTTTCCTTGCCCTGAATCATATTTATGAAAGCGAGTAGTATCAAAATTAATTAATTCATCTATATATGGGCAATTCAACAATAAATTCCCACTTTGAGGACCAATGAGTACTGCAATATGTGCACTAGGGTAAGCTTCTCGCAATTTCTTGAGAAAAGGTACTGTCAGAATTGTATCGCCTAAAAATCGATATCTAATTACTAAAATTTTGGTTTTCTTTTCGAGATCGGCCATGAAATAAATTGTAGAAAGTTACAGAAGCTTGTGATCAGATAAGAAACAATTGATGATTTCACTCTCAATACTTTTTTGTAATTTACATTTTTTGGATCAAATAAATTATGAATGGCAGTAATTAAAATTTCCGAAAAGGATTTTATATATTTACCATCTTGAAAGGTAATGGACTTTCACATCAGGCCCTATTGTGTCTCGCTCAAATAGTTTAAAAACAAATGATGAAATTGAATATTCTTAACCGATCTGATTAAGCCTAACTCTATTAATCCTTTGCTATATCGCTTCTGTATTGTTTACCTGCAAAGTCAATTTTATCTACTGCAGCATAAGCCGATCTACGAGCTTCATATTCATTAGCGGCTAAAGCCGTTACAGCCAAAACCCTTCCACCGGAAGTTATCAAATTACGATTATTATCAAGTTTGGTTCCCGCATGAAAAAGTATAATTTTTGATTTCTCAGGCAAAATATCCCCAGTATGATCGAGTAATTGGCTTTGTCCTCCAAGTGAGCAACCTACTCTAAATCTAATTGGCATTCCAGTTGCAACTTTTTCTGGATAACCTTGACTTGCCAATATGACCGTAACAGCAGCTCCTCTACCGTTAAGATCTGCACTGGGCAAGCGGCCTTTGTATTGTCCAAGATTGCCTTCAGTTGCTTTAACCAAGACTTCAAACAAATCGCATTCCAAAAGCGGCAAAACTACTTGAGTTTCAGGATCACCCAATCTGCAGTTAAATTCGACTACATAAGGATTTTTGTCATAGTCAATCATAAGACCAACGTATAAAAATCCCTTGAATGGTTTGCCTTCTTCTTTCATCCCTTGCAAAGTTGGTCTAATAACTCTTTGCTCAACTTTTTCCAGTATATTGGCATCCATCAAAGGATGAGGGGAACGGGCGCCCATGCCACCAGTATTAGGACCTTTATTTCCGTCTAATAATCTTTTATAGTCCTGAGCAGTTGGAAGTAAGGCATAGTCTTCTCCGTCGCATATTGCAAAAACCGATGCTTCTCTTCCAGGTAAAAAATCTTCAATAATAACTAATTTGCCTGACTCACCAAATTTGCCATCAAAACAGGCATTAATTGCACCAATTGCGCCTTCATGACTATGAACAACCGCAACTCCTTTTCCTTTGGCTAAACCATCTGCTTTAATTACAATTGGTAATTTACGCGAATAAGCATAGGCAATTGCATGCTCTCTAGTGTCAAAAGCTGCATATTTAGCAGTTGGAATATTACGGCGAAGCATAAATTCTTTTGCAAAATATTTTGACCATTCAAGCTTAGCAGCAGCTTTGCGAGGACCAAAAATTTTAAGATTACGTTCTTCAAAGAAATCAACAATGCCATCTGCAAGCGGCTCATCTGGGCCAACTATTGTTAAATCAATTTTATTACTTGATGCGAATTCAGCCAACTTAGCAAAATCACTTATTTGAATGGGCGCACATTGAGCTATTTGGGAAATTCCCGGATTACCAGGACAGCAAAAAACTTCCTGAACATGAGTGCTTAATGAAAGTGAAAGAACTAAAGCGTGTTCGCGTCCGCCGCCGCCGATGACCAATACTCTCATTGATGATTGTTTACTTGACCAGCTGTTGAGCAACTTTTTAGAAGTTTATTTTTGACTTATGCTCTGATTGAATAATCCTAGTCATCTCTTCAATTAAAGGCAAGATGTAAAGAAGTGTTTACAGTCAATGGATTTTGAAGCTTTAATGTTCCAAATCGCCTTCTACTTGAGTAATTTTGTGAACTAAAAACTCATTAATTAGTTTTGATTGAATCTTTCAATGCTAGGTTTTTCAATACTGAGTTTTTCTATTAAATGAAATTTATTGTAATCAATCACACGTTCGCCTTCAGCTGTAAATGAAATTATGTCTGAAAATTTGACATCCCAAACGATTTCTGAGTAGTGATATGAATGCCGCTTATGAATTGTTTGACCAGATGTATTATCCAAGCCAACAATCGTAATTAAAATCTCAGCTTTTTTATCAATAAAATCTTTTTCTTCAAGCTGGAAAAGAGGACTATCTTGTTCAATCGGATGAATTACGCTCCAAGTAAGAGCAAAAACAGGCGTAGAATCTCGTACAAGCCTGAGGCTGCTCATTTTTCTCCACTTGGAACCGTCTTTCATAGTCTCTTGATGCAAAAGTACAACTTTGACTTGTGCTTCCACAATATTATTACTCCTTTCATTTGCAGCTCTGAAAATGAGAACAGGTTGACCATCATGAATTGTAATAAGGGCATTTTTACTAAACATAATCCGAGCTTGTGGAATTGAGAATTTCGCAAACATAATTCCGGTTATCATTGCTCCTACCATCAAGCCAGTGAATGCCTCTAAATAAACAATGCCTTGAGCATATAAATTCTTTGGATAAAAATTTCCATAACCAATTGTAGTCAGTGTCTGAAGGCTAAAGAAAAAAGCATCATTAAAACTTCCTTTTCTGACATTGGCCAAACAGTCGCCACCGACAAAATATAAAGATGCAAATAATAAATTTAGAAAAGTGAAAATCGAAAAAATAAACAAAATCAAATATGGCCATTTAGAGCCCATCAGATAGTGAAAAATATCATCTAAATATCTTTTGGGAGCACCAATTGTTTTTATCGATGAAAAGAGTTTTGAATTTTTATCTCTTTGATTCATATTAGGGATTATATTTTGACTACTGCCTAAAAAGTATGAAAAACAAATATATCTCAAAAGAATTTACTAAACTATTTTCAAGTGTAAAGCTGGCTGTTTGCCTGTTTATTTTGTTGGCAATTATTATTTTTCTAGGTTCATGTATCCCTCAAGAGCCGCTTGTTGGCAGATTAGCTTTGATTGAACAATTTGGTTTGTCTCAATATCAATTACTCAAATCTTTGGGTTTAAATGATGTTTTCCATTCTTGGTGGTATCTAGGTATATTTATTTTGCTAGCTCTAAATTTGATTGTGGCTAGTTTCATCAAGGTATTTCCGCGCTCCAAGAAAGCCTTTAGTTGGCCAAGTTTTCTGAAAGAAATTCCTAGAAAAGCCCCTAAATGCCCTGAAAGAATACCTCCAAATCCTTTTTTAGAGCCCACTCTCAGGGGTTTGGGGGGTGAAGATCTTGATTGTTTTGAAATTCCCTTAAGTTTTTCAATTAGTGATAATCATAAAAATACCGAATGGAATAATCTCAAACAAAAACTAAAAAACAATAATTGGGAAATAAAAGTAAATGAGAATGACAATTCGTTAATATCTCGCAAAGGTGCATATCACAGACTTGCACCATCCCTTACACATATAGGCATTTTGACTATTTTGTTTGGAGCTTTAATTAGTTTGCTATTTGGATTTAATGGAATTATTGAAGGTATTCCTGAAGATAGATTTATTATTTCGTCCAAAGAAGATAGTCAGCGTTCATATATTCTTGTAACTACTTCAAAAATTTTTCATTCTCCAATCTGGATTGGTAAAAGCCCTGAGTTTGAAGTTGAGATCGGAAATACTAAAAGAGAAAATTATGCCGATGGAAATCCAAAACAATGGTTTACAGAATTAAAGTTTTTTTCCAATAACGGTGATTCACTCAAAGCTACAATTGCCTCCGTCAATGACCCCGTAAGCTTTGCTGGTATAGATTTTTATCAAGCTGATTGGAATAGAGTATTGAGATTGAAATTTAATAATCAAGATTTTGAAATCAAATTAGACAAAATAAAATTAGGTAAGCAAAAAACTGGTGAAGTTGCTCTCAATCAAGTATCTAAAGATTTAGGGCTTCTATTTTTAGTTAAGGGAAAAGATAAGAATAATATCGCAGTAAACAACACAAGAATTATTTCCGAACTCCCCCTGCCAAGGGGGTTGGGGGGTGAGACAAATGAGGATGGAATCGGATTTTCGGATACACCCAAACTAAAACTGATCTCAACAAACAAAATATCCAAATCACTAGAAGATATAAATCTCAAACCGATTGCCGAACTTTCACCAAATCAAGAAACTCAAATTGGGCCTATGAAATTTAAGTTTATTGGTGCTTATTCAAAAACAGGCATTCAATATAAATATAGTCCAGGTGATATTCCAATGATAATAGGTATGATTATTTTGATTATTGGTGTTTCTATTGCTTTCGGCTCTAAGAAAACAATTTGGGCCATTAGAAAAAACATTGATGATATAAACAAAAACGATATTAGAGTAAGTAAAACTTCGACTCTCGCTCCAGGCTTATCACCCACCAGTCCCCTTGAAATGGGGAGCCAAAATAGCAATAAAGATCTAAATAAAAACAGCCAAATCATTTTTCTGATGGGACAATCAGATCGCGACAAGGCTGCTTTTGAAAGGGAGTTTGAAGATTTAAAAAATAATCTTAGCTAATTCTCAAATTTGTTATTCTTTGTTTTTCTAGTTTAAGTTCTTCTGTCAAGATGCTCGTATTGTTAACGTACAGAATCCCTTCCACCCCTAAAGATGCAGGGCAATTCAATGAGTTAATAAAGTTAATGAGGTCATTGATTTTATTAACTTTATTAACTCATTGTCTGGTAAAGGGAGTAGGACTCTTGAACCCAGCCGCGAATAGTATATTCATTGTAGAAGTTTATTTCCAAACCAACTAAATAATTTATCAGGAACTTCCTTCCAATTTAGTTTTTCAGAAAGGCTATAATTGAATTTGAAGCTTTGGAAGGTTGATCTGCAAAGCCTCTAAGAAAGAATTCATGAATTGTTGCTGGGTTATATGCACCACTAAAAACCTCTAATATTGAGCCTAGTAAAAGGAATTGCAGCGGATAAATTACTCTATGTTCTCTTCTTCCATCAATGATTGATTCAAGCAACATGTTGAAATCTTTCTCCAGCGGAGGTAGTTACCTCATCAGTTCAACTACCTCCCATATTATCTTCTTTCCTTAATTATTTCTCATTCACGGAATTGGCTTGGGAGCAGGTGTAAACACTTGAACTCGAGGTATTGGTCTTGGAGGTCTTGGTATTGAAAATATTGGAGGTCGTAAAGTGGGAATTTGACTTATTATATATTTTTCAGTAGATGGATCAACATACTTAGTTTCTATGTATCCATTTTTCAAATGTTTTATATAAGCAATTTTATAGCCTGGAGGTATTGTAGCTAACCCAACACCTGGCTGATTTGATGATGAGGCTTGAAGTGAAGGGCCTACACCATAATGCCTTATTATTTTCCCTTTAGCATCAAACACTGTTGTAGTTGAGGAACCATCTTTATTAGTAATTTTTTCACTTTTTGAACCATCTGGATAAATATTAGTTTCAACCTCTAAACCACCAGGTCTTCTGACAATGCTCAATGCACTACCTATTGATGATGGACTCTGTATGCTTATATTAGCAACTGGCTGAGCAAGATTTACAGTTCTATTGTTTGCAAGTTGAGGTACTGCCTGACCAAATATAGTAGTTAAAACCTTTTGATTGTTATTTACAGCTCCAATTAGATTAAGTAAAGGTGGGACTTGTGCTAATACCTGTCCTAAGTTAGGTATATTTCGAGCTAGGCCATTAGCTATTCCTGGTAATCTCTGAAGAGCCGCAAGATTCAAACCAGCTTGCATACCTTGAACAGCTCCATACAATTGACCTGCTAATGTTCCAGACTTTCCTGAGGCTTTTAAGAAATCTTCAAAAGATAATTTTCCGCTTGCAAACTGTGATTGAAAGCCAGCACGCACTGCTTCAGAAAGAAAATCTGGCATACCTTTTGTTAAATCACTTATAACAGCATTAGTAAGGGTTTTTCTCAGCCCCTCCACCAAGTATCCAGTTACACCTTGGAGTGCACCTTGAATATCACCTGAAACTATCTTTTGAAGAAGATTAGGAACAAAATTTGGCAATGCACTGAATGTTTCCGCAAGTGAGTCTAATGGATTACTAATAGCAGCAATTGAAGAAGTCGAATTACTAGTTGGTGGAGCTCCAAAATTTCCTATCCCACCATATTGAGCAGTTTTAATAGACCCTTGAGGAGAATTAGCTACTCCTTCATAAGTAGCTCGTCCAAAGTCACCAATTACATTTGATGGGTTGAAAGTACTAATTTTGGAAGCATCAAAACCTTTACCATCAAGAATATTTGCAAAGCCATATTCTATTGGTGAAGTTATTTCTTTTATTTTGAATTCACCATTTGTAATTGGATTAATTGGTGTAATGGTTATATTACCTAAACCAAATAAACCAGGAGCTTGAAATTTAAAATCAGGTTTACTTTTACTAAATAAATCGTATCCACTTGATGATATTAACTCCCCATTTACTTCTTCAATCGTGGGAACAACAAATCCTTGTGTATTAACTGTGGGAACAACTAATGCTTGATTACTAAAGGGCACTTCTATAAAGTCGAGAAAGTTGACTGGAAGGGAAAAACCTAAGAAGGCACTGTTGGCATTTGGCTCTG
>DUDU01000061.1 GCA_005110395.1 Candidatus Melainabacteria bacterium | reverse complement strand
GCAAATTAAAAACCGAGTTTGTTAATCACGAAAAATTTATTTCAAGAAAGGAGGCTAAATCGGGTATATTTCAATACATAGAGATTTACTTTAATCGGGAAAGAAAGCATTCAACCTTGAATTATCTGTCCCCTCTTCAATTCGAAGAGTATCACTATATCTCTAAAAAGTTTGTCTCCTAAATCGGATCAACATCAGGTTGGCAGAAATAATCACAAATGAAATAGATATTGTAAAGCTTCAAAAGGCCAACAAAGCTCTGTTTGCAAGCCCAGATTTCACAAAATATTATCTTCTATGACTTTGTACATCATTGTGGCAATTTATATGATCTAGACATTTGCCGAAAATCTTCAATTCAACATCCAAGACCTCTATGCGATGTTTGGCGGCAATATCTTTTGCTAACTGATTAACTTCTTCATTGAAAAATTCAATAGTTTTATTACTATTCATACAAACTATATGATGATGATGATCTTCTTTGCTAGAAGCAAGCTCATAATGTTTGTGACCTTCTGCCAAATCAACTTCTCTCAATATACCTAAAGTGTGAAGTGTTTTTACCGTGCGATAAACGGTAGCAAGTGAAATCTGTGAATTGTTCCTTTTGATCAGCTGTTTGTGAATATCTTCAACGCTTAAATGATATCCAGAAGAATTATTGTTAAAAAAAACATCAAGAATATATTCACGCTGTAGTGTCAATCTCGATCCATTGTTCTTGAGCTTTTCATGAATTTCTTGAATAGAAAAACCTGATTGTGGAATATCTTTTTTTATTCTAATCTTTGTCTTGTCTATAGCTTCTGCATGAGTTAAAGCATTCATTGGTTTATCTCAAATTCTCCATTTCAGGCCATTGATCATGAGAACCAGAACTATTTTGCGAAATGTATTCCAGTCGGCGTCTTTCAGCTTCCACAAAGCTAGTTGCTTCAATTGTAATCATTTTTATTAGACCAGTTGGAATAAGATGTTGCGTATAGCTACTTTGATCTTGAGGATTAGCATCATCTCTTCCATAACATTCAATTTGAATAAAATCGGAGCCCACATGCTGAAGACGACCTGTGAGAAAAGTTGTATCTGGAAAATGAATTCTAATCCATTGACCTTCTTTACCTTCCAGTTTGGTTTTTAAATTCATTGTGAAATATTAAAGTCGTTTGGGATCTTGAATTGTTCTATGAATTGTGAATTTCAATTTGTTTAGAAATTTTGTAATTGAAATAAAATTAGGAATCTTGAAATGTTCAGAAAAATGAATTATTGAGCTTTTCTATGATCATTACTTTCAATTTTAACATCAAGTATTTTGGCTGAAGTGGAAATTGTGATCTGAAAATCTGACTGAAAATTCAATCTGGAAATCTGCAGAGAGAATCCTATAAGGAAACTTGAGACACAAAATTAGATTGCAAGTTTATCAAAAAGTTATTCTCAAAGATTTTAATTTATTAAACTGTTTAGTAAAGAATGGAATAAGTTAGTAAGCAAAGTAAAAATGAATAAGCCAAATTTAAATCAATTAGAAAAAGAGCTTAGTGAAAGATTCAACCATATCGATGAAATCAGCTATTTTAATCACCAAAAAGTAATAAAAGCTTTTCAGAAAGTTAAAGTTGGAACTGAGCATTTTCAATCAACTACTGGTTATGGCCATGACGATTTGGGACGAGCTAAGCTAGATGAGCTTTATGCTGAAATATTCAATACAGAAGCTGCTCTTGCCAGAGTAAATTTTGTTTCTGGTACTCATGCTATCGCCTGTGCCATTTTAGGCAATCTGAAAGCGCACGATGAAATTTTATTTGCTTTTGGTCGTCCTTATGACACGCTTGAATCAATGCTTACTTATATCGAAAACTCACTAGAAGGCAAAGTACATATAGTCGAACATAATAATTGGGAAGATTATGAACTTGTAATTGAAAAGACCATTGCTCTTATAAACAATAAAACAAAAATAATTGCTATTCAGCGTTCACGAGGATATTCTGCTTCTAGGCCATCAGTCAGCGTTGCGCAAATTGGACAATTAATTCAACGAGTAAAATCAATAAATCCAGAAATAATTTGCTTTGTCGATAATTGTTATGGTGAATTTGTCGAGAATTATGAGCCAACTGAGCTAGAAGGTGATAGCAAGGCAGATTTAATTGCTGGTTCGTTAATTAAAAATCCTGGAGCTGGAATTGTATTGGCTGGAGGATATGTTGCTGGCAGATCTGATTTAATTGAAAATACCGCTAACCGTTTGACTTGTCCTGGTGTAGGCGCTGAAGGTGGACCAAATTTTGGGCAAGGGCTTCATTTATTTCAAGGTATTTATTTGGCTCCAATGATTGTTAGCCAGATTATGAAGGGAATGACTTTATGTGCGAAAGTTTTTGATTCTTTGAATATGCAAAGTAGCCCTCAGTGGTCGGATGATAGAACTGATATTATTCAACGCATAGATTTGGGCAGTCGAGACAAATTAATTCAATTTTGCAAGCTTTTACAGGGCGCAAGTCCAGTTGATTCGCACCTTACTCCTTATCCAGCTCAAACTCCTGGTTATGAAGATGAGCTTATAATGGCGGCTGGTACTTTTGTGGAGGGTTCTACTAGTGAATTGTCAGCAGATGGTCCACTCCGAGAGCCTTATTCAGCTTATTTGCAGGGTGGCCTAAGTTATTTGTATACAAAAATATTTTTGGAAAGATTTATTCAAGAGCATTTTTGAAATATTTTCCGAAAACTAAAATTATCTTTTTAGCATTTGATGACGTTGTTCTAAATAAACTGAAATAGTTCGGCTTATTTGACTACCAGATCTAAAGAAATTGCCAAAACGGATTTGAAAGAAATATGGAATGAAGTCCTTCAAATACCCCGGCAAAAGCGCTAGAAGTTCTGCGTGGAATGATGTTATTCAGCGTTGAAAGCTTTGGTAATCTTTGTAAGCCAACACGTGGACATTCGCCAATAAAGCGATTTAGAAATAAATTAATCAAAGTTTCCAAGACAATTCATAAAGATTTCTATATTGCTTTGATTCGATTTGGCTTAGTAGATGTAGAGCTTAGAAGATAAATTGAATGATTTTTTTGTTTTCTCTATTGTTAAAGCATTAAACATCTCATTCTTTTGCATTGACTGTCTTTGTATTTTTGTATTTATATTTCGGTAGATTTAAAGGAGAAAGCAAAAATTTCATGGGAAGCAATTTCATGCTGCCAATTTAATAAAATTTTTAGACAAAGAAATTTTTCAATGAGATAGAGTTTAGACACTTAGCTTACACACTTGAATTTCAATGCTTTGATCTTGATGCTGGCAATTGAGATATTGGCAATTGAAAAACTATGTGATAATCTTTCTCAATCAGTGAAATAAGTCTTTAGAAATAAATTCTTAAAAATATAAAATTCATCAATTTAATTAACAGCAATGGCAAGTAAGAAAGCAGGCGGTTCCAGCCGTAACGGAAGAGACAGTAATGCAAAGCGTAGAGGTGTTAAACGTTTTGCTGGACAAAAAGTCAATGCTGGAGAAATTATTGTTCGCCAAGTTGGTACAAAAATCAAACAAGGCCAAAATGTTGGTTTAGGTCGTGATTTTACAATTTTTGCTCTAATTGAAGGAACTGTAAAATTCACCGAAAAAGCTGGTAGAAAATACGCAAATATTGTTGCTTTGGCTGCCTAGTTTGGATTCTTGAAAAATAGCCAATAATGACTAAAAATCAGCCTGTTTTTTGCAGAATAATAGGCTGGTTTTGACTAATTTTTAAAGTGTATTTTTGTCTGAAAAGTTAAATTTCAAGAGATCAGCAAAATTAAGACTATGGATCTACATCTATAGTCTTTAGTCATAATCATTCAAGAATGATGTGAAATAGAGTATTTAATTACAAAAAAAGTATGGGTCCAAACCTGTTCTGAAATTTTATTTTGTAGAAATTCACACTTGAAGCACATTGAATTTCTACTTTTGCACAAGCAGCTTAAAATGATTAAACGTAAAATACAAATCGTTTTTTCAACAAAATTCAAATACAATCCGAAATGCTAATTGCTCAAAATCTCAAAAAGACATATGGAATGCGGACCGTTGTAAAGGGAGTTAGTTTTCAGGTAGGGCGTGGGGAAATAGTCGGCTTGCTAGGACCCAATGGTGCTGGCAAAACAACCTCTTTTGATATGGTTGTTGGATTAGTCAAGCCAGATGAAGGAAATGTGTTTATTAATGAAAATTTGCTCAATCAAAAACCAATTCATGAAAGAGCAAAGTTGGGAATTAGCTATTTGGTTCAAGAACCCTCTGTATTCAGGCGTTTGACAGTCGAAGATAATTTGCGACTAATTTGGGAAATCAAAAATGTTCCTCAAAAAGAGCAAGATGAAAGATTGGATATTTTGCTGAATGAATTTGATATTACTCACCTCAAGAAAAACCCAGCAATTGGATTATCTGGAGGGGAAAGACGCAGAGTTGAAATAGCCAGAGCTTTGGCTGAAGATCCTGAGTATTTACTTTTAGATGAACCCTTTACGGGAGTTGATCCAATTGCAATTGCTGAACTTCAATATATAGTCAGGGATTTGATTCATAGACGTAATATTGGGATACTTTTAACTGATCACAATCCAAGAGCAACTTTATCCATCACTGATAGAGCATATATTATTCAAGATGGCCGAGTGCTTGTTCAAGGTTCGGCTGAAGAAATTGCTGATAATAATTTGGCCCGGCAATATTATTTGGGTGAAGATTTTGAGCTTGCAAAGAAGAATTAAAAGAATTTAAAAATGTGTTGCATTGGGATTCACTTTTTTACGAGACCATCTCTGAGCGCTTTGACAGCAGCTTGAGTTCGGTCGTCAACCGCAAGTTTGGAAATTATATTGGCTACATGAGCTTTCACGGTGTGAATAGTAATAAATAATGCATCTGCTATTTCTTTATTGCTTTTGCCTTCAACTATTTTTCCTAAAACCTCAGACTCTCTCTCAGTAAGCTCTAGATTGTAATGGTTGCGATTTGAGCTTGAAGGGGTTTTTAGCCTTTCTGGCAAATTTAGAGGGAGTGCTTTAACAACCATTTGGGCAATTGCTGGATCTAACCAGAGAGCGCCTTCATTTACCATTTCAATTACTTGAATCAACCGTTCTAATTTAATATCTTTTAGGCAATATGCATCTGCACCAGCAGTCAGAGAAGCATAGACTTCATCTCCGGCATCGTGAGAGGTAAGCATTATGACTTTGATTTGAGGAAGTTTAGCTTTAATTTGTCTGGTAGCTTCAATACCATCAAGAATAGGCATATTAATATCCATTAAAATAACAGTAGGCATTAGTTTCTCAGCCTCCAGCACTGCTAAATCACCAGATTCAACCTCAGCAATAATTTGAATATTCGGAGCTCTTTTTTGCAAAGACATTGAAAGCCCCATTCGAGTGAGTTCATGGTCTTCTGCAATTAATAATTTTATTGGCTCATTCATTTTGGTAATTCGATTATGAAGCTTGTGCCACTTGATTTATTGTTTTCAATTTTACTGAGATTTTCAACTTGTTTTTTTATTTGATCAGCTAATTCGTGTTTATGAGAAATACTTGACTCAGGCATATTAGTATTTGAGGTTGCAAAAATTTGTCCACCATGTGCTTCAACTATTAACTTGCAAATATAAAGCCCCAAACCCGAACCGATTTTTTGATTCATTCGACTCCGACTATAATATTTTTCAAAAATTCGAGGCAAGATTTCTTCTGAAATACCTGGTCCATTATCTGCAATCGTAATTCTGCATTTTTGATCTAAATCATTCAACAAAACTGTTATTTGCGAATTTTTACCTATATTTTCTATTGAATTACCAATAATATTTACAAAAACTCTCTTGAGCTGCACCGGGTCAACTTCTAATTCCGCTTCTTTTGGAATTGTATTGAGAATCTGAATTTCTTTAGACTCAGCCAATAATCCAAGATTAGCCTTGCATTCTTCGACAAGGCTAAATAAATTGACTAAGCTTTTTTTGAGTTGTATTCCTTCAAAGTCTGATTTGTAAGTCTCTAACAATAAATTCACCATATTCAACAAATGTTGATTATTTGAATGCAATCCATGAATGAGTTTAACGGAAGAGGTTTGCATTCCTCCTTCAAATTCCTCAATTAATTCACAAGCTCTTTTTTGCGCAAGCAGAGGGGTTTTTAGATCGTGAGTAAGAGTAGAAATAAAGTCAGATTGCATTTGTTGTTTTTCTTGCAGTTGTCTCACCATTTGATTGAATCCATCAATTGTCAATCTCATTTCGCCTTTCGCTTTAGAAGCTGTAATTAAAGTTTGCATATTGCCAGTTGCTAATTTTCGGCAAGCCTCAGAGAGTTGATTCATCGGGAAAATAAAATTACGATTAAACCAGAAGCCCGCCGAAATAATTCCAATCACAGCAAAACATAGGAATAAACCCATTAAAAACAAATTTCTTTTTTGCAACTCTAATTCGGGAGCCATTGAGATGCTGACTTCCAGATTGCCAATAATTTGACCAGCATAATTTCTGAGAGCAATAAGCCTTTTTGAATGGGCTAAGTTTATTTTTTCATTCTTGTTTTGTAGGGATTGAAACAAATTCAGAGCTGTGGAAGGAGTGACCTGAAGAGATATTTTATTAGAGCTGAGTTGAGAGTCAGAAACCGTGATGCGAATAATAGGTAATGATTTTTCGATTTTCTGAAAGGAGTTTTTTTCCTTTATAAATCGACCAATCAGCAATACTCCATTGACTTTTTTTGTATCTTTTTCATCTAACAATGGAGAAGCCGCAACGTACATTAACTCTTGCTTCGCAGATTCTTTATTGCTTTTAGTATCATCTAGAAATTTCAGTCTTTCGACGCTGCTAATGGACTTACCTCTCAAAGCTGTTTGAATGAGCTCATTAATCGAATCTTTGGATGCATATTCAAAAGTGTCAGTACTAGCAATTACTTTTTGTTTTGCATCAATTAAGGCTACTATTCCCAAATCTTGATTTTGCTGAAACTTATTGAGTATTTCTTCGAGCCTATCTCCTTGTGAGCCATTTAAATATTCTTGATATTCATCATTTATAGACAAAATGCTTACTTGATCATTAATTAATTTCAAGGCATCCAAATCATTTTTATAAGCTCCAAGAACAAGCGTCTCTGCGGTATGGAGTAAATTCACAAATCTCTGATTTAGCTTTTCTTGGCTTTCTCTGACTAAGAAAAATCCTAAAAGCGTCAAGGGAAGTATTGAAGTCAACAAAAAGAATAAAAGGAATTTTTTTATCAAAGACATATTGAACCAATTCTCAATAATGAATACAAGAGCTATATTAGCCAAAAGAATTAGTTAGAGTAATGAGAATAAATAAGCTAATAAAACTACTCTCTTAGCTAATTAAATAAAGGGCTGAACTGGATATTCTATAGAGGTAAGGATTAATTCAATCCTACAAAGCAAACAGGCAAATTAAATAAATGAATCAAATACTAGATTCAAAAAGGAGCATCAAAATGGCAAATAGCAAAAATCAAAAATTAACTCTCTCAACTCTTTCCCTCAATGTTTTATCTCTAAGCTTATTAATCTTAACCTCTCAGTCAAGTCCTAGTTTTGCAAACCGTTTAGACCAGAGACAAGATAAACAAGAACAGAGAATTCAACAAGGCATAGAAAAAGGTCAATTGAATCAAAATGAAGCTAATCGTCTTCAAAATCAACAAAATCGCATTCAAAACAAAGAAGATAAATTCGCTTCAGATGGCGAGATTACAAGGAAAGAAAAAGTTACATTAAATAAAATGCAAAATAAAACAAGTAGACATATATTCCGCCAAAAGAAGGACAAGCAAAAAGCCAATTAGTAAATTGCGGAATTAACAAAACAAAATAGGAATTGAAATCATTATGAAAAGCGCTATTTGGACATTAATTATTTTTACAATTACTTTCTCGGTATTTACTCAAAGTCCTTCCCTAGCTTTGGATTTGGCTGACTCAAACTCAATTACTTTGCAAAACAATCAAGGTAATCCTCCAAGAGATGGCTCTGGTCAAGATTCACAGGATAGACGTAGAGTAAGAATCAGAGATAGACGATAAATAACAAAATCGATTCAGCTTTTTATTTCGCTTCAATTCATTAATGCAAATAGATATTCAGGAATAATTCACATTACTCTTTCAAGGAGACGCACCATGACAAACAGCTTTGCAAAAAAAACTACTATCGCTTTTAGTTTATTACTTCTTTTTCTAGTTCTTCCCTTTTTGAAGCCTCAATCAGCTAATGCCGATGCAAAAAAAGCATTGATTATTACTGGAGTAGCATTGGGTGGAACAGCTCTAGCCGTAGCTGGTTACAATGCATATCGTAATCGCCAAGTAAGACAGCAATACGAAGATTATGGCTATCGCAACACCAATAACAATGGTAGATATAGCTCTAGAAGACCTTGCCAAAACCAAAGAAGATATCAAAACACTAGTTATGGTAATCAAAGATATAACAATCAAGGATATCCTGATTACAATGATCCTTATTATTATTAAAAACTTGGCTCAATGAGTTACATAGAACGAGGATTTAATGACTACTTAAATCAATATACAACTAACTCTTCAATTCAATCTCTAGACCAATAAGTCAATCGCTCAGAAAAGTCTAGAGATTTTTATTATGAATTTAGTATCAATGTCTTGAAAGCTTAGACTTTTTTTGTGCCAGCTGGAGTGATAGGGGAAAGCTGAAGACTAAACATTCTGCCTTCTTGTCTAATTGGTGGGCTTAAATCTGGCTTACCAACTTCAGTCAAAGCGTCCATTACTGTTCTCAGAACATCTCTTGCTAGCTCTGGAAACTGAGTTTCTCTTCCCTTGAGTGGCAATACAATTCTGACTTTGCTTCCCTCTTCTAACCATTTACTCATCCATTTGATCTTGACTTGTAAGTCATGAGGATCGATTCTAGATGAAATTTTTAATTCTTTGAAAACTGATTGAAGCTTACTTTTCTTCTTCTTATCTTTTTCTTCTTTTTCTTTTTCAAACTTGAACTTGCCGTAATCCATTATTTTGGCAACCGGCGGGTTCTGCATACTGATCACAACTAAATCTAGTGATTCAGAATAAGCTAAATCCAATGCTTCACGAGTGGATAGTATTCCTAACTGTTCACCAGTTGATGAGATGGCTCTAACTTGCGGGCTACGAATACCCTCATTCATTATGACTTGCTGCTGCTGATTGGAGCCTTGTGAATTGTGCTGACCTTGATTGGGTGAATAGGTATTCTCCTTCCTAATCGGGGGAAATGGGGGGGTGTTTGAATTCATATATTGATTTTATTCAGTTGTCCTTTTTGTTTGGGTTTATTTATTTTCAAACTACTTTAAGAGTAGCATTGAGACTAGTGTTTTGAGGGATTAGAGCAATACCGAAGATGGGATTTGAACCCACAGAAGCTTGCGCTCACTACATCCTGAATGTAGCGTGTCTACCAATTCCACCACTTCGGCTAGCTCCATTATTTTAATCTACAGATACATTTTCAAGATACTTTTTATTTTATGTTGTATTACTCTGCTTTGTTTCTCTGTAAATCTTCAACATGCATTTCACTATTTTCTATTTATTCCCATCTATCAATGGAACTTTCTCAATGATGACTTTACTATCTTGAAACTTTAACTCTAGCTGATTTCTTAGTAGCAGGGGTTCTTGCTTTGATGTTGATCCGATTTAGGAGACAAACTTTTTAGAGATATAGTGATACTCTTCGAATTGAAGAGGGGACAGATAATTCAAGGTTGAATGCTTTCTTTCCCGATTAAAGTAAATCTCTATGTATTGAAATATACCCGATTTAGCCTCCTTT